>NZ_LZKK01000033.1 GCF_001672815.1 Mycobacterium sp. E796 | reverse complement strand
ACCGAATTCCCGCCCCTGCTCAAGCATTTCGCCGACAAGCAAAACCTCTTGATCAACGCGGTCGACGCGACCGGCCGACTCAGCCAGGTCGCCGACCAATACCTGTCCGCCTCCCGGGGCGACCTGCACCAGGACCTGCTGGCGCTGCAATGCCCGTTGCGGGAACTGGGCCGTGGCGCCCCCTATCTGATCCGCGCGCTGAAGCTGATCCTGGTGCGGCCGGTCGCGTCGACCGCGTTGATCAAGAGGTTTTGCTTGTCGGCGAAATGCTTGAGCAGGGGCGGGAATTCGGTGAGGACCCGATCGATGACGTCCGAGCGGGGACCCACGTACGCCAGCAGCCGGTTGGTGGAGTCGATGGCTCGGGTGATGTCATCGGTCTGCTCGTTGAGCCGGGCGGTGAAGGTGTCCAGCTTGCCGAGGAAGGCACGGATCTGGTCGGCCCGCCCGTGCACGATGTTGTACACCTCGTTCTGCAGCGTTTCGAGGTTCGGGATGCCACCCCCGCGCAAGATCATGGCGAGACTCGCAAGCGTCTGCTCGGTCGTGGGGTAAGCCGACGCGTTTTGCAGCGGGATGGTGTCGCCCGGCCTCAGCGGCTCCGGCGAGGGGTTGGGTGGCGCGGCCAGCTCGATGTGCTGGGAGCCCAGCAGGCTGGTCTGCCCGATCTTGGCGGTCGCGTTCCGCGGCAACTTGACGCTCTTGTCCACCCGCAGCGTCAGCGTGGCCACCCAGTTCTTCAGGGCGATCGCGCGCACCGTGCCGACGAAGACATCGGCCACCCGCACCCGGCTGTTGTCGTTCAGGGCCAGCGTGTCGGGCATCTGCACGTAGATGATGTACGAGCCGGGCCCGCTGCCCGGCCCGCCCGGCATCGGAACGTTCGCGATTCCGTGCCACTTCGCGCAGGACGTCAGCGCCGCGGTGGCGACCAGCAGGGCCACCGCCTGCCGCGCCCGGTGCCGGACGCGAATGCCGAAGGCGCGCAGCGTGTTCACGATCCCAGTCCCGCCGAAACGGCCGCCGCTGCGGGCGGGGGCGTCGGTGCGACCGGCCCCGGGATCACACCCGGCCCGGGCGCCGGCGGCGGGATCGGCACCTGCGGGGCGCGCACGCCGATCGGTGGTAGCACCGGGTTCTCGTCGTAGGCATTCGGTGGTCCCGGCGGCGTCTGCAGCCCCGATTGCGGGGGCGCGATGTCCGGGCCGCCCATCAGTTCGGCCAGCGAGTCGGGGGTCAACAGGCCCGCGGTGATCGGCCCCACCTGCTGCCCTTGCATCCCCGGGGCAACGACCCAGCCGGGCTGGGTGTTGCGGTGCGACAACGGGGTGTCGGGCACCCAGATCCCGGGCACCGTCGTGTCCTTGTACCCGTTCGGCGGCTGCAGCCGGGGCTCCGAGTAGGCGACCTCCTTGGGCAGCGTCTCGGCGGTGGAAAACAGGTTCAGCCCGAAGGGCAGGTAGTTGAACTTGATCGCATCGAGGACCGGCGCCAGGTATTGCGCACACAGTTCGGCGGAATCTTGGTAGCCCAGCCGGCTGCCGGCCTGAATCATGCTGCAGACGAACTGCATTGGGTTCGCGAAGTTCGGGATCGCCGGGATGGACATGACCGCGCCGTGCGTCGGGTGATAGATCTGGCTGAGGTTCGTCTCCAGCGTGGGAAGCACGTGCAGGGCGGTCTCCAAACCATTCAGCGGATCGGGCTGCACCAGCGTGTTGGTCACGGTGGCGAGGTTGTCGATGTCGCTTGTCAACACCCCGCGGTTCTTGTCCAAGAACGGCCGCAGCGTGGACAGGAGGGAGTCGAACTGCTGTATCGCCGTGGCCAGCTCGCGATCGGACCCGGTCAGCTTGTCGGTGAATTGGGCCAGATTCTGGTTCAGCGCGACGAACTGCTGATCGTCCTTGTGCAGGGCGTTGACGAACTGTGCCAGGCTGTGCACCACCGCGAAGAAGTCCCCGCGGCCCTCGTTCAGCGCGGTCAGCGCCCGCGACAGGCTGTTCAGCGTGGTGTTGATCTGCTTGCCTTTGCCGGCCAGCCCGTCCGCGAACGACTCGATGGCGTCACCGAACGGGCCCTTCGGCTGCTCGGGTGTCGGGCCCAACTTGTTGATGACGTTGGCGACGCTCTGGCTCAGTTGGTCCCACTCCGTCGGGACCTGCGTGCGCTCGATGGGGATCACCGCGTTGTCGCCCATCACCGGGCCGCCCTTGTAGGGCGGCTCCAACTGAATGTTGCGCGACGCCACCAGGGTTGGGTTAACGATCACGGCGGACGCGTTGGCGGGCACCTTGTATTTGTTCTCGTAGTGAAACGTCACCCTCATCTTGTCGCCGGCCGGCTCGATCTTGTCGACCGCACCAACGCGGACGCCCATAATCTGCACCTTGTCCCCGGCATAGAGCGCGTTCGCCTCCGGGAAGTACGCGACCACCGTGTTGGTCGTCAGCTTGTTGTAGAGCTGCAACCCGAGGTATCCGGCCAGCACCGCCAGCGCCACCACCAGCACCCCGATGACCCTCCGGGCCCGCAGGTTGCGAAATGTGTTGACGGCACTCAATTCTGGTTACCTCCCGTGATGCCGCTGCCTCCCGTGCCGCCGGGATTGATGAACGGGGCCGGCAGTTGATTCCCGGGTCCGGGCGGCGCGGGTGGCCCCGGAGGCAGGGCGGGCGCGAATGTCGACGGTGGCGGCAGCGGGCCGGCAGGCTGCAGGTTCTCGGTGCGCGCGCCCGGCGGTGCCTGGGTCGGCAGTGGCACGGGTGTGCCCGGCACGTCCGGGGGCGGTTCGCCCGGCCGCCCGGCGATCGCGATTCCCGGCGTCGGGGGCAGACCGTTCGGGTTCGGCGGCGAGGCCTGCACGTCCATCGGCGCCGGGAAGCTGCCGCCGAACGGGCCGACGTTAACGCCCGTGCACGGCAACGGGTTCCACGGCCGCGGCAGCGCGTCGGCCGGTGGTGTGTACGAACACGCCGTTCCCGGCGGGACGGCCGGTCCCGGATGATCGGGCGTGCCCTCCAGCACCGGAGGTGCCGGCGGTGGCGCCCCGTTGGGGAACCGGGTCCCGTTCGGGTCGGGCCAGCGGAACTCGGGCAGCCCGGCGCTACGCCAGAAGTCCTCCGGATCGATACCACGCTTCTTGAAGGCGGCGTCGACGAACGGCTGCAGGATCCAGTACGGCAAGAGGTTGGACAGCACGATCTTGAAGTACGGTCCCGACGCGACGGATTCGCCCAGCGACGCGGCGAATTGGCTCACATAGGTGAGGGTTTGGGCCAGGTCGTCCTTGCGCGCCACCAGCACGTCGGTGATGGCGTGCAACTGCTCCAGCACGGGGTTGAGGTTCGGGTTGTCGTTGATGAACCTCTGCACCTGCGTCGAGAATGCCGAAACGTTTTGCAGCAGGGCGTCGATGGCCCGGCCGCGCTCGTTGAACGCGACCAGCAGCGTCTTGGCGTTGACCAGCAATCGGTTGATCTGTTCGCTGCGGTCACCGAGCACGCCGGCCACCTGATGGGCCTGCGCGAGGAGGTGCTTGATCTGTTCGTCGCGCTTGCCGATGGTGTCGGAGAACTTGGTCAACCCGTCGAGCGTGGCGCTCAGGTGCGGGTAGGTCTGGTCGATGGTCTGCGACAAGACGTTCAGCGAGCGCTTGACGGTGTCGATGTCCCAGCCGGCGGCGGCCCGGGTGATGTCGAAGTTCGCGTCGTAGAGCTGATAGGGGGTGGTGCTTTGGCTCAGCGGCAAGACGCTGCCCGGCTTCAACGTCTGGTTTCCGCGCGGCTCGATCTCGAGAACTTTCTTGCCCAGGATGGTGTCGGTCTTGATCGCGAGCCGGCTTTCGGTGCCGATGGTGTTGGCGCCGATGTTGAACTTGATCAGGACATGGTCGCCGTCGATCGCGAAGGACTCCACCTTGCCGACATTCACGCCGGAGATGCGTACCTTGTCGCCCTTGTTCAGTTGGCCGGTGTCGGTGAACTGGCCGTAGAAGCTCGGAGTGGCGAAGATCATCGGTACGCTGGTGAAGCTTTGGCCGACCACGACGCCGAGAATCAACACCGTAATGCCCATGAGACCCACACGGCTGCGGTTGAATTCGGTCAGCGTTCTCATTGCGGTGAGCACCTGCCCGTGGGCTGCTGCCAGATCCTGACCGTCCGGACCGGGCCGCCGGCCTGTAGCCCGTTCCACTTGATCGTCAGGTCGCAGAGGTAGAAGTTCACCCAGTCGCCGTAGAGGCCGATGCTGCGCCCGATCAGGTTGAGCGCGGTCGGCGTCTTGTGGATCAGATCGCTGAGCTGATCGCGTTGGTCCACGAGCGGCTGCTGGAGCGCCTGCAGGTAGTCGATCTCCTTGTGCAGCAGAGCGCGGTTGTCGGCCAGCAGGTTGGCCACGGTGCCGGCGGCGTTGCTGATGTTCGCGGTGCCGGCGGCAAGCGGGTCGGCGTGGTTTTCCAGCCCGGTGATCAACCGCTCGAAGTTGTCGACCGTCTGGTCGAATTCCTTGCGATGCCGAACCGTGGTGTCCAGCACCACATTCAGATTCTTGACCACCTCGCCGATCGCCTCGTCACGCTCGGCGAGGTGCGAGGTCAGCTGCGCGGTCTGGTCGAGGATGTCGTTGATGGTGCCGCCCTGACCCTGAAACACGGTGATGATCGCCGACGCGATGGTGTTGACCTTTTCCGGCTCCAGCGCCCGGAACAGGGGTTTGAAACCACCGATCAGGGCGTCGAGATCTAAGGCCGGCGAGGTGCGGGACAGCGGGATGAATCCGCCCGGCGGCAACACGCGGTCGGCGCCCGCACCGTCGCCGCGCTTGAGTTCCAGGAAGCGGTTGGCGAACAGGTCGAGGTAGCGGATCTGGGCCGTCGTCGACTGGTAGAGCGGAATCGAGCGGTCGACGGCGAAGTCCACCTGCGCCTTGCGGCCACCATCGACCAGCCTCACCTTCTTGACCTTGCCGACCTCCACTCCCGAGGCGCGGACGAACTGACCGTCTTTGAGGCCGCTGGCATTGCTGAACTCCGCGGTATAGCTGTTGGTGCGGTTGAAGCGCAGCTGGGCGAACACCACCACGATCGAGACGGTGATCAGCGCCAGCACGAACGAGACGATGCTGAGCTTGATGGCGGAGCCGGTGATCTTCATGGGTTGATCGTGTTGTCCCCGACTTGGCGGCCCCACACGTACTCGATGGCGTACGGCGAGCCGGTGTCCAGATGGTTGTACGGCGCGAGGCTGGCGCCGGTGTCCAGCACCAGCTCGGGCGCGGGCCACAGGTCATGGGTGATGCCCTGCCAGCAACCCGGAGCGCCCCCGGGCCCGCCGCGGGCGTTCACCCGCGGCAGATTGTCCGGGTACACATAGGGATTCGGCGCGCCGCCCACCAGTCCGGCCAGCCCGAGGAGCCCCATGGTGGCCACCGTGCCGGCCAGCCCCGGGAGCGTCAGGATGCCGCCCAACCCCGACGTCAGCTCGGTCATCGTCCTCAGCGCGTAGCCGTTGCCGCCGCCCGTCGTCGCGAAGGCGGCGGGTTCTTCGTCGTAGTAATTGCGGATGGTGCAGAAGAATTCGGGGCTGTAGGTGTCGAGCAGCTGGGCGGTGGGCACCAGGTCCGCGGCGCCCCGCTGGAAGTAGGGCCCGCCGCGTCGGAAAATGTCTTCACCCGTGTTGCCCAACCCGGCCGCGGCCAGCAACGCGGCGTCCAGGTCGGCCTCCTGTCGGTGCAGGGTGCGCGCCGTGACCACGGCGTGGTTGAGGGAGTCCAGCAGATCCGGAGCGGCGTTCGCGTAGGTGTCGCCGAGGGTCGCGAGCCGCGCAATGTCGTGGCGAATCTGCGGCATTTGCGGATTGATGTCGTCAAGGATGGTGTTGCCGTTGACGATCGATTGCCCGAACTTGTCGCCCAGCCCGGTCAATGCCTGCGCGGCGGCGGCCAGCGTGAGGTTCACCTTGACCGGGTCCACCTTGTCCGCGATCGAGGTGATCGTCCCGAACAACGTGTTGAACTCAGTCGTCACCGACCGCGCCTCGATCACCTGACTCGTGGTAACGCGTTGCGGCGTAGGGTTTTTCGGAGAGGTCAGCGACACATATTTGTTGCCGAACACCGTGGTCGCCTTGATATTGGCTTCCACGTTGGCCGGGATCAGGTCGATGTACTTGGGCTGGACGTCCAAGACGAACTTGGCCGCCGGCACGCCATCACGCTGGATCTGCGAAATGCTGGCCACCCGGCCGATTTCCACCCCGTTGTAGGTGACCTTCGAATTCGGATCCATCACCAGACCGGACCGGGGGGCCACCATCGTCAGGGGCGTCTTCGGCGTGAGCCGGCCCCGGAACTGCAGCCACACGAACGACAACACCACCGCGGCGATCACCAAGAAGACGACGGCCGCCGTCTTGTACGGCGGGATCCGTGGCGGATGGTCCTTGATCTGCGGGGCCGGGGCGGTCGGGGTCGTCATGGGCGGCTACACCGTGAGGTTGAAGTTCGGGCTCTTGCCGTAGACCGCCATCGCGGTCAGCACGACGACGACAACGATCGTGATCAACGACAGCCGCATCGACCGGCCGACGGCTTCGCCGACGCCGACCGGTCCGCCGCTGGCGGTGTAGCCGTAGTAGCAGTGGGTGGTCATCACGACCACCGCGACCAGGATCACCTCCGCGAACGACCAGCCCACGTCGTTGAGGCGCAGGAATGTGTGGAAGTAGTGGTTGTACGTGCCGGCGGACTGCCCGTAGAAGAAAACCGTCGTGACCTGTTGGGACACGAAGGCCAGGGTGATCGCCAACCCGTAGAGCGGGATGATGACGACCAGCCCCGCCACCACACGGGTGGACGCCAGGAACGCGACGGACCGGATGCTCATCACCTCCAGCGCGTCGATCTCCTCGCTGATGCGCATGGCGCCCAGTTCCGCGGTGGCGCCGGCACCGACCGTCGCGGCCAACGCCTGACCCGCGGCCACGGGCGCCACGAATCGCACGTTGACCAGCGCGGCCAAGAACCCGGTGAACGCCTCGACACCGATGTTGCCCAGCGTCGCGTAGCCCTGGATGGCGACCAGCGAGCCCGCGGACAGGGTGATGAAGCCGACGATGGCGGCGGTGCCGCCGACCACGGCCATCGCGCCGGTGCCCATTCCCATCTGGGCGACCATCCGCAACATCTCTTTGCGGTAGCGGCGCATGGCGAAGGGGATCTGCCCGACGGCCGTCATCGCGAACCAGACCATCTGCCCGATCTCGACCAGTACCCGGGCCGGGGCCTCCCCGTATCGGCTGAAGCTGGGCCATGAGAAGCGCGCGGGCGCCGTGGAATCCGCTGCGGTGACGGTCATCAGCGCCCCGTTCCGAAGCGGACACCGATGGTGGTCAGCGCCGCGTTGACCGCGAACAACGCGATGAAGCACAGCACCACCGTCTCGTTGACGGCGGTGCCCAGACCCTTGGACCCGCCGCGGACGATGAGCCCGCGGTAACAGCCGACGAGGCCGGCGATCAGCCCGAACGTCGCGGCCTTGATGAACGCGATCACCACCTCGGGCAGGCCGGTCAGCGCCGTCAACGTGGAGAGATAAGCGCCGCTCGAGACGTTCTGCAGGTAAACGCTGAAAAGGTAGCCACCGCCCAGGCCCACTGCGACCACGAGCCCGTTGAGCAGCACCGCGACCATCGTCGACGCGACAACCCGCGGCACCACCAGCCGGTGGATCGGGTCGATGCCGAGGACCTCGAGAGCGTCGATCTCCTCGCGGATGGTGCGGGCGCCCAGGTCGGCGCAGATGGCGGTGCCCCCGGCGCCGGCGACCACCAGCACGGTCACGATCGGGCCGAGCTGAGTGACCGCGCCGATCGCGGCACCTGCACCGGAGACGTCGGCGGCGCCGATCTCGGCCAGCAGCAGGTTGAGCGTGAAGATGAGCAGCACGGTTTCCGGGATGGACACCGCGATCGTCGGCAGCAGCGACACCCGCATCAGGAACCAGCCGGTCCAGATGAACTCGCGCCACTCGAACGGCTGCCTCAGGGCCTTGCCGGTCAGCACGCACATCCGAAAGAACCCGCCGGCGACTTCGGTACCCGGCCGGATCCGCTGGCCCACTTTGCCGGCAAACGAGTGCGTGGTGGTCATCGGCGCGGCCCGCGGGGCGGATGCGTAAGGGATTGTGGCTCTTTAGCCGGCCGGTCACGTGAGCGACGCGGCGGCGCGGGGGAGAGGCGGAGCCGGCCGGCGTCGTTCCGACTCGCAACCGTGCCCGTAGAGCGGTCATGCCACAGAAACATATGTGACATAAGGCATTTCGATGACGGCTTGAATGATGACGCTTGCCGACCGCCGAGCGTCACGATCCGGCCCAACGGTGCTCGGGGCGACCCCCGGCGTCGCGCACCACGCCGTTCGAGGTGCGGGCGGACACCGTGGTCCTCCCAGGCGACGGCCCGGATCCCCGCCCTCCGGCCCCACGCCGCCATCGTTTGCGCCACGATGCAACTATCGCATTAGACCGTACGTGCGGTCAATAAATTGCAAAACTCGCCCGCTTTCGCCCAAAACAAAGTGCGCTATCCGCCGAACGCCCGGTTTTACCAGGGCTTTTTGTGTTGCATGGCGACTTGCCGGCGCAGCCGGCTCAGCGGTGCGCGTCCACGCCGACTATCGGCGAACTTGGCTCCCGCGCAACGCGTTTCACCGACCGGCCGTGACCGCGGCGAGGCACTCACGCACCACCGTGACGACGCCCGCGGACGGGTTCGCCCACTTGGCGAGCCCGAGGCGGTCGAGCAGGAGCCCGCCGAGGAAGACGTCGACGAAAGCGGCGCCGACTTCTTCAGGCGTCCGTGAATCGGCCGGATCGAACCACACCCACATCCACTCCAGCGATCCCCACAGCTGCAGCGCCGCCAATTCGACGTCCACGCTTCGGAACACGCCGACGTCGATCCCGTTCCGGATTTCGTCAATCGCGTGCGTCTGCAACTGATCGCGCAGCTTGCGCACGTGCTGCATTGCCGGGTCGTCGGACAGTTGAACCACCTCGCGCTGGCTCGCGACCGTCGCGTGGCGGGCGCTCACCTGCAGCATCGCCGACGCGAAAATGATTGCGGCGATGCGTTCGTGCGGGGCCGTCAGGCGATCCCAGACCATCCGTAGCACGTCGAGCTGGAGGGCGAGGTGGGTCTCTTCGAGCTCCCGCAACATCTGGGCTTTGGTGCCGAAGTGATGAACGATTGTGCCCTTTGACATGCCGAGTTCGTCGGCGATGTCGCCGATATTCGTTCTGTCATAGCCACGTTCGGCGACATAGCGGACGAACGCGTCCAGAATCTCGCTACGCCTGCCAGGAGACCTGGGCATGTTGAACCCTTCGGCATAACTAACCGTACGAACGGTCTATCATAGCGTGAGGCGACGCGAATACACGTAACGGTTTGGTCAGCGGTGGCCGCGATGTGGCGGACCGGACCCGTCCGGCGCCGTCACGGCATACATGTTCTCGCCGGGCGCAGAGTGGATCTCACCGGCGGCGTACACGGTCAGAAGTTCGGAGCCATCGCGATCGGCGACGCACACGTAGGCGTCCGTCTCCGCATCGTATTCGAAACTGTCCCAGGCCAATACGAACGCTAAGCAGTTGCCATCGCGGTCCAGAACGACGAGCTTGTGCACACCGGATTCCTTCAATACTTCGGCATCCTGGGCGCACCCTTGAGGGCCGTGGTTGTTGGTGACCGCTAGGCTGTCTAACATCTGCGTACTCCCTTAGCGAGGGCATTGGGACCTGCCAGAGACGTTTCTCCCAGATCCGGCCTCCGACCAGGGCATT
This sequence comes from Mycobacterium sp. E796, assembly GCF_001672815.1. Classification (GTDB taxonomy): domain Bacteria; phylum Actinomycetota; class Actinomycetes; order Mycobacteriales; family Mycobacteriaceae; genus Mycobacterium. The sequence continues at coordinate 90,917 of NZ_LZKK01000033.1, read as the reverse complement.
ACGGCCCCTCTCAAGGGGTCGTAAGTCGCTTGCCGAAGAGGCCAGGCCGTTATCCCCGGTGCGCCCGAGTCCGCCCGGTCGGCGGTGCCGGATCGACCGCGCCGCGGCGGGTCTTCGTCGGGCGAAGGGCCACCAGCAGCACTCCGCCGGCGAACAGCGCGGCGGTCGCCCATGGTAAGCGGCCGTCCGGGGCGAACCCCGCGTAGGCAAAGAAATGCAGGCCAGCGGCGGCCAGCGCGGCACCGACCAGCATGATCACTTCCCCCCAGCGTTCGGTGAGGGGCACACCGAGCATGGGCAGCGGAGCGGCGAAAAGACGCCGCAACGACCACAACAACACGAGTTCGACCGCCGTCACCACGCCGAGGACGACCACCCACTCCAGCCGAGCCAGCCACCACAGCCCCGTTCCCTCCGGCGGTTGGGGCAGCAGGCCCGCCGGATACGCGACGATTGCAACGATCACGACCGGAATCATGTGCCAGAGGTACAGCGCCATCACGTTGTTGTTGCCGACGGCCAGCGCCCGCTTGACCCAACGCGCGCGCAGCGCCCGGTTGAGCGCGGGCGCGAGCGTCATCACCAACCCCGCCTGCGCGCAGGCGAAGGCCAGCATCGCCACGGTGGGCGGCGTCGTGTTCTGCACCGCCTGGCCGGGAACGCCGATCATGCTGACCGGATACCCCGCGAGCCAGATCAACAGCGCCAGCGCAACCCCCGAACCGGCCGCCAGCAGCACCGGTCTGCGGCCGGCCAATAGCCCGCAATACCACGCTATTCCGAGCTGATAGAGCGCCCCCCAGCAGACGAAGTAGTTCAGCCAGCCAATGTAGGGCACGTGGCCCACGATCGTGGCGACATCCAGGACCGCTACCCCCACCGCCAGCACGCCCGGCACCAAGAGCCCCCAGCGGCGTTGCGCCGCAATCGCAATCGGCGTCAGAGACACCACCACTAGGTAGACGGCGAGGAACCATAGATGCATCGCCACCGCCCAACCCGCATATTCCAGCACCGCGCTGGGCACACCGCAGGCAACTAGAACCATGACGGTTACCGACACGATCGTGATGTAGACCGCCGTCGGCCCGAGCACTCGCGCCAGACGATGCCGAAGCCAGACCTCTCGGGAGAACCCCTCGGCGCCGCATCGATGGGTCCACGACACCGCGCCGGCGTACCCGGCCGCCAGAAAAAACACCGGAACCGCCTGGAAAATCCAGGTCAGCCACTGGGTCCAGGGTATGTCGACGAGCGGGTTCTGCCGACCGAAAGATCCGTCGTGATACGTCACCGAGCCGGCCAACCAATGCCCCAGGACGATCAGGACCACACCCGACACGCGGTAGAAGTCGACCGCCAGATTGCGGGCCGGTCGCGCTGTGTCCTGCACGAGCGCAACGCTACCCGCCCGATGGCCCGGAGGCGCCCGGCGCACAATGGGGCCATGAAACGGGCTCATCTCGCGCAACTCGAAGTCGGACGGCTTGGCCTGGGCGCGATGGGCATGTCCGTCGCCTATGCCGGCGCTGGCACCGACGACCCCGAATCGATTCGCACCATTCATCGCGCCATCGACCTCGGCGTCACGTTGATCGACACCGCCGAGGTCTACGGGCCCTACGTGAACGAGGAACTCGTCGCCCGCGCCCTGCAGGGCCGCCGCGACCGGGTGGTGCTGGCGACAAAGTTCGGCCTGATCTCGCACACCGGGCGTAACGGCCTCGACAGCAGCCCCGCCAGCATCCGCACCGCGGTGGAGGGGTCCCTGAAGAGGCTGGCGACCGACCACATCGACCTCTACTACCAACACCGCCTCGATCGCGAGACCCCGATCGAAGACACCATCGGAGCCCTGGCCGAGCTGGTGGCAGCCGGAAAGATCCGGCACATCGGTCTTTCCGAAGTGGGCGTCAACACCATTCGCCGGGCCCAGGCCGTGCATCCCATCACCGCGGTGCAGTCCGAATACTCGGTGTGGACCCGCGACCCCGAGGACGGGGTGCTCGACGTGCTACGCGAACTCGGCATCGGGTTCGTCGCCTACTCGCCGCTGGGCCGCGGGTTCCTCACCGGCGCCATTCGCTCCAACGGGGAGCTTCCCGACAGCGACTATCGCAAGACCAACCCCCGCTTCTTCGACGAGAACTTCGAGCACAACCTGCGCAGCGCGGACGAGCTGCGTGACATCGCCGCCGACGTGGGCGCCACCCCGGCCCAGGTGGCGTTGGCCTGGCTGCTGGCGAAAGGTCCTGACATCGTGCCGATTCCGGGGACCAAGCGCGTCGCCCTCCTGGAAGAGAACGTTGCCGCCGACACCGTCGAGCTCACCCCCGACCAACTGGCGAGGATCGACCGACTCACCCCACCCGTCGGCGGCCACCACGCCGAGGCGCAAATGGGATGGATCGATCGCTAGTGGGCGCCAAGATGAAGCTGGTGATCGGGGCCAGCGGTTTCCTCGGGTCCCATGTCACGCGGCAGCTCGTCGCCTCGGGCGCCGATGTGCGAGTCATGTTGCGCCGCACCAGTTCCACCCAGGGGATCGAGGACCTCCCCGTCGAGCGCTGCTACGGCGACGTCTTCGACGACGACGCCCTGCGTGTCGCGATGGCCGGCTGTGACGTCGTGTACTACTGCGTGGTCGACGCCCGGATGTGGCTGCGCGATCCGGCGCCATTGTTTCGTACCAACGTCGAAGGGCTGCGGCACGTTCTGGACGCCGCCCTGGATGCCGACCTGCAGAGGTTCGTATACACCAGCACCGCGGGGTCTTTGGCGATCAGCGACAGCCGGCCGGTCACCGAAGACGACCCGCACAACTGGGACCAGGGCGGCCCCTACATCGAGGCCCGGGTGGCCGGCGAGAACCTGCTGCTGTCGTACGCCCGAGAGCGGGGGCTGCCCGCCGTGGCGATGTGCATCTCCACCACCTACGGTCCCGGCGATTGGGCGCCGACGCCGCACGGCTCCCTGATCGCCCTCGTCGCCAAGGGGCGTTTCCCGTTCTACTTCGGCTACTCGTCGGAGGTCGTGGGCATCGAAGATGCCGCCAGGGCAATGCTTTTGGCCGCCGAACGGGGACGAAACGGCGAGCGTTACATCGTCTCCGACCGATACATGAGCGTCCGGGAGCTGCACCAGATCGCCGCCACCGCCGTCGGCAGGCGACCGCCGCGCTTCGGCATTCCGATTTCGGTGCTGCGCGCCGGTGCACGCGTCAACGATCTGGTGGCGCGGCTGCTGCACCGAGATCTTCCGTTCGCCTACGCGGGAATTCGCATGGCGGAGCTGATGTCGCCACTCGACCACGGTAAGGCCGAGCGCGAACTGGGGTGGAAACCGGAACCCGTCGAAGACTCGATCCGCAAGGCCGCGGTCTTCTTCGCTTCCCGGAAGTAGCCCTACTCCGCGGCGGCCAGCGCCGCGGGCCCGTACTTCTTCTCGATCAGCGCCCACGGGTCGGCGTACGGACCCCTGCCCTCCACGCGGCGCTGCAGCTTGAGCAGGGCGCGCAGCACCGGTCGCAGGATCGGGCCCAGGGCGCACAGGACGATGCGAATGCGGCCCTGGGATTCGGCGACCCAGGCCTTGGACTCGTGCCAGTCGTGCTCCTGAAAGTCAAGCAGCGCTTGGGCTTCAGTGGTGTCGAACCATCCGGTGAAACTCCAGCCGCGGTCGTCGCCGGGGTCGCCGGGCAGGCTCGCCGAGGGGCCGAGCCGCCCCAGGCCCGCGGCGGTCATCAGCTCGTCCTCGAGGTCGCGCTGCAGCATCACATACGATTCGTTGCCGCCGATCAGCAGCACCTTGCCGGCGATGCTGGCACCCCGATCCACGGCGTTGGCGAACGCCAGCGCCACGTCGCGCGCGTCCACCATGTGGATGCGGTTGTCGCTGGGTAGCGAACGCATCAGGAGCAAGTGGTCGCCGCTGATGCTCGCTTGGGTATCCGGCGAGATCACCCCGCCCAGCCGAAACATCGCATACGGCAGGCCGCTGGCCCGGATCGCCGCCTCGGCCAGCACCTTGTCCTCGCCGTACTGGTCGATCGGCTGCACCGGCGTCTCCGGCGTGATCCGCTCGGGGTAGCGGTACGGATTGCGCGACCCGTAGACCGCGGCGCTGGAGGCCATCAGGAACAGCGGGGGATCGGGCAGTTGGGCGGCCGCCGCCAGCAGGGTCTCGGTACCCCCGACGTTGACTCGCCTGGCCAGCGCGGGATTGCGATACGACGGCGGCGAAATGAGGGCGGCGAGGTGAATGATCGCTTCGGGCCGATGGGTCGCGACCAGATCGCCCACCGCCTCGGCGTTCAGCAGGTCGATGTAGGCCGGGATCAACTTGCCCGCGCCCTGGGACAACTCGGCCTCGGCGGCGACGGTCTTGTCGGTCCGCAGGTCGGTGGCGACGACTGTCCGTCCCCGGTCGAGCAGGATCTGCGCGCATCGCCTCCCAACCTGGCCGAACGCCCCGGTGATCAAAATGGTGCCAACACCCATCGGCGTATCACGGCTCCATCAGTCGGCCGGCGAGCTTGGTGGCCGCCCGCCGAATACGGTCGGAGATATAGATCGAGAACAGCGGGGTGACGATGTCCTCCCGCAGCCGAGTCAGCTTGGAGCTCTTGATAAGCCACTGCCCGTCGATGCTCTCGTAGGTCTCGTGGTAGTGGCCGTAGCCGACCAGCGTCACGCCCGGCCCGAAGCGAACCACATCCTGCAGGGCCCATACGCCGCGCGCCGTCGTCGCCGACGTCAGCTCGATCTCGGGCGCGTGCACCTGGTGCGCCGTCGCCTGCGTGGGGCGTCCGATGCCTTTGCGGGTGAACGCCACGAACTCGTCGGCGCCGACGACGAGCTTGCCGCCGGCCTCGGACGTGTCGCTGACGAAGTCGTCGGCGAACAGCGCCCGCCACGCCGCCCAGTCCTTGGTGTCGAGGTACCGGCAGTAGCGGGCTTTGAGCTGTTTGATGGCCTCGATCGCCAGCGACGCGGTGGCGTGATCTTCGGCGGCGCGCCCCGTCATCGCGGCCCAGCGTGACACTTCACCCCGAAACTGTAACCTTTCAGCCTTTGAAGTAGACGATCTGGTGGGTGGTGGCCAGCAGTACACCGTCCCGGCTCCATACCTGGGCGCTCTGGTCGAAGTAACCGCCGGAGAAGCGGTTGGCGTGGGCGGTGGCCAAGACGAAGTCACCCTTAACGGCGTCAAGCTGGTCCTGATCGGCAAGGAAATAGGCCGTCATCGAGATCGTCCCGGCCGGCGCGACACCGCCGCGGCGCAGGAAGACCCGCGGGTAGAACACGTCGCTAAGGGCGGCGAGTGCCGGATAATCGACGGGGCGTTGCGCTTTGTCGCGCACCCACAACGTGGTCGTCGACGACGGACTGGGTCGCTCGTCGGCGCCCGGGAGCGGGCCTTCGGCGAACCGCATGTCGTAGAGGTCCGCCCAACGGACGACGTGACCCATGCTCCTGGGTTCGATCTCTTCCGGCGGCGGCGCGCTCGGCGGGCGGGCTTCGGTGTCCGCCCAGCTCTCGCGGATCGTCGCGAACACCGCCGTCGCCGTGGCCTTGGCCTCGCCGTCCTGGCCGAGTTCGACGTTCCAGTGCTGATTGGTGCGGTTTGTGCGAACGGCCCGAAGTGACAGGTCGAAGCTGCCGTCGGCGACCGGCGCGGCGAAGTTGACGGTCAATGCCAACGGCTCACCGATCCGGTCGGGGTGCGTGTCGATGGCCCGCACCATGGCGGCCGCGGTGATTCCGCCGAACGGGCCCACCATGTTGGCCCACTCCGGATGGGTCGCGCCCCGCCTGACGTCGGCATCGATCACGCCGAGGTCGAGCGCGGTGTCAAAAGGGTGTGTGCCCGTCACGCGGATTCCTTGATCGCCATAGCATCAGGCAGTGGTCGCACGCCGATGCGAGTCGTCGGCAGACTACTTCCCGCCGGGCTTGGCCGCCGGGTCGGGGTCACGGCTGGTGCCACGCCGAACGTGAGGAGCCGAATCGCATGAACATCCCCGATCGTCAGCGTGCGGTGGTGATGCCGGGGCCCGGCGCGCCCCTCGAGACCGTGGACCGGCCGGTCGACGAACCGGGCCCGGGCCAGGCCCTGGTCAGGGTGAGGGCGTCGAGCCTGAACTTTCACGACAACATCAACCTCATGGGGCTGCTCCCGGGCCCGTGGCCGCGCGTGCCGATGAGCGACGGTGCGGGAGAGGTGGTCGCGGTCGGGCCCGACGTGGACGAGCTGCAAGTGGGCGACCGCGTCATGGGGGCGTTCCACCCCGGTTGGCTCGATGGGCCGCCCACGCCGGAATCGAAACTTGAGCTGCCCGGCGACACCGAAGACGGGTGGTTGCAGCAGTACCGCGTCACCGCCGCCTCGGGTCTGGTCCGCACGCCCGCGCACCTCAACGACGTTGAAGCCGCAACCGTGCCGTGTGCCGGCGTGACGGCATTCAGTGCGCTGACGGAGGCCAACATCGGTCCCGGCGACGTCGTGGTGACCCAGGGAACTGGCGGCGTATCGCTGTTCACGGTGCAGCTCGCCCGGGCGTTGGGCGCCACGGTGATTTTGACGTCGTCGTCCGACGACAAGCTGAAAATCGGATCCGATTTGGGCGCAACGCATCTCATCAACTACCGGGCGACCCAGGACTGGGAGATCGAGGTGAAGCGACTGACCGCCGGAAGGGGCGCCGACCTGATTGTCGACCTCGGCGGGCCCGCCACGCTGGCGAAGTCGGTGCACTCGGCGCGGGTGGGAGGCACTGTCGCGGTGATCGGCGTCCTCAGCGGATTCGACACGGCGCCCATCTCGGTCGCCGAAGTGATGCTCAACAACCTGAGAATCGTCGGAATCACGGTGGGCAGCGTTCGTTCGCACCAGGCGCTGTGCGATTTGATATCGGCCACCGGCATCAAGCCCCACATCAGCCACGTCTTCGACTGGCAGCAGCTGGACGAGGCGCTGGCGGTGATGCGTGCCGGCGAACACGTCGGCAAGATCGCCATCACCATCCCCTGACCAAACCACCTGAAGGCAACGACCTGTACAGGCGTCAAGCGGTGCTGTACAGTCGCCCAGCACAAGCCCGAGGAGGCCATCGGCGATGACGCACAGGCGAATTCGATGACCGCCGAGGCGGTCGAAGAATTCCGCGGCCGCGCCAAAGCCTGGCTGACCGCCAACCTGCCAAGGCTCGGCTCAGAAGACGCGATGGTCCTCGAGCGAGACGAACTGGCGTCCTGGCGGCGCGCCCGCGAATTGCAACGGAAGTTGTACGACGGCGGATTCGCCGGGATCTGCTTTCCCCGCGAGTACGGTGGCCTGGGGCTGAGTTACGAGTACAAGAAGGCTTTCGACGCCGAGGCGGCCGCCTACGAGACACCCTTGCTGCTCAACGTCCCGTCGTTCGCCATTTGCTGCGCGACGATCCTGGACATGGGCACCGAGGAGCAGAAGCGCGACCACATCGGCGCGGCGCTGCGCGGCGACGAAGTGCTCGTCCAGCTGCTCTCCGAACCCAGCGGGGGTTCGGACCTCGCCGGGGTCATCACGCGCGCCGACCGCCGCGACGGGCGGTGGGTCATCAACGGCGCCAAGACGTGGAGCACCTGGGCGTTCGCCGCCGACTACGGGTTGTGCCTGGCCCGAACCGACTGGGACGCACCCAAACACAACGGCCTGACGATGTTTTTGTTGCCGCTTCGACACCCCGGGGTGACGATCAACCGCATCCGTCAGGTCAACGGCTCGGTCGAGTTCTGCGAGGAGTTTTTCGACGACGTCGACGTGGGCGACGACGCCGTCGTCGGGGAACCGGGCAAGGGGTGGGACGTCGCGTCACGACAGCTTTACCACGAGCGCCGCACCATGGGCGACGGCTCGGAGTACACCAGCGGACCCGGAATCGCTGAGGCCGAGGACATTTCGATCGACCTGATGTCGTTGGTCGATAGCACCAGGCAAGGGGGCAGCGAACGCGTCCGCGAGATGGTGGGCCGCGTCCTGGTCCACCGGGCTGTGCACGGGCAACTGAGCGAGCACGTCTACCACGCCGTCGTCGACGGGTCCCTGCCGCCCGCCGGGGGGTCGATCATCCGGCTCGACATGGCCGAGGTGCACGACGTCGAGAACGACACCGCCCTCGCCATCGCCGGTTCGGCGGGCGTGGTCGACGACGACGCGGGGCTGCTCGGCATCGGCACGCGATACCTGGGTCGTCAGATCGCCAGTATCGGGGGCGGCACGACGGAGATGGCGCGCAACGTGATTGGCGAGCGGGTCCTGAACTTTCCGCGCGAGTACGCGGCCGACCGCGGTGTGCCGTTCAACCAGGTGCGCCGGGGCAAAGCGGCAAAGGGGAACTAATGAGCGACCAACTTCGCGACATCCGAGAGCTGGCCAACGACGCCGGCGCCTACCGCGACGAGTTGTACCGACGCTGGACCGGGCTGCTCAGCTATCGCTACATCGGCCGCAACCACTCGGCGATGAACATCGGCGAGACCGACGACACCGTCACCATTCGCCGCGACATGCGCAACGAGGCCGGCGGACTCATGGTGGCGCCGTTGGCGATCTCGTCGCCGGAGGGATGCCAGACCGACATGGTCGCGGTGCCGAACCCGGTCATCGCGTCGGTACAGATCATCGACCCCGGCTACGACGTCTCGCGGATCGAGATCGTCGGCTCGGGCATCGTGCACCAGGGCCGGACCATGGGTTACGGGCGGTGCAAGATCGTCGACGCCGACAACCCCGAACGGGTAATCGCGTTCAACGAGGGCCAGGGAGCCGTCATCGGTGTCCCGCCGGAAGGCCTTGGCAAGATGGACGTTTCGGGCACCGAGCTGGTCATCGAGGATTCGCCCGATCTGCCCCCGCTGTGGCAGGCCTTCGGTGCCGATAAGCGCGACGACGGCCATTGGGTGCTGCCCGCGCTCAGCGCCGAGCTCGCCTCACCGGACGCCGCGCTGCACATCGGGCCTCAGCACGTGGTCCTCGAGACCGCCGCGACCGACCTGGCCGCCGAGGTCGCCGCCACCCGGAAGCTTCAGGTCATCAGCTGGCACGTGATGTTCATGTCCCGCGGCAAGGTGGGCCCCTTCCGCGTCGAGGGCACGGCGCATGCCGGCGGGCCCGGACGCATCGGCGTGCGCATGCTCCTGCACGACGAAGGAAACGCGGACAAGGCCGTCACTTCCGCCGCGGCGATCTTCGAGACGGTGACCCGCGGCATTTAATTCAGCCGGAATTGACGGCCAACGGGCGGTAAAGCTCCTCGCCCCGACGGCCCCGGCGTGTGTTGCCCCTTGACTCGCGTGACCTGGCCAGCAATGATCTTTGCTATAGGCAATTGTCGATATGAGAAACGATAGATGCTAGAAACAGTCCGATGTGTAATTGCGGCGGTTCGGGTCAATCCGAACTACGTGTCGAACCTTGAAAGTGATGGGGGAACGATGATGCAGCACGGAATGGCAAGGAAGGTTTCCGCCTGCGCGCTCGGCGCGCTGGCGACTCTGATGCTGGCGCCGTCGACCGTCGCGCGCGCCGACCAGACGGACCAGGACTTCACCAGCTATCTGCAGGCGCATGGCGTCGACCTCGGTGGCCCGGCAATGGACGTGAAGGCGGCGCAGATGATGTGCAAAGACCTCAACGCCGGCTACAGCCAGAAGGACGAGATAGACCAACTGACGGGCTCGCATCGGTTGAACGAGGCCCAAGCCCAAATGTTCGTCGCCGCGGCGACCGCGGATTACTGCCCCGCAAAGCACCCGCCGAGCAAGCCGAGCAGCAGCTAACGGCGCACGTCGGGTCGCGACTGCGGGGATCGCGACGCGTCGAAGCCCTGGTCACACACCTGTGAGCGTCTGTATGGTGCAAAAAACGTACCGGCACGACAGGAGATGCACAGTGGCAGAACGGTTGGCGGGGAAGGTTGCGCTCGTCAGCGGCGGGGCTCGGGGGATGGGTGCTTCGCATGTGCGGACCCTGGTCGCGGAAGGCGCCAAGGTCGTGTTCGGCGACATCCTCGACGACGAGGGCAAGGCAGTCGCGGCGGAGCTCGGCGACACCGTTCGCTACGTGCATCTGGACGTCACCAAACCCGAACAGTGGGAAGCCGCGGTGGCCACCGCCGTCACCGAGTTCGGCGGGGTCGATGTCTTGGTGAACAACGCCGGCATCATCAACATCGGCACGTTCGAGGATTACGAGCTCTCGGAGTGGCACCGCATCCTCGACATCAACCTGACGGGAGTGTTCCTCGGCATCCGCGCCGTGGTGAAACCCATGAAGGAAGCGGGACGGGGATCGATCATCAACATCTCCTCGATCGAGGGCATGGCCGGCACCATCGGTTGCCATGGGTACACCGCAACCAAATTCGCGGTCCGCGGGTTGACGAAGTCGGCCGCGCTGGAACTGGGGCCCAGCGGGATCCGCGTCAACTCGATCCATCCCGGGCTGATCAAGACGCCGATGACCGAATGGGTTCCCGAGGACATCTTCAATACCGCGGTGGGCCGGATCGGCGAGCCGAAGGAGGTGTCCAGTCTCGTCGTGTATCTGGCCAGCGACGAGTCCAGCTACTCGACCGGCTCGGAGTTCGTGGTCGACGGCGGCACCACCGCGGGCCTGGCACACAAGGACTTCTCCGTGGTCGACGCCAGCCAGCAGCCGGAGTGGGTGACGTAGGCCCTCAAGCTACTCAGACCGTCGCCAGGGATTCGGCTTTCTTGGCCGGCGTGGGCCAGGGTGACGGCAACGGCCGTTGCCGCACCCGCTGCGGCCACCAGAACCACTTGCCCAGCAGCGCGGCGATCGACGGCATCATCAGTGACCGCACGATCAGCGTGTCGAAGAGCAGGCCGAGGCCGATTGTGGTGCCGACCTGGCCGATGACCGTGAGTTCACTGACCGCCATCGTCATCATCGTGAACGCGAACACCAGGCCCGCCGAGGTGACCACCGACCCGGTGCCTCCCATCGCGCGGATGATGCCTGTGTTCAGGCCGGCGTGGATCTCTTCCTTGAACCGAGCTACCAGCAGCAGGTTGTAGTCGGCCCCGACGGCGAGCAGGATGATGACCGACATCGCCAGCACCATCCAGTGCAGTTCGATGCCGATCAGGTGTTGCCAGATGAGGACCGACAGTCCGAAGGATGCGCCCAGAGAGATCAGGACGGTGCCCACGATCACGGCCGAGCCGACGACGCTGCGCGTGATGATCAGCATGATGATAAAAATCAGGCACAGCGAGGCGATCCCGGCGATCAGCAGGTCATAGTTGCTGCCGTCCTGCATGTCCTTGTAGGTGGCCGCGGTGCCGCCGAGGTAGATCTTGGAGCCCTCCAGCGGCGTTCCCTTGAGCGATTCGTAGGCGGCCTTCTTGATGGCGTCGATGTGCGAAATGCCCTCTGGCGTCATGGGATCGCCGTCGTGACTGATGATGAACCGCACGGCGTGGCCGTCGGGCGAAAGGAAGTTCTTCATGCCCTTCCTGAACTCGGCGTTGTTGAACGTCTCCGGGGGCAGGTAGAACGAGTCGTCGTTCTTGGAGGCGTCGAACGCCTTGCCCATGGCGTTGGAGTTCTTCTGGGCCTCGTTCTGCTGATCCTGCAGGCCCTTCTGGGTCGAATACATCGTCAGCATCGTCGTTTTCATGGCCCGCATGTTCTCGATCATTGAGGGCATCAGAGCCACCATCTGGGGCATCAGCGTGTCGAGATGATCCATGACCGGCAGCAGGCTCTGGATGTCGTCGGTCATCGTGTCGATGCCGTCGAGGGCGTCGAACACCGACCTCAGCGAGAAGCACACGGGGATGTCGTAGCAGTGCTTTTCCCAGTAGAAGTAGCTGCGGATCGGCCGGAAGAAGTCCTCGAAATCGGCCATGTGCTGGCGCAATTCCTCGATGTCGATGGTCATGTCATGCATTTTCCTGACCATCAGGTGCATGTCGTTGGCCATCTGCGCGGTGATGCTTTGCATCTTTTCCATGCTGTCGATGGTCGTCTGCATCATGTCGGCCTGGTGCAGCATGTCGGCCATCTGATCCGCTTGGTACTTCTGATTCATCTGCTGGGTAACGCCCTGCATGCTGATCTGGAACGGGATCGAGGTGTGCTCGATCGGGGTGCCCTGCGGACGGGTGATCGCCTGCACGCGCGAGATTCCGGGCACCCGGAAGATCGACTTGGCGATCTTGTCGATGACCAGGAAGTCGGCGGAATTGCGTAGGTCGTGGTCACTTTCGATCATCAGCAGCTCGGGGTTCATCCGGGCGTTCGAGAAGTGCCGGTCCGCCGCCGCGTAACCGGCGTTCGCCGGCAGATCGGCGGGCAGGTATTTGCGGTCGTTGTAGTTGGTCCGATAGCCGGGCAGGGTCAGCAGGCCGACGAGTGCGATCGCGATCGTCACGATCAGGACGGGGCCGGGCCACCGGACGACGACGGCGCCGATCTTGCGCCAGCCGCGGGTTCGCTGCGCCCGCCTGGGCTCCAGCGTCTGGCGGAACCGCGACGCTACCGAGATCACCGCGGGGCCGAGCGTCAGGGCCGCCGCGACGACGACCACCATGCCGATGGCCAATGGGATGCCCAGCGTCTGGAAGTAGGGCAGGTTGGTGAAGTGCAGGCAGAACGTCGCGCCCGCGATTGTCAGGCCGGAGCCGGCCACCACGTGGGCGGTGCCGCCGAACATGGTGTAGTACGCGTCTTCTCGCGATTCGCCGACCGACCGTGCCTCCTGATATCGGCCGATCAGGAAGATCGCATAGTCGGTCGCGGCCGCGATCGCCAGCGTCACCAACAGGTTCGTGGCGAAGGTGGAGAGCCCGATGATGTTGTAGTAGCCGAGGAACGCCACCATGCCGCGCGCGGCGGATAGTTCGAGCATGACCATCACCAACGTCAGCAGCACCGTGATGATGGACCGGTAGACCATCAGCAGCATCGCGATGATCACGACGAACGTGACCGTGGTGATCACCTGCAGGCTGCGGTCACCGGCGATGTTCTGATCGGCTTGCACGGCGGCGGGACCGGTGACGTAGGCCTTGACCCCGTTGGGCGCCGGCAGGCTCTTGACGATGTTCTGCACGGCCTGGACCGACTCGTTGGCCAGGGCCTCGCCCTGGTTGCCAGCGAGGTAGACCTGGACGTAGGCGGCCTTACCGTCGTTGCTCTGGACACCGGCCCCACTCAAGGGATCGCTCCACATGTCCTGGACGTGTTCGACGTGTTTGGTGTCGGCGTCCAGCTTTTTGACCATCTGGTCGTAGTAGGCGTGCGCGTCGGCGCCCAACGGGTTTTGGCCCTCGAGGACGATCATCACCGAGCTGTTGGACTTGTACTCGTGGAACACCTCACCCATGTGTTTGGTCGCGATGACCGACTGCGCGTCGTCCGGGCTCATCGACACCGAGCGCATCTTCCCGACCTCGTCCAGCTGCGGGACGATCGTGTTGAGCACCGCGATGATCGCGATCCAGCCGAGGACGATGGGTAGGGCGAACTTTCGGATGATTCGCGGGATCGCCGGGCGCTCGGCGTGTTTGGCGACGGGAAGGGTATCGGTCGGGTGTTCGGTGCTTGCGCTCATGCGGATTTCACCAAGCAAAAGGTCAGGGCGTGCACGCCGTTGGTTATGTTCTCGTCCTTCACTTCGTCGTCGATCGTGATGCGACAACCGAGGCGGTCACCGTCGCTTTGGGCAGAGAGGTTCGGGAACACCGATGGGGCCGTCGTGCTCAGGACCAGCGTCCAGGGCAGCGGCGCATCGTCGACACGTTTCGGGTCGGCGGACAGGTCGAGGTAGTTGACGTTGGCGTGGCTGGCCGAGCCGAAGATCTCATATTTGACGACCTTGGGCTTGAACGGCTTGGAGTCCTCCTGCCGTGGGCTGGTCAGGACGCCGGTGTCGTTGGCGGTGAAGAACGACTTGACCCGCGCCACGGTGAACCCGCCGATCACCACCACCGCGACGATCAACAGCGGCAACCACGCGTTGCGCACGATCCTGGACAGCTGCACCTGCGTGGATTCCTCTCGTCGTCAAATCAACGTTGGTGCGTCGCCTTCGAGGTGATCACCGTATTAGGTTGCGCCACAACGGAGTTCGCACGCCGCGATTTGCGCAGTTTGAGCCGTCGGGCCCTGGGAAATCTGCCCCTGCATCGCCGAACCCCCGCCTGATGCCACCCGAGCATAATACATCGTCTGCATAGTTTGCAGACAGTGCAAAAAAGTGATCTAGCTAACTATCCGTCCGTCACTTCACGAAGATGCTGTTGACCAGCGCGGCAGCGTTTTCGACGTAGGGCATCGGCGTGTCGTCGGAATCCTTCGGCACGCCACTGGCCCAGCGTTCGATGCCCGACCGCACGGCGGTCAACGCCAGCGCGGCGATCAAGGCGGGTATCTCGTCGTCCGGCCGCATCGCCTGGCGGCGGGCGACGATGTCGGTCAGCTGGTTCTGGAACCGCTCCAGCTCGGCGAGAAACGCGGCCATCACGGCGGGGCTGGTCTTGGCGAGCTCGAGCATGCCGACGGCCTGTTCGCGTCGCGGGGGCACGTCGCGGAGATGGTGCGCCGCCAGCGTGATCAGCTCCGCCAGGATCACCCGATACGGTGCCGGCCCGGCCGCGACGAAGTCTTCGGCCAGCTCGGGGGGCAGATCGGAGGGGCCGTAGGCGATCGCGGATTCCTTGGTGGGGAAGTAGTTGAAGAACGTCCGCGTCGAGATTCCCGCCTCGATGCAGATCTCCTCGATGGTCACCTTGTCGAAACCGCGGCTGGTCGCCAGGCGCACCGCGGCGTCGCGGATGTCCGCGCTCGTCTGGCGACGACGTCGCTCACGAAGACCCATGGGGTGGCACTGGTTGCGCATGACACTCATCGTTGCACGATACGCAAACTTTGCAGTCAACTAGTCGCGCGGAGCGAGGGCCGCGCGCAGGTGAGCGCACTGACTGGCGAAGAACTCCACCGAAACGGGCGCCCTGTCTGCGATCTGATCGAACGCGTGAAACGCGCCCTGGACGATCTCTTCGTGAACGGGCACCCCGGCCTCCCGAAGGCGGCGCGCATAGTCCAAGCACTCCTCGTAGAACAGGTCCAACGTCCCGACGCCGATCCAGGCCGGCGGCAAGCCCGAGAGATCTTCCCGACGGGCGGGCGCCGCCTCGCGAGGATCCGCGCCGTTGAGGTACCACCGCCACGCCAGCTGATTGTCGGTTTCGGTCCACATCAGCCGCTTTTGGCCGTCGTGACGGGCGCCGGTGCGGTCGTCGAGCATCGGGTAGACCAGCATCTGGAACGCGACCTTGACGTCGCCGCGATCGTGCGCCCGTTGGACCACGGCGGCCGCGAAATGTCCACCGGCACTGGCCCCGCCGACCGCGACGCGGTCCGGGTCGACCCACGGTTGGTGCGCCAACCACCGCAACGCCGCGTAGCAGTCCTCGACCGGTATCGGATAAGGGTGCTCCGGCGCCAGCCGGTGTTCCACCGCGGCCACCGCCACACCCGTGCGGTCTGACAGCTTGCGCAGAAACTTGTCGTCCTGGGCGGCGTGTCCCATGATCGTGCCGCCGCCGTGGATCCACAGCATCGCGGCCGCCGGATGGGAAAGGCCGACGGGACGGTGCAGGCGAACCGTGACGTGCTCGTCGACGGCGGCCACGGGGACGTTGCGCATCCGGCCCGCGTTGCCCATGAGGTTCATCAGGGTGCGCTGGACGCGGTAGCCGCGGTGCAGGGCGTATCCGCGGGGCAAGAAGTGGGCCGCCCTGCGCAGACCCGGGTCCAACGCGTGCCGCGACGTGAAGGCGTTGCCGGCGTGCGGGTTTGCCATTGCGTGCCCTCCGCTCCAGTGCGCCGACCATACATGACGTGGTCATTAACTGATTGGCCCGCGCACCGAGAGGGTAAACGGGGTCGTGGCTTCGACCATGACCAAGGTCATCAACGTCCTGGATCCTCGCACCGGCGACCAGGTGACGCAGGTGCCCATCACCGAGCCGTCGGACTGCGACGATGCGGTCCGGCGCGCCGCGGATGCCACCGCCGGCTGGGCGCGCACGGCGCCCGCCGAGCGGGCCGAGGCGATCGCGGCGGCCGCGGCCGACGTCCGCGGCGCCGCCGACGAACTCGCCGAACTGAACGAGCGGGAAACCGGGAAACTGCGCGACGATGCTCGCGGCGGCGTGGAGGCCGGAGTGGGCACCCTGTTGCAGTACGCGCAACTCGGTCCATTGCATCGCGGGCGCAGCCTGCAGGGCGATTGGTCGGCAACCGATCTGATGGTTCCACAGCCGCGCGGTGTCGTCGCGGTGCTCACGCCCTGGAACGACCCCGTCGCGGTGGCCGCCGGACTGCTCGGCGCGGCGCTCGTCGCCGGAAACACCGTGGTTCACAAGCCCAGTGAGCGCTGCCCCGGGACCGGTCGGCGGTTCGCCGAACTCCTGGCCGCGCGGCTGCCCGAGGGGGTGCTCGAAATCGTTGACGGCGACGGGACGGTCGGTGCGCGGTTGGCCGAGGCGGAGGGCGTCGACGTGGTCGCGCATGTCGGCAGCAGCGCGACCGGCCGGGAGATCGCCCGGGCCTGCGTGGAACGCGGCGCCAAGGCGCTGCTGGAGAACGGTGGAAACGACGCCCTGATCGTCGACGCGGACGTCGACCCCCGCTGGGCGGCCAGCCAGGCGGCGCTCGGCGCCTTCGCCAACGCGGGTCAGATCTGTGTGTCGGTGGAGCGGGTCTATGTCGTCCAGCCGATCGCCGAGGCGTTCGTCGATGCGTTGGTCGACGAGGCGTTGGTGTGGGCTGATCGGATCGGGCCGTTGGTCGACCAGCGCCACCGCGAGCACGTGCACGCCCACGTCGAGGACGCGGTGCGGCGCGGCGCCCACGTCCTGGCGGGCGGCGAACCGCAGCCGGGACCGGGTTCGTTCTATCCGCCGACCGTGCTGACGGACTGCGCGCCGGACATGCTGGTGCTGCGCGAGGAAACGTTCGGTCCGATCGCGCCGGTGCGGATGGTGCCGGATTTTGCCGCGGCACTGGCCGAGGCTGCCGACGACCGCTTCGGCTTGGCCGCCACCGTGCTGACCGGCGACATGGCGCATGCGCAGGAGGCGTGGCGCAGCCTGCCGGTCGGCACCGTCAAGATCAACAACGTGTTCGGGGGCGCCCCCGGGGGAGCGTCCGAGCCCCGCAGGGCCAGCGGCACCGGCTTCGGCTTCGGTCCGGAGCTGCTCGACGAGATGACCGCCACGAAGGTGGTGCACTGGTCGCCGCTTGATTCGTCGCGAAATCGCTAGTGGCAGTTTCGCGGTCCGAGTTGCACCGGATAGCCGGCACGTAGGATGGCGACGTTGGACGGCGGAGTGACGACGACCGCGGCGCCGGTTTCGGGCCGCGCCAGCCTGGCCGCATAGGTGTAGTCGCGCCGATCCCAGACCACAAGGTGGTCGCCGACGACGACCGCGGGCCCGGACTCGGTCAGCACGAACACGCCGTCGGGCAGGGTGCTCCAATCGGCGCGTTGGCCGACCGGGCTCATTCGCTCCAAGTGCAGTTGCGCGTCGATGTCGCGGGCGTAAGGCGTTGGACCGGAGTGGGTTTCGGCCCAGCGCCTTCGATATTCGTTGTACGAGCGACGGCGGCATTCGGCGCAAGGACGATGTCCGGCGGCAAGCGCGACGGCCTCGTCGAGGAAGAACAGCGGCGTGTAGCGGTTGGGCTCCCACTGCGCGACACGACGGTCCTTGAATGACAGCGCGCACGTGATCCAAGCCTTGTGTTGGTGATTGCGCACAATTTCGCGGGTTCCGCGACCCTCGTGCAGGCGGCCGCGGTTGCCCATCAACGCGCCGCGACCCGGCGCGGCGATGATCTCGCCCAACGGGGAAACCCGATTGCGGGCGGGCCCGTCGGTCATTGGTTCCGTTCGAGGTCGAGCAGGACGCGCTTGGCGGCCGGCCCGCCGCGGTAGGCGCCCACTGTTCCGTCGGACCGGATCACCCGATGACACGGCACGAAGATGGGGATCGGGTTCGTCGCGCACGCGGTGCCGACGGCGCGAACGGCCCTGGGGGAACCGGACAGTCGGGCCAAGGTGGCGTAACTCGCGGTGTTGCCGTAGGCGACGTCGGCGTTGAGGTGTTCCAGCACGGTCCGCCGAAAACCCTGTGACAGCGACCAGTCCAGCGCGACGTCAAACCTGTGACGGCGACCGTTGAAGTATTCGTCGAGTTGTTGCGCAAAAGGATCCAGCCGTGGGCGCGATTCGAGCACGCGCGGGCTGATGCGCTCCGAGAGGTTCTGCAGCACGCTGTCGCGGTCTTCGTTGGCGAACGCCACCCGTAGCAGCCCCAGGGGGGTGGCCGCCAACAGTAGCGGTCCCAGGGCGGAGTCCACTGTGCGATAGGCGATGTCGAGGAGATCGCCCGCCTGGGCATCCCGTTCCAGACGGGCATGCAGGCGCTGGAGCCGATCGCGATCGACCGGATAGTGCTGGGTGAGATTCATTGCGGTCATTGGTGATTCCTTGTCGTATTGATACGGGGATAGGTGCGGCGGAGGGTGGCGATACCGTCGGCGGCGGCCCGGCGGGCGGCGTCGACGCTACTGTCGAGGATCGCCGCGACCTCGGCGTAGGGCAGGCCGGCCAGATAGTGGTAGGCAACGGCCTGGCGCTGTTTGGGCGGCAGCGCGCCGACCGCGGCGTCCAGGTCGAGATCGTGGGCGTCGGCCCGTTCGCGAGCGGGGGAGTCGGGGGGATCGGCGACGGGGACAGCACGCCGCGCGGCCCCCCGCGTGATGTCGATGGCCTTACGGTGGGCGATGGTCACCAGCCACGCTTCGACATTGGCGTCGGCCGGCAACTGCGGGTAGGCCTTCAACGCGGCCAGGAACGTGTCCGACCAGGCGTCATCGGCGTCGACCTGGCCGATCACCGCGCGAACAACTCGCCACACCGTGGCGCCGTGTCGAGCAACAACCACCTCGAAAGGCGGCTTGACGTGCCGGTCGACATTCATCCTCGCGCCATTTCCTCCGTGACTGTCCGCGACTCCCATTGTTGAAGACGCTGGGCCGGCCCCAGATGTGAGGCACCGAGATGCGGTCTCACGTTTTCCGGCCGCTCGTCGTCTACCGGGAAAGGAGGTTGAACGATGCAGGCACGACACACGGTGGTCGATAGCCCTCTCGGGGAGCTGACACTGGCCGCGGATGGCGACGCCCTCACGGGCGTGTACTTCCGGCGCCATTGGCATCCGCCCGCTGCCGAAGTTCTCGGTCGGTCGGTGCAACCCGTCGTCGATGAACTCTTTCGGTGCGCGGCAGATCAGCTGCACGAATACTTCGCCGGAAAGCGGACACAGTTCGATGTCCCCATCGCCCTGAATGGCGATCCGCGTCAGAGAAGAGTCTGGGATCTCCTGCCCGGCATCGCCTACGGAGAAACCACCACCTACGGCGAGCTGGCCGCGACGCTGGCCGACGGCTACACCGCCTACGAAGTCGGTCAAGCGGTGGGGCGCAACCCGCTGAGCATCGTCGTCCCGTGCCATCGCGTCGTCGGCAAGAACGGCGTCCTCACCGGTTACGCTGGCGGCCTGAAGCGAAAACGATTCCTGTTAGACCTGGAGGCGCCGGTAGCCGCGGCGGCCGGCCGATTGTTCTGATGCCGTCGAAATGGGATCGACGGGTGAACGCCGCGGACTGGGACGCGGTGACCGCCGACATGAACGATGTTGGCGGCGCACTGCTTCCGCAGCTGCTCACCCCAAGAGAGTGCGCGGCGGTGCTCGATCTCTACCCCGACGACGCTCGATTCCGCGCCACCATCGACATGGGGCGCCACCGTTATGGGCAAGGTGAGTACCGCTATTTCAAACGGCCCTACCCGCATCCGATCGACGAGCTGAAACAGGCGCTCTACCCCCGGTTGTTGCCGATAGCCCGCGACTGGTGGACGAAGCTGCGACGCGACCCGCCCTGGCCCGACACGCTCGACGAATGGCTGGACATCTGCCATCGCGCCGGCCAAACCAAACCCACCGCGTTGTTGCTCAAATACGGGCCGGGCGACTGGAACGCGCTGCACCGAGACCTCTACGGAGACCTGGTCTTTCCGCTTCAAGTCGTCATCAACCTCACCGAGCCCGGCGTGGCACACAGCGGCGGCGAATTCCTGCTCGTCGAGCAGCGGCCCCGAGCGCAGTCGCGCGGAACCGCGACCACGCTGCCGCGCGGACACGGCTACATCTTCACCACCAGGGAACGACCGGTCCCCTCGACTCGGGGATGGTCGGCTGCGCCCGTGCGACACGGGGTCTCGGTGGTCCGCACCGGTCACCGTTGCACGCTCGGGTTGATCTTTCACGACGCCGCCTGACGGCATGCGGCACGATGGCGTGCATGGAGCTCTACGACGTCATGCGATCGACGCCCGCGGTGCGCGAATACACCGACGACCCGCTTCCCGACGACGTCCTGGCACGGATCCTCGACAACGCCCGCTTCGCGCCGTCCGGCGGCAATCGGCAGGGCGTGCGCGTCATCGTGGTGCGAGACAAGGACACCCGGGCCGCGCTGGCCGACCTTGGACTTCCCGCCGCGCGCCGGTACACCGCGCAACTCGCCAACGGCGAGACGCCGTGGAATCCGTTGCAGCCGACCGGCGTCGACGCGACGGAAATCGAGGCGACGGAGGCGCCCGCGCAGATGTCGGCCCCGCTTCGCGAGGCTCCGGTGGTGCTCGTGGTGTGTCTGGACCTTTCAGTCGTGGCGGCCACCGATCAGAACCTCGATCGCATCGGCGTGGTGCCCGGAGCCTCG
Source organism: Mycobacterium sp. E796 (assembly GCF_001672815.1). Lineage (GTDB taxonomy): Bacteria > Actinomycetota > Actinomycetes > Mycobacteriales > Mycobacteriaceae > Mycobacterium. The sequence continues at coordinate 70,052 of NZ_LZKK01000033.1, read as the reverse complement.
GTCTACCCGTTCGTGTGGAACGTGCTGCTGGCCGCGCGCAACGAGGGCTACGGCGGGGTGCTTACCACGATGGCCGTCGCCGAGGAGCCGCGCGTCAAAGAGCTGCTCGGTGTGCCCGACCCGTACGCGATCGCCGCGGTGGTGCCGCTGGGTAAGCCGGTGCGCCGGGTGACGAAGCTGCGACGGCGGCCGGTTCCAGAATTCGTTACCCGCGAGCGCTTCGACGGAAAACCGTTCGGCGCCTAGCCGGGTCTCACCGGATCTGTTGCGCCCCGTACCAAACGCCGTCGGGGGCCCCGATCGCGCCGGCCCGTTCGCGGGCCGCGGCCAGTTCCGGCGAGTTAGCGAATTGGCGGGCCTTGTCCACATCGTGCATGTCCATGACCACGATGACGGTGTCAATGTCGTCGCTGTCGACGTAGGTTCCGGTGACCACCAGGCCGTGTTCGCGGCGCACCGCGTCGAGCTCTGGATCGCGGAAGACGGTGTTCCAACGCTCGACGCTCGTGACTCGCTGTTTGACGAGCATTATTCCGGTCATGATGGATCCTCCTGACTGTCCGCGTTTTTGAAGGCGAGGTCTTATGTGCGGGCCATTCGTGGGCACGCCGCTTTGCCAGACCGAGGGAGGTCGCCCGATGCTGATCGAACGGGTGCTGCGCGCACGCCGAGACGTCGACGCCCCCCCTTTTTGCGCTGCTGCGGTCCAGCGGTGACCCTGACGTCGTCGCGCGCCTCAACGAACAGCTCGAGACCGGCCTGACCCGCACCCTCTCCCGCAGAATCAAGGCCGACCAAGCCCGACTTCGCGCCGACATGGTCGCCGCCCTGCTCCTAGGAATCGGGGTGCAGCGGACCCTACTGAACAAGGATCCCATCGCCACCGCCGACGACCGGATTATCGCCGCGATCTTCACCGAAGCCTTTGAGGCGCTGACCAAGCTGCCCCAAGGAGTCACGCAAGGGGAGTGGCATCCGGTTCGGTAGGCCGCAATACTCCAAGAGATAACGCCAGACTGTTCGGTGAACGGGAGACGATGACGTGACACGAATCCAGCCTTCGAGCGCGTTCGCCGCGGTGCCTACCCAAGATCTCGGTCAAGGCGATCGGATCAATCTCGGCGTTGCCGCCATCATGGGTCGACTGCCTGCGGTGGCCGAGGCGCTGGGCTCGTTGACTGGGGCGCTGCGCGGCAACGGCACGCTGCCGCCCCGACTGCTCGAACTGGTGCGACTGCGCATCGCGTTTTTCAATCAGTGCCGAAGCTGCATCGCGCTGCGTTACCAAAGCGCCATCGACGACGGCCTCGATCAGGATGCGGTCTGCTCGCTCGAACGGCCGGCCGAGGCCGAAAACCTTTCGGCGGCCGAGCGATCCGCCCTGCGCTTCGCGGAGCTGTTCGCCACCGACCACCTCGCCATCGATGACGCGGTTTACGACGAGCTCCGCGAGCACTTCAGCGAAGACCAGCTCGTTGAACTCGGTGTGCACTGCGCGATCGCGCTGGGGGTCGGGCGGCTCTCGGCGACTTGGGACGTCAGCGACGACCTTCCGGAGACGACGGCTCCGTCGGAACGCGTGGCGCCATGGAGCTCCGCCTCGGTGGTGGCGTCGGGTTAGGCACCACGCGCATGCAGCGATCTGTGGTACTGAATTTAGTACCAAATGCAGTACCATAGGCGCATGCCTTCGTTGAATATCCCGTTCACCGACGAAGAACTTGAGGCCATCCGTATCGCGGCCGCGGGCGATGATCTGTCTCTCCGCGCGTTTGCCCACCAGGCGATCCTGTCGGCGGCCAGTGAGCACAAGCGCCGGGTCGCTGAGGCCGCGAGAATCGTCGCGTCGAGGTCGGCCGAACTCAACCAGCGTTTGGCGTGACCGAATTTCTCGACCGCGATGACATCCTCACCGCCGGCGCGGCGGCTGTCGGAGAGGTCCTCACGGTGAGCGATTACGGGCTTCTCGACGCGGCCGTTGCGAGGCCTCGCACAACCGTCTTCGGCATTGACGCGTACCCCGACCACCTTTCCAAGGCGGCCGCGCTGATGCAATCGCTCGCGCGCAACCACGCGCTTGCCGATGGCAACAAGCGCACCGCTTGGGCGTCGGCATGGACTTTCTTGTACATCAACGGAATCCAACTGGGTGAGTTTGACGTCGACGACGCCGAGGAGTTCGTCAACGCTGTCGCGACGGATGGGACCATGTCGGTCAACATCATCGCTGAAAAGCTGGCTTCGTACGCCGCTTCGTAGCTGCGGCATTTCTTAGCGAGCAGACGGTACCCGAAACGCCCAAAGGACTTGCGCGGCATGGCGATTCGTCACAGTGACGTATTGTCCATGGCGCACGGACCGCGCCTGGTTGCCGCGGCGATGGTGCTGAGCGGGAAATCCTGATTGTGGGGGTGGATTACGGAGCACCAGACGGTGGCGGTGAGCCGGTCCGGCAAGCGGGTGGCTTTCAAGCACCGAGAAGTGTTGTCGTCGCATTGAGCGTTGGCGGGGCGCCGAATGGTCTTTCCCGTCAGCGGCTTCGTAGCAGCGACGGTCCTCGGCGGAGTTCTGTCCGTCCAATGCGGTGCATCATTAACACTGCGCGACAGACCATTTCGTCACTGTGACGTATCACTGAGGTAGGGCGGAAGGGGAAAGAAGGGCTTCCGGGTCGCCGCACTGGGTTGGCCGACCGCGGCGGAGCGCCGAGTCGGCGCCATCACGTTTCATCGATTGAGCCGTCGGCTCGGGTCCGATGTGCCGAGCACCCATGTACGAACTAATGGGTCGGGGCGATGGTGAGCGGCCGCGGTTGTGGGCGCTCCGGGCCAATTGTGCAGTACAGGCGGCCCGTCTCGAAGTCTCCTGCTGAGCGTTTTACCGATAAGCGACATTATGTCAGGTTGAGCGGAGCGCGACCGTGTGCTTGGCTTGTTCCGTCTCCCGTGCCGGCCTCCCCCCGCTGCAGCGCGACGACCTTGGGCCTGTACCGGTCTCTATCTCTTGCGTCACCGTCAAGAGCAATTCGTTCGACGTACGGGATGGCGACGTTCCGCGGGCGTCAGAGCGAGTTTTCTTGCGCGGCTTGGTACACGGTGCGCACAGCGGGTTGGAAGCCCAGGTGACGCGCCAGCGTCCCGTCCATGTGAAGTCGCCAAGGGTTTTCCAAGGGTTGCGATGAGGGTCGCATCGCACCGCCGATGAGTTGGACGAGTTCGTAAATCGAAGTCGGAGCCTCATCAACGATGTTCACAATGCGTCCGTCCAGTGCGCCGGCCAAGGCAAGTTTGGTTGCGGTCGCGATGTCGCGATGGTGCACCATGCTCATTCTCTGCGCTGGGTGAAAAGAGGCGTTCGCGGCGAGCTCGGACAGCGACTGCAGGTGTCCGTCCTGATCGCCGTAGACGAAGCCATACCGGTGGATCGACCATGTGAGGCCGCTGCTGCGTAGTTCGTTCTCGGCCGCCAGCTTGCTCGCGGGATAAGCCAGCTTCGGTTCGGCCGCATCGTTTTCGCGACCCGGATGTGGGCTGTCGTGGTCGTAGACCTGGCCGGTGCTTGCCATGATGAAACGAGCTCGCGGCGCGTGCGTCCGCGTTGCGGCGATGAGGTTACGTGAGCCGACCAGATTGGCCTTCCAAATCAAGTCGGTGTCGTTGGTCCGGAATACCGCGGCCAGATGGATGACCGCCGAGACGTTTTCCATTGCGGGCGCGAGCGACTCAGGCTGCAAAAGGTCGCCCCACGCGGGCGTCACACCGTCGGGAACCGTGCTCCCCTCGCGTACCAGGGCGCGGCAATCCACACCGTCGTCGACCAGCCGCGGGAGAAGGCGCGCCCCAACCAAACCGGTCGCCCCAGTAACCAACACGGTCATCCGTCATTCCTTTCTCGCGACAGAAGCTCGAGACGCTCGGTAGCAGTCCGCAAAACCTTTACTGCAGTTGCGATTTCGGCGTGGTCGATGCCGTCAAAAGCCACCGCGTGGATCTGCGTCAAGTCGGGCAGGTCATTCCAGAGTTTGGTTCCTGCAGAGGTCAGCCGAAGAAGTTTTTGTCGCTGATCGACCCGGTCTGGCACTTGCTCGACGAGTTGTTTTCGCACCAGGGAGCCGACAACAACGCTCAACGTTGCTCGTTCTACCTGCAGTATCGACTGCAGTTCGCGCTGCATGGTGGGACCCACGTTCGCGAGTTGATACAGCACGTACCACTGGGTGGCGCCGAGGCCATACGGCCGCAGAGCATTTTCCATCGCGACGCGCGCAGCGAGATAGCACCGCTTAGCCCATCCCCCAACCGACTCCGGCCGGTGCACCAACCGATCGTTAGCCACCTAACAATATTGTTAGGCTCCTAACAGGATGTCAAGTCGGTAGGCGCACGGCTGCCGCGCCAACGGTGTCCTTTGCAAAGCGGCCAGCTTGACGCACGCGAGCGAGCGGCTCCTCTAAGTCCCTGAGGGCCCGGTGTTGAGCTGTTGGCGTCGCGATAGGAGCCGGTCTAGGGAGTATCTGTTATCAGCGCGGAACGCAATGACCGCAGCGAGAAAGATCGTGTGAACGAGCTGATCGCCGATAAGGTCGAAACGTTCAATCGACGTCGCGCCGAAGATCAGGATCATCATGACGCAGGTGGCCGCCACCGCGGCCATACGCGTCATTGCGCCGGCCACTAACAGCAATCCGCTGAGCAACTCCACAAACGGCAAAACGTAGCCACTCCCGGAGACCAGCGCCCGAGGCAGAAGCGATGTCTGAAACTCGCTCATCAAGTGAGCGTGAAAGGCACCCAGCTTCGGCAGCCGAACTACGCCATGCCCAAGCAGACTGACCCCAATGGCAAGGCGCACGACGAGATAGGCCAAAGTGCGATCTTCTCCTGCGGCTGGCATCTTATTCTCCCCCACGGCATTCAACAGTGTCAGAGACCGACACTGTCCCAACCACTTCCAACGGCGTGAACATCAATGCGCCTTCCGACGGGCGAGCCCCGCAGCGCCGGTAACCAACATCATCGCCAACCTGGAGCCAAAGGTGTCGAATCGATTCGCTGAGCCACTGGACGTCAAGTAATCACATCCTCGAATGCGCCCGTGAGCGGACCGTCTTCGTCGCGAAGAAGGTTGTACGCGCAGTTCATCGTGTTCTCTTGCAGCCCAAGCCTTTCCGCTTACCGCGACCGGTGCTACGCCGACGCGCCGCGCGGACATCGATCAACACTCGTCGGTGACTCGGACGCGCTTCACTTCGGCGTAGTCGACCGGCTCCCCACAGGCGTCACAGGTGTGACCTACCGACAACTCGTGGTCGCGATGACGCATCGAGATCGGCGGCTGCTCGACCGCCCACCGGTTACCCCATTGGCGCAGCACCTGCAGCACGGGTATCAGGTCACGCCCTGCCTCGCTGAGGTAATAGCCCCAGCGCGGCGGCGCCTCTTGGTACGTTGTTCGCTCGAGGACACCAGCGGCGACGAGTTCCTTGAGCCGGGCGGCCAGACGGTCGCGTGGGGCGGCGGTGTTCCGCGCGATCTCGCCGAAGCGGTGGTGCCCTAGATGGACCTCGCGAATGATCAGCAGGGACCACCGGTCCCCGACGATCTCCAATGCGGCTGCGATCGCGCAGGGCCTGCCCCGGACCGTCGGGGTCTGCAACGGTTCCGGGTTTTGGGCGGCACGTACGGACATACGCCCTAGGTTTGCATATCAAACCGTCGTGCCGCTAGTCTGCTGCCTGTGATGGTCCGGAAATCAAACCATGCTGCGGCGCGGTGGATCATGGCCACCGTGGTCGTGGCGGCGGTGTTCATGTCGAACCTGGACCTTTGGATTGTCAACGTCGCCCTGGTGGACATCGGGCGCGGCTTCGGCAACTCGCTGTCCGCCGCCTCCTGGGTGCTTAACGCCTACGCCATCGCGCTCGCCGCGCTGCTGATACCGGCGGGGCGCCTCGGTGACCGGTTCGGCCAGCGAAGGGTTTTCCTCATTGGCATCGCGGTTTTCACTGTCGCCTCGCTGGCCTGCGCCGTTGCTCCCAATCTCGCCATCCTGGTGGCCGCCCGCGTCCTGCAATCCGTCGGCGCCGCCGCGCAACTGCCGACCTCCCTGGCTTTGCTGATGGCCTCGGTGGAACCGCATCGTCGTACCAACGCGGCCCGTGGCTGGGCCGCCGTCGGCGGGCTGGCCGCGGTCTGCGGCCCAGTGCTCGGCGGGCTCCTGGTCACCGTCAGCTGGCGGTGGGTCTTCCTGGTGAACCTGCCTGTCGGGCTCGCGGCGTGGCTCCTCGGCCGCCGTGTCCTGCCGTTCGAACCGGCCCGTCGCGACGAGCGAATGCCCGACCTCGTCGGCAGTGCCCTGTTGATCGTCGCGGTGGCCGCCCTGACCGGTGCGCTGGTGCAGGCGCCCATTTGGGGATGGGTCTCGGCAGGGACGGTCGCGTTGGCGGCGCTCGCATTGCTGGGTACGGCGGCGTTCCTGTGGCGGACGGCGCGGCACCCGCACCCGCTGCTCGAACTGCCGCTGCTGAAGATCCGCAATTTCGCTGTCGCGAACGTTGCGTTCTTCTGCTTCGGCGCCGCCTTCGCCATCATGCTGCTGTCGAACTCGCTTTGGTGTCAGAATATTTGGCACTACAGCGTGTTGCGCACCGGTCTCGCGATGGCGCCCAGCCCGGCCCTGGTACCGATCGTCACCTTCGGGTCCGCCCGGCTCGTCCACCGCATCGGTCCCGGCCCGGTGGCCGCGATCGGAAGCGCGCTGTTCGCCGCCTCCCTAGTTTGGCGAATCGTCTTCGCCGGGGCCGCGCCACATTACGTGACCGATCTGCTGCCCAGCATGCTGCTCAGCGGAATCGGGGTCGGACTGACGCTGAGCACTCTCATGGCCGCCGGCGCGACCGCCCTGCCGCCGGCACGCGCCGCCACGGGTTCGGCGCTGGTCAACTCCGGTCGCCAGGTGGCCTCGGCGCTGGGCGTGGCTATCCTGGTGACCGCCCTGGGGCCCACCGCCTCGGTGCGCGACTTCGACCTCGGCTGGTGGCTGGCGCTCGCCTTCATCGCCGCGACCGTGGTCATCAGTCTCACCCTGCCGCACGTCCGTTCCGAGGTATCCGCCTCCGCGGCGGTTCCGGGGCGCTCGCTGACTGACCAAGTCGTCGAAATGTCGTGACGTGAGTGGCGATCAGTTTCGCCCTCCAGGGCAGTCTGATCTGTATGGGCAAACTCATCTATGGCTTCAACGTGTCGGTGGACGGGTACATCGCCGATGCACAAGGCAACATCGACTGGTCCGAGCCGAGCGAAGAACTTCACCAGTACTGGAACGACTTCGAGCGGGAGACCGCCTTGTCGTTCTACGGCCGGCGGCTCTACGAACTGATGTCCGCGTACTGGCCGACCGCCGACAAGTCCCCGGACGCCACCCCCCTGATTGTCGACTTCGCTCACATCTGGCGCGACATGCCCAAGGTCGTGTTCTCGCGCACCTTGGAGTCCGTCGACTGGAACTCCCGCCTGGAACGTGGTGACCCGGTCGAGGTGGTAACGAAGCTGAAAGCCGAAACCGACGGCAGGCTGGAGGTGGGCGGCGCGACGCTGGCCGCACCGATCGTCCAAGCCGGACTGGTGGACGAATACCGGATCGTGGTCACACCCGCTGCCGTGGGCGGCGGCACCCCGTTCTTCCCGACACTGCCCTCATGGATCTCGTTGCGACTGTTGGAGAACCGCACCTTCCCGGGCGGCACCGTCCTGCTGCGCTACGAGGCGAAACACGATTGATCGGACGCACACTCAACCGCCGCAAAGCCCGCGAGAAAAAACTTGTGACTTGCGGTTGACTGTCATTCGATCGCCGCGAGTGCCCGCGACAGGCGACTGGAGGGGACGACTGTGCCTACCATCACCACGTCGGACGGTGTCGAGATCTTCTTTAACGACTGAGGATCTGGCCGGCCGACGTGGAAGTTCTCAACCCAGATCTGCTCGCGTTCATCGCGTCCTGATCGGATGCGTCGGGCGGACCGGGTGCTAACCCATAGTCACGATCGCGCCGCCCGCGACGCAGATCACCGCCACGAGGGCCACCAAGATCACCGTGATCGCCGCGTGGACGATCTCTTCTTCAGTGAGTTGCCAGCGCGGCTTCAATTCGACGAGATCGCTGTAGGCATTCGAGTTGAGTCTTGCGACTGCCGAACTGAGATCGTCACGTCCTTGCGCCGCGCATTGCTCGACGGGGTCGTGCGCGGTGATTGCTGTGGTCATATCAGCCCCCCAGGCTGGCGGACGCCCTTAGGCGTCATGTGCGTCGAAGGCGTCGGCCCTCTCGTATATCCAAGATAAGAGTGTGAAAATCACGATCGCGGCTAACGATTCCTAACGAACACAGCACGGATTCGATGCGCGCCAACCACGCTCGTCGGCACCTGGACTCGGTCATCCAGGAGACAGCGGGAGACCGAAGTCCGTTCGAAACCGCGGCAGCCACTTGGGGCATTTGAGCGGTGCGGTCTCCGGCGACGAAGCGCCATGGCAGCTTCGGGCCGTCTTCGTGAATACGACGAAATCGCATATGACGGTTTGCCGGCAACCTGCGCCATTCCTCAGTCGAAGACGACAACCTGGCGGCCTACCACATCTCCGATGGCGAGCGCCGCAAGCTTGTCGTTGATGTCCTCGAGTGACACGGTGGTGATGGTGTGCTTGATCTGTCCGGCGGCGGCGAGCGCAAGGACTTCGGTCAGATCGTTGTAGTTGCCCCAGAACGAGCCGAAATAAGACAATTCCGTGCCGACGATGACGTTCAGTGGAACCTCAACCTTTGTGCCCATCAGACCCACCGAAGCGACGGCACCCTCTGGCTCGAGGATGGAAAAGTCCAGCTCGATTGACTCCGCGGCCCCCGCGCAGTCGAGGATGGCGTCCACAGTGCCTCTCCCAGTAAGGTTCTCCAGCTCGGCCTTTACCTCGAGGGCGCTTCTGCCGCGGGTGTTGACGGTGTGATCTGCGCCGTTGGCCTTGGCGACCGCGAGCTTGTCGTCGGTGCGTGAGAAGGCGACCACAGTCGCACCGCCGCCGAGCAGCTTCGCGTATTGCACTCCGTAGCCGCCGAGCCCGCCAATGCCAGCGACCACCACAGTCCTACCGGGTCCGAGCTTGCCGGCATCCCGCAGCTTCTTCATACCCCGGTACGGCGTGAGACCAGCGTCGGTCAGTGGCGCGAACATCTCTGGCTTCTGACCGTCAGCTGCCGCGACGGCAATGAGATGGCGGTACGGCACGGCGACGTACTCGGCGAAGCCGCCCGGCGGCCCGAACCCGATCCATCCGCCGGTGCCGCTGCATAACTGTTCGTTGCCCTCGTGGCACTGTCGGCATGTGCCGTCCCCCCACCCTGGATTGACTACCACCAGATCGCCGTCGGACAGACCGGCCGCGGCAGGTACGGCAGAACCGAGGCCGGCCACGTGGCCGGCGACCTCGTGTCCCGGAATCGCCGGGAACTCCATCGGCGCTGCGGCGGCGAAGTATCCGTCGATGAGCTGATAGTCGCTCCGACACATTCCGCACGCCGCCACCCTGACGAGGACCTCGTCAGGTGCGGGGTCCGGCACCGGGACCTCTTCTAAACGAAACGGCTCGTGGTACCCGTGCATGCGTGCCGCCCGCATTTTCATGGTTCCTCCCCCGATTTGCGCAACTGGATGTGTCTGCAAACGTAGAGGGGCGACGCTGCGCGCGCCATTCATGCAAGCATCGCCGGAAACCCGTTCTTCGTCGCGAACAGTGCAGCATGGTGAGCGGCAACACGCTTTTCGTCGACCGCGGCAGCGGAGTAGCGTTCTGCGACTGTGCAGCTTGCTCTGACACCCGACGGGAAGTGGGACATCGCAACACCCGAGCTGGTGTCGGCGGCGAGCGCGGCGGGGTTCAGCGCAGTGGGGATCAACGCCGACCGAATCGACGCGGCCGCCGTCGAGGCATATGCCGCGGCCGGAGTTCGTTGCCATGAATTGCTCGCCTTCATCGTCGGTGACGACGAATCCGCCACCATGGCAAGTGCCGAGCAGTTAGCTGACCGCGCGCAGACTATTGGGGCGGATTGGGTGCTTACGGTGTTCACCGACAAGGTGCCGACCGAGCGAATTCGGCGCTGCGCCAGGCTCTTCGACGATGCCGGTGCGGGTATTGCGGTCGAATTCACACCGCTGGGCGCAATTCCGACGATCAGCGACGGTATGGAGTACGTGCGGGCCGCAGGCGGGGCGGCGCGGGCCGGGCTGATGATTGACTCGTGGCATTTCAGCTTCAGCACCAACACGTGGGAGGACTTGGCGGCGGTGCCGCTGGACGACATCGCCTACGTGCAGTTCACCGACGCGCTGGAACCCGAGCACCGAGACCGGATGATCCGCGAGAGCCTACACCGCCGCGCCCTGCCCGGCCGAGGTGTTCTCGACTTAAACCGTTTCGCGGCAACGCTGCTCGACCGCGGCTGGGACGGTCCGGTCAGCGTCGAGGTGCTCAGCGCGCAACTGCGCGACCTTCGCGTCGACGAGCTGACCGGACGCTTGTACGCGACGACCGCCGCGTACTGGGGCTGAGTCGGCGGCAAGGCTACTGAGCAGCACTCGCGCGGCCGACGCTGGATCCCACAGCCGCGGGCGGGTGTGTCCTGTACCGGACCGACGAACTCAAATGTCTTGATCGACAGGCGTTGTGAAGACGGTGATGTTGCCGCCCTTGCGTTTCGCATCGAGCATCGCTTGGTCGGCTCGACTAAGGACGGCGTCGAGGAGGGCCATCGGGTCGGCCTCTGGTGCTGTGAAGAAGCCGAGTTCGACGTGAGTGACGCCGATGCTGGCGGTGACTTGAGCGTGATCGGCCGGTTCGGCTACCGCACACCTGACTCGTTCAGCAGTTTGTTCTATGTGGCCGGGATCGCTGACCTCGATGACGACGAATTCTTCTCCCCCGAAGCGGGCCACTAATGCGCTGCCGCGCACGGCGGATTCGATCTGCCGAGCAGTGCGGATCAAGACGTCATCGCCGATCGGATGGCCAAAGGTGTCGTTGATGTTTTTAAAGCGGTCGAGGTCGGCGACCATCACGGCCAGGTGCCTGCCCGAGGGATGATGGTCGCTCAACAACTCGGCGAAGTGGAGGTGCAGACCCCGCCTGTTGAGTAGACCGGTCAGCGGATCGGTGACCGACTCGTTGGCGTCATTGCGCAGCGTCCGGATCCCGAACTGGATTCCCACCGGTGCGGCAAGGACTGGTGTCGTCACGGCGAGGATGCTGGCGGCGAAGACCAAACCGTCAAAGTGTGCGTCCGCAGCCGCCCGCACGGCAAACACCGCCGTCGACGCGAAGATCCACAGGGTATGCAGCGCAAGGAATCTCGGTCCGTCAAAGAACAGCAGATAGACCGAGAGTTGCGTAAACGCGTTGAACCCGTACAGGCCCGCGAGCCACGTTGGTTCGTACAACGCCAGCGTGGCGATGCCGATGTCGCAGGAGATGACGAACGCGCGCGACACCGGCAACGTCGGCCATGGCCGAGAACACCACCGGATCACCCAGAACATCACCAGGACCGCGAACGATGCCACGACGACCCGAGATACGAGACGATCCGGGCCGGCCCAGGGCAGAAGAATCGCCAGGGCAGTCATGACCGTCAGCCCGTTACCCACCCCGATCATTACTCGGATGGCCTCGGCCATCGACCGTTTGGCGAAGTACTGCACCTGCGCGGCGTAGTCGACCGGTGAATTCCACCATTCACCGACAAGACCTCGAAACACCGCGAAACTTCTGGACTCGGCCAGCGAAGCCATCTGTTAGAGACGCCTCCTCGACCGCCCTGAGAATATTGCCGCTATTCAACGCATTACTGCACGAAGATCAGCGACCGATATTACAGGTGATCTCCGCCCCTTATACCGGCGTGCGAGCGCCCGGTTGAGGCGCCCCAAGGTGAATGCCTTGGCCGTATTCGATGCCGAGACGAATCAGCGTCTGGAGCTCGCTGGGTGTCTCAACTGCCTCGGCCACCAATTTTGCGTGGAGCTCGGAGGCCAGCGAGTTGAGTGCGGTCGCCAACGCACGTTTGACGGGATCGTTGTCGATGCCGATGATCAACTCTCCGTCGATCTTGATGATGTCCGGATGTAATCGCAGCAGTTGGGTGAAGCTGGCATATCCGGCGCCGGCGTCGTCGACCGCCACACGTATCCCGCGATCGCGCAGCTGCCTCAGGCTCGGGCCGAGGTCGTCGGGGAACGGTTCGTGCTCAGTGATTTCCACGACCAACGCCCGGTCCTGGGCTGTAAGCACATCTTGAATCCCTGGCTCGAGCGCGGCGCTCGGGCTCAGGTTGACGGCGACTGGACTGTCGCTGGGGATGCCGTGAGCAGCGCTCAGGATGGTGCACAGCGCGACATGTTCTAATTCGATACCTCGGCCCAGGCGCCGGGCAACGCTGAACCATTGCGACGGGGTCAACTCAGGCGACGCGGGAAAGCGGATCAACCCTTCGTAGGCGAACGTCGTGCCGCTCACCAAATGGACGATGGGTTGAAAAGCCGCGCTGAGAGCGTTCGGCTCGGACAACAGTGCGTCGAGTTGGCCTCGCAAGCCCTCAGTTTCGGCTGCCTCGGGCAACATCACCGAGGCGATGAATCGCGCCGTTAGGGCGCGTTGCCCGCGATCGGCGCAATCGGTCATTACGTGGGTCAGCAGGGTGGACAGTTGTGACTGAGAGCCGATCACAGCGGAGACGAATTCACTGATAGCCAGCATCGCGTCGACATCTGTTTCGGTGAACGCGCCGGGGGCCGTCGCGGCCAGCAGCAGCGAACCGATGGCGTGGTCGTTGTACATCAGGGGTATCGCCGCCCACGAGCGGGTCCCCCACTGCTTGTTCATCGCCCGAACACGTGCCGATAGTCGTCGATCTACCAGGGCATCGTCTATCAGCTTTGGGTGTTTTTCCCGCGCCGCGACGCCCTGAATACTGCTCTGTCTGGGCACCACAAAACCCGGCGTAGTGGCTAGGACACCGTATCCGGAAACGGTCACGTAAGCGTTATCAGAGGCGCGAAGCAGCGTGACGGCCGCTCCATCGGCTTTCTGCATAAACGCGCAAGCCTGCTCAGCAATGCGTCCCATCAAAGACACTGGGTCCATCGACGCGGCCAGTGACCGCACCAGGCTCTCCACATTCACCCCGATCGCAGCGGCGTGTGAGCGTTGCGGGGTTTACGATAACGGCCGTCCACCCGACGCGGGCGATATTCGAGGTCGGACCCAAGATCAGAGTTGTCGAGCAGTCGCGACCCCATGACAGCGAATGGACGACGAATGGACAAGGTACCCGGCGCAATCGAATGCGACACACTTGACACGTGACACTCCTTGGCGCCGACCCGGTCCTGGCCGTGCATGACCTCGACCGTGCGACGAAGTGGTTTGCCCGAATATTGAATTGCACAGTGACTGAGCCTGATCCCGGTAATTGGGCTTTCTGCTCCGCTGGGTCGGTGACGTTCAGGCTCGGCCGCTGTCCGGAGGCGTTGCCGGCATCGGACCTCGGTGACCACAGCTACATCGCGTATTTAAACGTTGTAGGTCTCGATGAGTACTACCGGCGCGCTGTCTCTGAGGGCGCCGACATTCTGAAGCCGCCGACGACCGAGCCGTGGGGTCTGCGCGAGATGGGTCTGCGCTCGCCTGAAGGACACCGATTTATGCTCTCCGAACGACAGTAGAGGTGAGCTGCATCCGGACTTTCGAGCACAATGGGGCTCCCGCGCGAACGCCGACCACCTCGGTGAGCTCGTTCCTTCTAAGGCACGAAGGTTAGCGTGTAGTCGTCGTTGTCGTTGATGTCGAGTTCGCGCATACCGATCTCGAATGAGTTGCTGTTTGCGGTATTCGAGCACCAGTCGAACGCGATGTACGGAACGATCTCGTCGTACGGGCCGGCCCAGTACGCGCCGTCGGCGGCTTGGGCGTAGAAGTACCAATACCTATTCACGTCTTCGAGATCGTCGCCGTAGACAATCGCCGAGCCCCCGGGATCGATCTTCCACCAGCCCGCCTTCTCCCAATCTCCTCCATCGGGACAGCCGGGGTGGTACCACTCGATCATCGTCCAGATGGTCGACGGATAGCCGTTTTTGAACCGAAGGCTCATCGCGAACCCCCTGCCCGTGGCGCACGGCGAGCCGCGCCGGCCGTGTCATCGGAATCGGATCGCGGCGCCTCGACGTGGCCGGGCGGATGCTCGCTGGCACCCGGCTTGTGGTGCGCGGCGACTACCGGCAGATCCGCCGTTGCTGCGTTGGCCAGCAGACCTTTATCCGTGTCGGTCGTCTTATCAGAGCTTGCGGGTAGTGTCATCGCATGTGCCTTTCCCCTGACGGCCGACCCACCCGCGGGCTGGCCTGATTGGATCGTGTCACTGTCGCCGGGGCGGCCGCATGCGTAGTGCGCTACCTGCTTTTCGCCCCGGCACCTGCTGTAAACCCACTCACGCGAAACTGCCAGGCGCACAGCACATAGCGCGTGCCAGTTGTCCCGGCCGCCGCGGAATCATCGAGGAACACGGACCGCGAGGTAATACTCGGGGCGCCGCTTCTTGTCGACCGTATAGCCAATGGCCTCCGCAGTGCCCTGTGAGTCATAGGCCAACCAGCGCTCCGTACGCTGACGCTCGAATTCGGTCCACGACGCCACGGTGAACCGTTCGATGAACGTGTCCGGTTCTCCCACACGCTGATACAGCTGCCAACTGTGGCCGCCCGTGCGCAGCCGCGACCGCCTGACCGCGCCCATCGCCGTCACAAAATCGTTGAGATTCTCGGCCGGTACTTCGTAACGGACACTCACTAGTACCGGCCCATCGTTGGCAGAGGGCTCTGTCATCAGCGTCGGCACCGGCAAGGTCGAGGAAACGTCGAAGACGTTCACCTTGCCGGTCGCGGGGCGCAAGGGAAACGGCCAGACGCTGAGTGCGACCGCCGCCAACAAGATGGCAGAGGCGGTCATCGCGACGT
Organism: Mycobacterium sp. E796; assembly: GCF_001672815.1. Taxonomy (GTDB): domain Bacteria; phylum Actinomycetota; class Actinomycetes; order Mycobacteriales; family Mycobacteriaceae; genus Mycobacterium. The sequence goes on along the minus strand of NZ_LZKK01000033.1, from coordinate 54,991 downwards.
CGAGTCCCGCACGTGTGGCGACGAGCCCCCAGACATAAGAGCCGATCGCTTGCGAACCCGTGAAGACCAGAAGATAGATCGACAGCGCGCGGGCTCGAACCCATCGCGGCAAGGACAACTGTGCCGCGGCGTTCAACGTCGTGAGGGTGATCAGCCACGCCGTCCCGGACAATATGAGAAACGGCGTCGCGGCGACGAACGGCAGCCACACCGCGGCCAACGGGGCAAAACCGTAGACGACGGCGCACGCCGCCAACAACACGTTGTCCGAGAACCGCCGGCGCAGGGGCGTCGCTACCGCGACGGCCAGGACTGCACCAAGCCCGATGGCGCCCAACGCGACACCGTAACCGCTGGACCCGGTCTCCCACCGCTGTGCGGCCGCCACCGGCAACAGCGCCGTCAGGGCCGACGCGGGAAACAGGAAGAGCGCTGCGCGTAGCAGAATCCTGCGAAATATCGGCCCATGGCGGACGTATCGGAGTCCGCTGACGACGGCTTGACTGAAACGTTCACGCTCCAGGGGCGTTAGCTGCCGGGACCGCTGCCACTTCATCAGCGCGACGATGATGCCCGCAAACGACACCGCATTCGAAGCAAACGCCGCGGCGGGTCCGACGAGAGCAACAACGACGCCGCCGAGCGCAGGCCCGAGCGCACGGCCGACGTTGACCGAAACGCTGGCGAGTGTCGCGGCAGCAGATATCTGCTGACGTGCCACGACCTCGGGTTGGATCGCTTGCCAGGCCGGAGCAGTGAGGGCCGAGGCACAACCGATGGCCACGGTGAACGCCAATAGCATTGCCGGGCTGAGCCGTCCGAGGTAAGTCACCGCGGCCAGCGCCAGCGCTACCAGCACTGCATAGGACTGCAGGACGATGAGGAGGCGGCGCTGGTCGAAAAGGTCGGCGAGCGCTCCGGCGAACAACCCCAATAACAGGGTCGGCCCAAGACTCGCCGTCTGAACCAGTGCCACGACGACGTCGCTGCTGTGCGATTCCACCAGGAACCACTGGGCCGCCACGATCTGCATCCAGGTGCCGATGTTGGAGGCGAATTGGGCAATGAACAGAGCGCGAAATACGCGACTCCCCAACGGCGCCCAGGTAGACGGATGCGCTCCGTCGTCGCGTTCTTGCTGAATCACCTTGGAAGATTTGTCGGCGACCTGGACACCCCCCTCCGGTCCGGGCCACATGACGCCGCACTACCGCGAGTTTTGCACACGTGCTTAATCGCCAAGGCGGAAACGTCGATTTCAGAAAGCGTGCGGCGCGGGCTCGGGGACTCGCCACTTTCCCCGCCGATCGGCATCGAGCACACTTGTGCAATGCAGATTTGTCATGTCGTCTCGCTCGCGCCCACCACTGAGCTGCTGCCTCCGCCGTCCTCACGCCCATCCCAGGCGCCGACGTCAGCATGGGTGGTGTGACCATGCAGCCGCAGCCGCGTCGCAAGCTGAACGGCCTCTCGGATGTGCGGGCGTTTTTCCACACCAACAAGACGCCGCTTTTCTTCATCTCCCCGACCCCGTTCAACCTGTTGGGCGTGGACCGCTGGATACGAAACTTCTTCTACCTGACCTACTTTGACTCGTTCGAGGGCTCACACTCGCGCGTGTTCGTGCCCCGGCGACGCGACCGTCGTGATTTCGACTCCATGGACGAGGTATGCAGCCACCTCTTGTCCGATCCCGAGACGCTCGAGTTCATCGCGGGTAAAGGTCCCGGAGGCAAGTGCTGCTTTGTGATGATGAACGAGGAGATCCAGGCCCTCGCGCGGTCGGCGGGTCTCGAGGTCATGCATCCGCCGATCGAGCTGCGCAATCGCCTGGGCTCCAAGATCGTCATGACGCGCCTGGCCGACGAGGCGGGCGTACCCAGCGTGCCTAACACGATCGGACGGGCCGGCTCCTACGACGAATTACTGGCGCTTGCCCAAGACGCCGGCTTGGGAGATGACCTCGTCATCTCGATCGCTTACGGCAACGCCGGCAGCGGGACGTTCTTTGTGCACGGTCAGCGCGACTGGGACCAGCACGCCGGTGACCTGGTCGGGCAGGAGCTCAAGGTCATGAAGCGGATCCGCAACGTCGAAGTGTGCCTCGAGGGTGCCGTCACCCGCCACGGCACCGTGGTCGGCCCCGCGATGACGAGCCTCGTCGGTTACTCGGAGCTGACGCCGAGCCGGGGCAGCTGGTGTGGCAACGACATTTGGCACGAGGTGCTGCCGCCCGCTCAGACGCACGCCGCCCGAGAAATGGTGACAAAGCTGGGCGACGTCATGCGCCGCGAGGGTTATCTCGGCTATTTCGAGGTGGACCTTTTGCATGACCTCGACTCCGACGAGCTCTACCTCGGCGAGGTGAACCCGCGCCTGAGCGGCGCCAGCCCGATGACGAACCTGACCACCGAGGCCTACGCTGACATGCCGCTGTTCCTCTTTCACCTGCTCGAGTACATGGACGTGGAGTACGAGCTCGACATCGACGAGATCAACTCGCGTTGGGAGCGGGGCTATGGCGAGGACGAGGTCTGGGGCCAGGTGATACTCACCGAGACCTCGCCGGACATCGAGATTTTCACCGCGACGCCGCGCACCGGGGTCTGGCGCATCGACGACGAGGGCCGGGTCTCCTTTTCGCGGACCGCCAACGACTGGGCCACGCTGCTCGACGGCTCCGAAGCGTTTTACATGCGGGTCGCGGCGCCCGGCGACTTACGTTCCGAGGGCGCCCAACTGGGCGTGCTGGTCACTCGCTCGCACCTGCAGACGGATGACTATCAGCTCAGTGAGCGCTGCCAGCGCTGGGTCAAAGGCATGAAAGCGAAGTTCATCTCGACCCCCCTGACGCCGGCCGCGCCGATCGTCTCGCGGCTCGTCGCACGCGCGTGAGCCGCCCGGACGGCATCTCACTGGATAACTGGCTGGCGCCGCCCTACGCGCATTGGTCGTTTCAACACGTCGAAGACTTCGTGCCGACCGCGCGAATTTCGCGTGGGACCGGACCGGTCGCCGCGATCGCCGCCGCCCCGGCTCCCCTGTCCGAGATCCCGGTGACCACCACCAACGGGACGCCCACCACCGTCGGCGCGGTGATGGCCGCCACGGCCACCGACGGCTGGGCCGTCGCCTACCGCGGATCGCTGATTGCGGAGGAGTATCTGGACGGCATGGGGGCCGAGACCCGGCACCTGCTGTTTTCGGTGAGCAAGTCGCTGGTCGCAGCCGTCGTCGGCGCGCTCCATGGCGCCGGCGCGATCGATCTTGGTTCGCCGGTCACGAGATTCGTTCCGGCCCTGGCGAATTGCGGCTACGCCGGCGCGACGGTGCGCGACCTGCTGGACATGAGATCCGGCATCGCCTTCTCCGAAAACTACGACGACCCGGCCGCGGAGATCCACCTGCTCGACCAGGCGATGGGTTGGACGCCCAGGACTCGGCCGGACGCACCCGCCGCGCTGCAGGAGTTCCTGCTGACCTTGCGGCAGAAGTCGGCTCACGGTGGGCCCTTCCAGTACCGCTCGTGCGAAACCGACGTCCTCGGCTGGATCTGCGAAGTCGCCGCCGCCCAGCGGATGCCGGAGCTGATGTCCGAACTGCTGTGGAGCCGCATCGGCGCCCAAGACGACGCCACGATTGCCGTCGACGCGGCGGGCACTGGATTCTTCGACGGCGGCGTGAGCGCCTGCCTCACCGACATGATCCGGTTCGGGTCGCTCCTCCTGCACGACGGCGCCTCGTTGACCGGCCAGCAAGTGGTGCCGGCGGCGTGGATCGCCGATACCCTCGACGGCGGTCCCGACTCACGCGAGGCTTTCGCCGCCAGCCCCGACGACACCGAGCTGCCCGGCGGCATGTACCGCAATCAAGTGTGGCTGCCCTATCCCGACAGCAACGTCGCGCTGTGCCTGGGCATGTGCGGTCAAATGATCTACGTCAACCGCGGCGCGGAGATAGTTGCTGCCAAGCTATCCACCCAGCCTCACTCGCACGAGCCGCACATGCTGGACACGTTACGTGCATTCGATGCGGTGGCGGGCGAACTGGCCGACTCCCCCACCGCGGCTATCTCTGACGAATAAAAGTGACCCGCTCTGGCCTCCGCCGCTTGACTACCCGGCTTTCCTGGCGTTTGCGCTCCCACCACGCCCGCAGGGCGTGAACGTCGATCGGCGCGGTTGGCCTGTCAAAGGGTGCGTCGATAAGAGTTGCCAGTGACGGTCGGTACATCGCGCTCCAGGCGCCAGAGGGACACACTCAAAATTATGGATGGCGTTCTGATTTTCGATGGACACTGCGGGGTGTGCACTCGTGCGCGCAACGGCCTCCTGCGGCTCGACAGGACCGGGCGGCTGCGAACCGAGCCCATGCAGAAGCCAGGAGTGCCCGAGCGGCTAGGAGTTGCGTCCGAGCGCGTGCCGGAAACTAGCTGGTGGCTCGATTCGTCTGGCGCGGTGTTCGCAGGCGCGGAGGCGATGAACGCGGCGCTATCGACGGCGCTGGGAACGCAATTGCCGCTGCGTATCTACCGCGTGCCGGGAATCCGTTCGGTGCAAGAGGCGGTCTACCGCTGGGTCGCCGCGCACCGGTATCGATTCCGCGGAGTCACACCGTTGTGCGAATCTCAACCCGAGGAGTGCCTCGCTCCTCAAGCATCCTGATTGAAGAAACCAAGTGTGGGCCACCGGTAAGGGAGGCGGTACGCGACTGTAGCGTGACGGCCGTGAAGTCCTCCTCCATCACGCTCGCCGTTTGCGTCGCGGCACTCGTCATACCGCTGGCCGCACCGGGGACTGCAACCGCGGCCGGCTCGTGCCCGACCGCCGCACCGCCGAGCGGTGGAACTCCCGAATGGACACTGACCGGAACCACTGGCAGCGTCGCAGTAACCGGATCAACGGATACGACGGCTCCGCGGGTGAACGTGACGACGCCGTTCAGCGTGACCCAGACCCAGGTGCAGACGCTGCACGCCGGCGACGGACCGGTGGTCCCGGCGACGGCCAAGGTTTCCGTCTGCTACATGGGGGTCAACGGCCGCGACGGGTCCGTGTTCGACAGCAGCTACGAACGGGGCGCGCCGGTCGACTTTCCACTTGGCGGAGTCGTGCCGGGCTTCCAGAAGGCCATCTCCGGGCAAAAGGTGGGATCCACCGTCGCGGTGGCGATGACCTCCGCGGATGGGTACCCGAACGGTCAGCCCAGCGCCGGCATCCGGCCGGGCGACACACTCGTCTTCGTAATCAAGATCCTCAGCGCCTCGAGCTGAGCATCGATTTTCCAGCGCCGGAATCATTTTCAACAACTTCGCCAAAGCGTGCTAACCTGGTCGCTTGGATGTTTTTGGTACATCCATATTTGAATGAGGGAAGTAAGTAAATGGCACAGGGAACTGTGAAATGGTTCAACGGGGACAAGGGCTTCGGCTTCATCACCCCGGACGAGGGTGACAAGGACCTCTTCGTCCACTACTCGGAGATCCAGGGCAGCGGCTACCGCACCCTCGATGAGAACCAGCGGGTTCAGTTCGAGGTTGGGCAAGGAGCGAAAGGTCCTCAGGCAGTTGGAGTCACAGCCGTCTAGGAAACTCACAAACCTGACTGTGGGCTGGTGCGGTAATCCGCACCGGCCCACTGTAGTTTTCGAGGCTTTACCTAATGTTCAACGACTCACCCGAAAACGCTTGACCCGTGACGTCGTCCCCGATACCAATTCGACTCGGCTTCTTGGCAATTGAAGGTGCCCCGCCAGCAGGCGGGTGACCGCTTCGTTGGCCTTGCCATCAACCGCTGCCTCCCGGACGTAGATGGTCAGCTCACCGTCGGGGCCGACCTCGACGAGGGGCCCCTTGCGGCTGCCGGGCTTGACCTTGACGACGACAAAGTCGTTCATGCCGCGTAAGGCTACCGACGTTCACGCGGTTGTCGGTGGCTGCTGCTATCCCTTAAGCAGCAACAGATTGGAGTCGGGATGGACAGCGCAGCTCTGGCCCAGCGTGGCGAACGGTTCCGTCAGCTACACGACGGCGACGAGATGCTGGTGCTCCCAAATCCCTGGGACGTTGGCACCGCACGGTTGTTCGCCAACCTCGGATTTCAGGGACTGGCGACTACCAGTGCGGGACTGGCGTTTTCGTTGGGTCGGCGCGATGGCGATGGCGCGGTCAGCAGGAGCGAAACCCTCGAGCATGTGCGCACCATCGTCGACGCGACGTCGTTGCCGGTGACTGCGGATTTGGAGAACGGTTTCGGAGCGTCGCCCGAGACCGTGGCAGAGACGGTGCGTCTCGCGGGCAACGTCGGCCTGGCGGGAGCCTCGATCGAAGACGCGACGTACCGGCCTGACGACCCGATCTTCGAACGCGAACTGGCGATCGAACGAATCGAGGCCGCCGCGGAGGCGGCGCGGTCCCTGCCGTACCCCTTCACCCTGACGGCTCGCTGCGAGAACTTCATCCGCGGCCGACCCGACCTCGAAGACACGCTGTCACGTCTTCAGGCCTTCGAAGCCGCCGGCGCCGACGTGCTTTACGCGCCCGGCATTCCCGACGAAGCGGCCCTTCGCCTCGCGTGCAGCAGCGTTTCGAAGCCACTCAACTACGTTGCCGGCATCGGGCCGGCCCGTTTCACCGTCGCCGAGCTCAAGGAATTCGGGGTGCGCAGGGTGACTATCGGGACCTCGTTTTGCCGCGCAGCGCTGACCGCCGTCGTCCGTGCCGCGCGTGAGGTGCTCGACAGCGGGTCGTTCAACTATCTCGATGGCGTGTACAGCGTGGCCGAGTTCAACGCTCTCATCGATCCCCGCGTGGGCGACCGCTGACGTCGCCGGTCCAGTCGATTTCGTCAATCCCTGGCAGGGCCGCTACAGGTCGAGCACGATCCGCAGAGCGGCGTCGACGCGTCGCGACTCTTCGAGGCTGAGATAACCCACGCTGTTGCCGAGGCGACCGGGATCGACCGCCGCGGTTTGTTCGGCGAGCACCCGTGTGACTTGGCCCTCGATCTCGACTTCGGGCCGAAAGCTTGCGGCCCGAGCGGATGCGGAGGTGGGTGCTACTAGCCATGTCGACAACGGCAGTTGGTCGGATTGAATTACGACGGCGTATCGCGAGCCGGCCTGCTCGTGTCCGCGTCCCCGCCGAGGAGCATGAAGCCGGAAAACCTCACCACGCACGCAGGGTCTCCATGTCGCGCAGCACCTGCAATGCCTCGGCGCGGTCTGCCTTGTCTGCGGCGAGCTTTTCGGCTTCGGCGTGCACGGCCGCGGCGGCCTTCCGACGCGCGGCCTCGATGAGCGCTGCCCGCACAGCCGCAGAAACTGGTGTGCCATCCCTGGTCAAGAAGGCAAGCGCGCGGGACGCATCCTCGTCCGGGCGGAAGGTGATCGTGTCAGCCACAGAATCGAGTGTAATACAAAATGTAAGACACGAGCGTCGCCCCAGCGGCCTGACGGCGAAGCCGCCGGTGTCACGACTCACCGGCGCGAGCGCGCCACCATCGCCACCATATTGACGGGTGCCGAAGGAGCGTGGGCAGGATCGCGAGAGGATCGAAATACGTGACGCGTTCGATTGCCTTGCCATCGTGTAGCACGAGCCGGTTCACGTTGGGCCACTCGATGATTCGGCCCCCAATCGGGGCACGTAGCCGGAACTCGATGAACAACAGGTCGCCATCTCCGCACCAACGGTCGACGCCACCTCGTAAGTCTGGAAGGCAGCACCAGATGCGTTGGAACTCCGCTTGCGCGGCCTCGATCCCGATCATCCGACCCACGAGAGGTTGCACGAGAACCACATTGGGGTGCAGAAGTTCCGGCAGCCGCTGCGGTGACGGGTCGTGCCAGAAATCGGCGAACTTGGTGACGAACTCTTCAGGCTGGGAGTGTGGGTTCACTCCCCCACGATGCCGATCGGGGTGCTGCCATCTCGACGCGCGACACTGCCAGGAACCGCCAACCCGAAGGCGGGATTAGCCGGGCGCCGGCACCAGCGGCGGACGGCACGCGTTGGCGGTCGGATCCCACCACCAGCCGTTGTCGCATGCCAGCGGCTGCGGACCGACACCGAGCGGGCGGCACACGTTAGCCGTCGGATCCCACCACTGGCCGGCAACGCACGCTAGGGGTTGCGGCCCGACGCCCAGCGGCCGGCACGTGTCGGCCGTCGGATCCCACCACTGTCCTGCGTCGCATTGCAGCGGGATCGGCGCCCCGAGCGGTCGACAGACGTTGGCCTTCGCGTCCCACCACTCGCCGTTCGCGCAGTCGGCCCGACTCACCGCCGGCATCGCGATGGTCACGGCCGCCATCGACCCCAACGCCACGCCCGCGGCGGACACCGCACGGGTAATCCACGTCTTCATTTCGAGCCTCCCCCAGTCGACATATGCATCAATCGAACCGAGCCGAGACATCGAGGTCAAGGCCGCAGCCGGCACCGCTCCGGCGCGGCTACCGTGAATCCCGTGACCTTTGCTACCGAACGCTCGGATGACGAGGCCGACATTCGACAGCGAACTGGCCGCTGGTTCATCGCCCACGACCACGTGTCGGCTCCTCTGGATGTGCCCGACGGGCGCCGGGCTGCTGAACGTGGAGCCCTGAGGAGGACATTGGCAGTAGTTGGCAGTTCATCGGGTGGACCTGGCAGCGGCCCTGAGGTGCGATGACAGACAAGGGTCGGGACGGAACGCTCAGGGGAGGAACAACCGACATGCCGCAGCTCGCACTTCGCCAGGCCACGATCGAATACCAGGAATTCGGACCGCGGGATTCACCGCACCCGCCGGTACTGTTCGTCCACGGCATCCTGGTCGACGGGCAACTGTGGCGCGATGTCGCCGAAGGCCTGGCGCGTCGGGGCTTCCGCTGCATCGTGCCGACGTGGCCGCTGGGCTCGCACACCATCCCGGTCAATGACGCCACCGCGCTGTCGCTGCCCGGGGTTGCCGAGATGGTCAACGACGCGCTCGTCGCCCTCGACCTCTCCGATGCGACGCTGGTCGGCAGCGACACCGGAGGTGGAATATGCCAACTGGTCGTCGACGCTCATCCGGACCGAATTGGCCGTCTGGTACTCACCAACTGCGACGCCTTCGACAAGTGCCCGCCCTTCCCCTTCGACGTCGCGTTCGCGGCGCTACGGGGCCCCGCCTCGATCAAGGCGCTGGCCCAACCCCTGCGGTTCCGCGCGGTGCGACAGTCGCTGTTAGGGTTCGGCCTGCTCGTCAGCAAAGCCGATCCGGACCTCACCTTGGCCTGGTTGCAACCCTGCCTGAAGGACTCACGCATCCGCCGCGACATGGCTGCGTTGGCGCGTAGCGTGGCGCGCTTCGATCTGACCGATGTTGCCACCCGGCTCCCCCGGTTCACCAAGCCCGTCACGCTGGTGTGGGGCCAGCGGGACCGCTGCTTCACCCCCGGCCTGGGCCGGCGCCTGGCCGGGTTGTTCAGCAGCGCGAAGCTGATCGAGGTGCCCGACGCGAAAACGTTTGTCGCCCTTGATCAGCCGGATGCGGTGATCGACGCGATAGCGACGATCACCGCGGTGAGCGCGTAGCGCCGTTCGCCCGGCCCCGACGCCCGTTCACCGGCCCGGTGAACTTTCCTGATAAGCGGCGCCAAATCGCGCGCTGTCTTAGCCTGTCTAATGGATAGTCGTTCCCGCAGGGCGGCGCCGCGAGGTGCGCCGGTGAGCGGAAGGTTGCCGGGAATATGGGCGTCGGTGTCGGGCCTTGGCAACGGCAGCCGTCAAATTCCCCGCATGCCGGCGTATCGGTCTGACGGTTCGGACGCGGGGATTCGATATGGCAGAGCGAGTCGTCGGACGGCGAGCTGAAGAACAGGCCGTCATCGACTTTCTCGATCGCGTGCCGCATGAGGCTTGCGCCCTCGTCATCGAGGGCGAGCCCGGCATCGGCAAGACCACCCTGTGGTTGGACGCCGTAGACCGGGCTCGCAGCCGCGGTTTCCGCGCGCTGAGCTGTCGCGCGGCCTCCGCCGAATCCGTGTTGGCTTATACGGTGTTGGGCGATCTGCTCAGCGATGTCGACGATTCAATATTGGCCGACCTGCCGGTCCCCCAGCAGGAAGCGTTGGACGGGGCGCTGCTGCGTCGCCGAATCGAAGCACACGACATCGACCCCGGGGCGGTGGCGGCGGCGTTTGTGACCGTCATCGGCCGGCTCGCCACCGAAAATCCGCTGGTACTAGCGATCGACGACTTGCAGTGGGTCGACACGTCCAGTGCGAGCGTGGTGGCGTATGCCGCGCGGCGGCTTCCGCCCGGGGCGGCCATGGTGTGCACGACGCGTACTGAAGAGGCGGCGGCGCGCCTGCAGTTGCCCAGTCCCGATGGAGTGCAACGAATCCGACTGCGGCCGTTGACGGTTGGCGAATTGCACCAGGTCATGGTACTTCGGCTTGGTCGCTCGGTCGCCCGCCCCGCCTTATTGCGTATTCACCAGATCGCCGGCGGGAACCCGTTTTTCGCGTTGGAGTTGGCCCGGGAACTCGGCGCCCAGAGCCGCGGCACCGTGTTGAGCCTGCCGAGCAGCCTCAACGAGGTGGTCCGTTCGAGGATCGGCCGGGTCGGTGCCGAGGACGTGCTGCTGGCGATGGCCAGCCTGCCCGCTCCAACGATGCCCTTGGTCGCGCGTGCCACGGACTTGACACCGGATCAAGTGGCAGAGTTACTCGGTGAAGCCGAGATTCAAGCCGTGGTGGCCATCGAAGGAAATCAGCTTCGCTTTACGCATCCGATCCTGGCGCACGGTGTCTACGGTGGGGCGTCGGCTTACCGCCGCCGCGAAATGCACCGCCGTCTTGCCGAACTCGTTGACGAGCCCGAGTTGCGCGCCCGCCACCTTGCCCTGTCGGACGCGACCGGTGAGCCCCAAACCATTGAAGCGCTCGACGCCGCGGCGGAACTGGCGCGCAGCCGCGGAGCCCCCGCCGCCGCGGCCGAACTGCTGGAGCTGGCGATCGGTCTCGGCGGGGATACACCTGAACGCCGGATCCAATCGGCCACTTACCATTTCAACGCCGGAGACGCCGAGCGCGCCCGGGCCGTGCTGGAGGAAACGGTTGACCGACCCGCGCCGGGAAGACTGCGGGCGGCGGCCTTGCGCCTCCTGGGGCAATGGAGCCTGCTGGACGGCAGCTCGCATGAGGCCGCCGAACTGCTGGACCGCGCGCTCGGCGACGTGGGAAACGATCTCGCGTTGCGCACCCTGATCTTGGTCCCGCTGTCATTCGCGCTCCTCAATCTCGGCCAGCGCGATCGTGCCGCGCTGAGCGTCGACGACGCCGTCGCCAGCGCGGAGGCGCACGGACAACCCGACCTCCTGAGCCAGGCGTTGGGCATGCAGGTCCTGGTGCGGTTTCTGCTCGGCGCCGGCCTCGACGAGCCACGTCTGCAGCGCGCACTCGAGCTGGCGGATCCACAAGTCCCGGTCTCGGCTCAGCTCAGCCCGAGGATGCACAGCGCGATCCTGGCTGCCGGAACCGGTCGCCTCGACCGGGCGCGACTGGAATTGCAGGCGATGCGACGCAGCCACATAGAGCGCGGCGAGGAGAGCGAACTCCTGCTGTTCGCGTTCCACAGCGGTCTCAACGAGATTTGGCGCAGCGACTTCGCCGAGGCAACGCTGATCGCGGACGACGCCATGGAGCGCGCGCTACAGCTGGGCCGGGACCTACCGCTAGCGGTGGCCCTCATGCTGCGGGCCGCCATCGCGGCGTACACCGGTGCGGAGCACGAGGCCCGGCGCGACGCCGCCGAGGCCCTCGCCGTCGGCGCGCGGTGTGATTCCCCCGGCTTGGTGACGGTGTGGCCGATCACAACCCTGGGCTTTCTCGATGTCTCCGTCGGTGACTACGACGCCGCGCTGAAAACACTTGAGCCCCTGCTGGATACCTTCAAAGAGGCGCCGGAGGGCACCGAGATCTTTGTCGCGCCCTTTCTTCCTGACGCCATCGAGGCGTTGACCGGTCTGGGACGCTTCGATGACGCCGAGCCGTTGGTCGAAGCCCTTGAGCGCAACGGCCGACGATTGGATCGTCCCTGGATGCTGGCCACTGGCACGCGCGGCCGGGCCATGTTGCAGGCGGGGCGCGGCGATCTTCGGGCGGCCACCTCGAGCACCAAGCACGCCATGGCCGAGCACGAACGGCTGCCGATGCCATTCGAGCGGGCGCGCACCCAACTATTGCTCGGTCAGCTGCAACGCCGACAACGGCGTCGCGACACCGCCGCCGCGACCCTGCACCAGGTATTGGAGACATTTCGCCGGCTCGGCGCCTCGGCGTGGGCCGCCCGTGCCGAAGCCGAACTGGCACGCGGCATCCAGGGCAGAGCGCGCGGGCCGGGATTGACCGCGACCGAAGAGCGTGTCGCCGAGTTGGCCGCCTCGGGCATGACCAACCGCGACATCGCCGCCGCGCTGTTCGTCAGTCCGAAGACGGTGGAGGTCAACCTCGGTCGTGTCTATCGCAAACTCAACATCCACTCGCGCGCGGAGCTCTACCAGGCACTGCAAGCGTGGAAAGCAGATGTGCCCGATCATCAGCGATGAGTTCCGGGCGTGCCGGCAGTCATAACTCTGAGATCGGAGTAATCGACAGCGCCAAGAAAGAGGTTGAATCCCATGCCCTCCACCAACACGGCACTACCACCAATCGCTGACCAGCGGACCTGGCGCGCGGCGCTCGACGATCTGCGCAAGCGTGAGAAGGCCGCCACCCGGGAGCTTGATGCGATCGCCGCCCAGCGACGCCGGCTGCCCATGGTCCAATTGCCCGACTACACCCTGATCGGGGCCGACGGACCCGTCCGCCTGGCCGATGTGTTCGACGGCCGTTCGCAGCTCATCGTCTATCACCACATGTGGTCCGACGGCGCCGAGTGGCAGTGCGGTGGGTGCACGGGCTTCACGTCGCAGTTCACCCGGCTCGAGTTCCTCGACAATTACGACGCCCGGTTCGTCATCGTCACCAACGGACCGATCGACGAGGCACTCGCCTACAAGCGCAAGGTCGGTAACCGGATGGAGTGGTATTCGTCGTCGGAGAGCTCGTTCGGAGCCGACATGGATGCCCCGCCGGGCGGGGGCTTCGGGGTCAACGTGTTCCTTCGCGACGGCGACACCGTGTACCGCACCTGGCATACGAACGGGCGGGGCACCGAGCAGCTCAGCCACTCGTTCGGGCTGATCGACATCCTGCCGTGGGGCCGGCAGGAGGAATGGCTCGATTCGCCCGCAGGCTGGCCCTCCCGGCCGACATACTCGGGTTGGCTCGGTTCCCCCGATATCGCCGCGGCCTATGGACCCAAGGACAACGCATGACCACGACCACCGAACGCTTCGTCGTCACCCGCACCATCGCCGCGAGGCCGGACCAGATTTTCAGCGTCCTCGCCGACCCCGCCCGCCACTGCAACACCGAGCCCACCGACTGGGTCCGCGACGCGGTGGACACCAGACCGATCACCGGCCTGGGACAGATGTTCGCGATGAACATGTTCCTCACCCAGGCCGGCGGTCACTATGTCGTCCACAACCTGGTGAACGTGTTCGACAAGGACCGCGCGATCGGGTGGATCCCGGGCCAGCTCGACGAGGCCGGCAACCACAATCCCGGCGGCTGGTTCTGGCGCTACGACCTCGCACCGAACGGGGACGGCACCGACGTCACCCTCACCTACGACTGGAGCGGTACGCCGCGGGACTTCCGCGAGCGCGTCGGCGAGATGCCGATGTTCGGCGAGGACTACCTCGCCGCGTCGCTGGCGGCCCTGGAAAAATCCGTCGCGAATTGACAATCGCCGCGCAGCCCTCGGGTACGTCAAACCGGCGTTCAAGAAACCCATTTTCCGGTACGGGCGCCGAATGAAGTCGACCGGATCGAATTCTGCGGTTTTCGCTTAGACCAGGTGTTTTGGGCGCGCATTTGCGCGAGAACGGCGTTCCCGAATTGGTCTCCCCAATTCGCGCCATCCGGTTTACTTTGGTAGAAATCCAAGCCCAGTTTCAGCGACGTCGGTCGATGAATGCACACAGTTGGGAAGGCTCGCGATGAGTTGGTTGGCGGCGTCGTGGCGACGGCCTGACCACTTCGACTGGCTGACTGGTTACCTGCAGGCTCACGGACTGAGCACCCCCACGCGCCGCCTGATGGCGGGGGTTTCGGCATCGCTGGCCTTATGGCCGGCAAACGTCCTGTTGGGAGTGACGCCGTTTTTCCCGGGCCTCACGCTGGCGGTGTCGGTGCTGGCCGGATTGATGGGGCTAGTCATGGCGGCGCTCTGGCTGACCCGCTGGCCCACGCGCCGCCAATCGATCTTCTTTGCGATGACGGGCAGCGCCAGCATCGTGATCGGCTGCGTGACGCAGACCCGGCCGATGGTCGCGCTGATGGCATGCTCGGCCTTGGCCGTGTCGGGCGGTTACCTCGCGTTTTTCCACACCGCCCGATATATGGTCGTGAATTTCTTGCTGGCCGGCGCGGCGGGCGGTGTCGAGGTGGCTCGCCTGGTCATGGCTGGCGAGACGACGCTGGCCCTCACTGGCTACTTTCTGGTTCTCGAACTCAACGTGATCGTGCCCTTCGCTATCCATATCGTCGTCCGGGCGCTGGGCGTAGATCTGTTACGCGCCGACCGCGACCCGCTCACCGGTCTGCTGAATCGGCGCGCCTGCGATCGCGCCATCATCGGCCGGATGCTTGCCGGCCACGACCACATGTTCCTGGCGGTGGCGATGGTCGACCTAGACCGCTTCAAAGCGGTCAACGACAGCAGAGGACATGCCGCGGGCGACGAGGCGCTCGTCGCGGCGGCCCGCGCGATAACCGCCGTGTGCCGAGAGAGTGCGGTCGTCGGCCGCGTCGGCGGAGAGGAATTCCTGATCGCAGACGTCGTCGCGACACAACGGCCGCGGGGATGGGGTCATAAGTTCTGCAAAGCGGTTGAGGCGATTCCCGCGTCGGTAACGGCCAGCGTGGGGACCGCCACCCTGCCGTTGCGCAGCGTGGGCTGCGACGACGTCGAACAAGCGCTGCGCCAGCTGGTCGCCGATGCCGACACCGCCATGTACGAAGCCAAGAGATGCGGCGGAAACCAAGCTCGACACCACCGCTCCCCCGCGCCGGCGACGATGTCCTGACGGCAGGGCTCCCCACACCCGCCGCGAAGCCCAGATGGAGCGCCAAACGGCGCGCTCTGTCTTAGCCTGTCTAAAGGCAGTGGTGCATACGATGACGGGCGCGGCTGGGCGTGGGGATTCGACATGGCGGAGCAGGTCGTCGGACGGCGAGCTGAAGAACGAGTCATTGCGGAATTTCTCGATTGTCTGCCGCATGAGTCATGTGCACTGGTCATCCAGGGCGAGCCCGGCATCGGCAAGACGACGCTCTGGTTGGACGCGGTAGGCCGCGCCAGCGCGCGTGGGTTCCGGGTGTTGAGCTGTCGTGCGGCTTCCGCCGAGTCGGTGTTGGCCTATACCGTGTTGGCCGACCTGCTCGGCGATGTCGACGACTCGATTCGGGCGAACTTGCCTATCCCGCAACAGCAAGCCCTGGACGGCGCGCTGTTGCGTCATCGCGTCGAGGCCCACAACATCGATCCCCGAGCGGTGGCGGCGGCCTTTGTCACGGTCATCGAGCGGCTCGCCGCCGAAAATTCGGTAATCATTGCGATCGACGACCTGCAGTGGATGGATACCTCCAGCGCAAACGCGGTGTCCTATGCCGCGCGTCGGCTCCCGGCCCGGGCCGCGTTGCTGTGCACGACGCGCACCGAGCAGGCCGCTTCACGCCTGCAGCTGCTAAGTCCCGACGGGATGCTCCGAATCCGACTGCGGCCCTTGTCGGTTGGTGAACTACATCAGGTCTTGCTGCTGCGATTGGGTCGCTCGGTCGCCCGTCCCACGTTGTTGCGTATTCATGAGATCTCCGGCGGGAATCCGTTTTTCGCGTTGGAACTGGTCCGGGAACTCGGTGCCCACGGCCGCGCCTTCGAATTGGGCCTGCCTAGCAGTCTCACCGATCTAGTTGAGTCGAGGATTCGACGGGTTGGTGCCCCAGATGTGCTGCTTGCGATGGCCAGCCTTCCCGATCCGACGGTCCCGGTGGTGGCTCGCGCCACCGACTCGACGCCGGAAGAGGTAGTGCGGTCGCTCGGTGAAGCAGAGAACGAAGCCTTGGTGGCCATCGAGGGGCACCAGCTGCGATTCACCCACCCGATTTTGGCGCACGGGGTTTACAGCGCGGCAGCGCCGCAGCGGCGGCGCGAAATGCACGCGCGCCTGGCCGAACTCGTCGCCGAGCCCGAGTTGCGCGCCCGCCACCTCGCCCTGGCCGACACGTCTGGACAGCCAGAGACGGTGGCCGCCCTCGACGCGGCGGCAGACGCTGCGCGCGACAGGGGGGCACCGGCGGCTGCCGCGGAACTGCTCGAGCTTGCCATCGGCCTCGGGGCCGACGACCCGCAGCGCAAAATTCGTTGTGCAACACATTATTTCGACGCGAGTGACCCGGGACGCGCGCGGCAAATCCTCGAGGGTGTCGTGGCGGCGCTGCCCGCCGGCCCGATCCGTGCCGAGGCTCTCCATCAGCTGGGGTTGGTGCGCCTCTATGACGACAGCTTCCCCGAGGCGGCCGAGGTACTCGAGGCCGCATTACGCGACAGCGGTAATGACGCGCACTTACGGGTGAGTGTTTTGATCAGCCTATCGTTCGCCCTCCTCAACGCCGGGCGGCCGATGCATGCCTATGAGCGTGTTCAGCAGGCCGCGGCTGACGCCGAGCGCCTCGGCGTCAGGGCGCTGCTGAGCCCCGCCCTCTCGATGCGGGCGGTGATGGACTTCATGGGTGGCCAGGGCTTCGACCATTCCGCCCTGCGTCGAGCTGTCGAGATGGAAGAGCCCGGCTCCCGCATTCCTGTGCCGTTCCGGCCTCACGTGCAGATGACACTCTTGCGCGCTTGGACGGGTGAACTCGAGCAGGCGCGTGCGGACCTTGCGGAGCTAGGTCAGCAATGTCTCGTCCTTGGCGAGGAAGCTGAGCTGATCTTCGTCGCCTTTCACCTTGTTTTGGTTGACATCTGGCTCGGCCGACTGGACAGCGCGGCCAGCATCGCCGACGAGACGATGGAACGAGCGGCACAGCTCGGCGGTGACTTACCGCTGTTTATCGCGCTGACGCTGCGCGCTGCGGTCGCCGCCTACGTCGGCCGACTCGACGACGCCCATCGCGATCTGGGCGAGGCCATCGCGGCCGGCCAGCGCTGCGGCTCAACGCGTTTGGCCGAGTGGCCCCCGACATTGGCCGGGTTTGCCGAGGTGTCACGTGGTGACTATCGAGCGGCTCTCAATGCGCTCGAACCGTTGATACCGATGGTGCAGAGTTTTCCGGAGACCAGCGAGATCATCTCGTCCTCTTTCGTTCCCGAGGCCGTGGAGGCGATGATCGGCCTGGGCCGCTTCGAAGATGCCGAGCCATTGATTGAAGCCCTCGAGCGCAACGGCCGTCGGCTCGATCGTGCGTGGACGCTGGCCGTCGGTATGCGATCCCGCGCGATGCTGCAGGCGGCACAAGGCGATGTCGCCGCCGCCGCCGCGACCGCAGAGCTCGCCATGGCCGAGCACGAACGCTTGGCAATGCCGTTCGAGCGCGCCCGCACCCAGCTGTTGCTCGGTCAGCTGCAACGCCGCCAGCGGCGCCGCGATGCGACTCCGACCCTGCGCGAGGCCCTCCGGACGTTCCAGCAGCTCGGTACCACGGTGTGGGCTGCCCGCGCCGAGGCCGAATTGGCGCGTCGGGCCTCGGGCAGGCGGCGCGAGCAGGGATTAACTGCGACCGAAGAGCGTGTCGCGGAGCTGGCCGCCTCGGGCATGATCAACCGCGACATCGCCGCCGCGCTGTTCGTCAGTCCCAAGACGGTGGAGGTCACCCTCAGCCGCGTCTACCGCAAGCTCAACATCCGCTCGCGCGCGGAGCTCTACCAAGCCCTCCAGGTCTGGAGATCAGAATCGGATATGAGTAGGTAAACCCCTGATGTAAGCGGCCGCCATCGTCTATAGCGTGGCCGGGGTGGCGACCATCGACGCGGGTACACACTCATTTCTTGTCGAGTGGTATGGCCCCCGCGCGCCCGCGCACTGGATCGGCGAAACCGCTCAGCGCCTCAACGACCACGCCGCGGCAATGTCGGCCCGCGGTGGACTGGTCAGATTGCTCATGGCCGTGGCGGTTCCCGCGGACGACTACGCGTTCGGGGTGTTTGCCGCCGATTCTGCCGAGGTTGTCGTGCAAACCTGCACCGACGCCGGTGCTCCCCCGGAGCGGATCAGTGCCGCCGTCGGCTGGTGGCAAGGGCAGGATTTTCGATCGCGGACTGAGGCTTAGGGACTCGCCGCGCTGCGATGCGCGCCTGCCGAGAACGGAGCGAATCCCGCCTCCCGGCGGCGACGATCTCCTTGGCCGTTGCGATCAGCCGGTCCGGCCGATCCCGCAGTGCGCGCGCGGCGGCCCGGACGACACGGCGCGTCGTGAAGAGCTGTGATGGGCGGACTTCATGGTTAAGGACGCGAAGCAGCGTCTGTGTGGCTTCGGGATCCGCGGCGATATCCTTCATCAAGCGGGTATTGAACGGCGTCGACGCACCCGGCGTACCGAAATCGCTTGCCATCCAGTGCATTTCATAAGCGTCATCGTCGCGCCACTGCCACCACCGCTGCATTGCCTCGTCGGGAGTCGTGTCGCCCAGCCCGCCCTCAATGGAATCGGCCAGCCGACGGGCCTGGCGGAACGCGTCGCCGATGCCCTGCCCGGGCGATGGATCCTTGAAGTGGCCGGCGTCGCCGACGAGAACCCATCCGGGGCCGGAGGCCTCTCGGAAGTACCCGTGCCACTTCGTCACTACCCGGATCGGCCCGACGCGCCGCCCGTCTCCGATCACGTCGGCGAGTTCCGGCCACGCTCGCAGACCGGCGGCGAAGTTCGCGTCACGATTCGCGTGGAACTCGGCTTGCTTCGCCATATCGATCCCGATCGCGGCCATGTAGAGATCCCCGTCGGTGGGCCCGGCGAGAAAGGCCAGATCTCCGCGGCGCCCAAGCCGCGCGTGCCCTTCCCGATCGCACACCTGCTCGAAATATGCCCAGGCAAACATCTTTCCCGGCTCGGCAACGTGGTATTCGCGAGCCCCGGCCAGCGCGGCGATCGTCGAGTGGCGCCCATCGGCGCCGACCACCAACTGCGCCTTGATGGGGCCGGCGACAGTGTCCACCCCGGTGATGCGCCCGCCTTCGGTGACGAGGTTGGTGACGCGCAGACCCGTGCGGACGTCGGCGCCCGCCGCAGCCGCCGCCTCGACCAGCAACGCATCCAGCGTCACCCGCCGGACGCACAGGCCGCGGGGGGCCTTGAGCGCGGGGTCGACCGTCGCCTCGATGCGAACGGCGTCGTCGATCACCATCGTCATGCGGTCGAGCGGTACGGCGCCGGCCGCCAAGACATCGTCCAGCACGCCGAGCTGCTCGAGCACCTGCACGCCGCTGGACTGGATTATGTGGGTCGATGGCGTCTCCGACGGAAACTGCGCGCGGTCGATAAGACAGACGCTCAACCCTCTGCGCGCGAGCATCGTCGCCAGGGGCGAGCCGGCGCAGCGCGCACCCACCACCACGACATCGAATCGGTTCACATCGCTCCCCAATCGCTCCACGAACCACTGCCGTCGACGCTACCCGAAACTTAAGGAAATCGTAAGAGCCTCTTAGATAACGTTTAGATCGAGCGGGGATGCCCACGCCCCTGCGCCACCGTCACGACCATCCCGCGTGCCCGAACCCGTTCGGTGGCAATGTAATTCGTCGTCGCCTTACCGAGCGGCCCTGAGACGTGAGGCGCGGTATCGCGCCCTGCGGGGCGCGTGTAGTTCTTAGAGAAGCAGAGAGTGGCACGACGGCGTCCCCGGGTAGGGTCAGCGCATGACCGCTCTGCGAACCCAGGTCTGTGTAGCCGGCGGCGGTCCCGCCGGACTCGTTCACGCTCTTCTGCTCGCACGTGCCGGCGTCCAGGTTGTCGTCTTGGAGAAGCACAACGACTTCTTGCGCGACTTCCGCGGCGACACCGTGCACCCCACCACCCTTCGGATCATGGACGAGCTGGGGTTCATCGACGAGTTCTTGCGTCTGCCCCACACCAAAATCACGCGTGTCGCCTTCGACACCGACGGAACCCTTCGCACCTTCGGTAACTTCAGCGCGCTCAAACGGCTGGGTTTCAACCAGCCCTACATCGCGCTGATGCCGCAGTGGGACTTCCTCGACTTCCTGGCCGAAAAGGCAAGCGCCTACCCAGAATTCACTTTGATCCGCAACGCCGAGGTCAAGGAGCTGATCTTCGACGGCGGCCGGGTCACCGGGGTGCGCACACCGGAACTGGAGGTGCGTGCCGAGCTGGTGGTCGGCGCGGACGGACGCAAGTCCGCCGTGCGAGAGGCCGCCGGTCTGAACATCGCCGCCGCGCACTCCCCGATGGACGTCTTGTGGTTCCGGCTGAAATGGCGTCCCGGCGACCCACAAGAGCTCTTCGGAGTCCTCCGCAAGGGCCTGCTGATGGCCATGATCTACCGGGGGGACTATTGGCAGGTCGCCCATCTCATGCCCAAGGGAACCGATCCGCGCGACGGTTCGCTGGAGGCGTTCAAGGAACGCCTGGTCTCCGCGCTACCGCGGCTGCGCGAACACGTCAACGACCTGCACTCCTGGGACGACACCAGTCACCTCGACGTGCGCGTAGACCGCCTCGAAACGTGGTGGCGCACAGGCCTGCTCTGCATCGGCGACGCCGCGCACGCCATGTCGCCCGCCGGAGGGGTCGGCATCAACCTCGCCGTCGCCGATGCGGTCGCCGCGGCGAATATTCTGTGCGCCCCGCTTCGCGAAAAGCGGTTGACCGATGCGGATCTCGCCAAGGTTCAGCGCCGCCGCGAGCTACCCACGCGAATCATCCAGGCCGGCCAGGTCTTCATCCAGAACCGGGCTGTCGAACCCAATTTGACCGGCGACCTCTCCCCGATCAAGATTCCCAGCTTCATCGGTCGCGGTCCCTTGCAGTTCATCCCGCCGATCATCGTCGGACGCGGCTTCCGCCCCGAGCACGTGCGCACCCCGGACGTACACGCTTCCTAGGCAATCGATCGTTTTTCAGCCGGCGAGCGGGGCGAACATGTGCGCCGGGTCGATGCCGAGTTGCTGAGCGACGTGGCTGGTGTCCCAATACTCGCGCCAGTGGGTGATCGCGCCGTCGCGAACCTCGAAGAGGGCGGTGACGTTGAACGTGACCGCGACACCGTTCATCGCATTCACGTCGACCCGTTCGACCACCACCGTGTCCGCGTTCGACACGACCGTGCGAATCTCGCTCCCCTCGATCATCCCGGTCGAGAGGCTGCTGTGTTTTTCCAGCTCTGCGCGGGCGGCGTCGCGCCCCACGACCACCGGTGAGAGAGGCACATGAAGCTGCCAAACGAAGTCGTCCGCCATCAACGCGGTCATCGCGTCCACGTCCATCCGCTCGCCGTACGCCGCATGCAGGAAGTCGAGCACGAGCTGTTCGTTCTCATTTTTCGCAACGGCAGGCGGCATGGGCTTTCCTAACTCGCGATGCGCTTACGCTAAATCAACTGCTTGATTTAATCCCAGGCAAAACACGCTATCCCGTGGAGCGGGTCGGGTAAAGAGCCAGCGCGACGATGGCGACTCAGGCCTGGGGCCCCTCCGAGGGCGGCCAGTGCGCGCCCGGTGACGCATCGCCGGGTTCGGCGTGCTCGCCCCGCGACAGTGGCACCCACTGCTCGCTCGGCGCGGGCTGCTTCGAAGACGGGAAGTCACGCAGCGGACCCGACGGCTTCGCGTCCCACTTGGCGAAGGTCAGCGGCGTCCGCAGCCAGCAGTGCAGCAGGTTGTAGGCCGCCTCGAGCGAGTCGATGTGGGTGCGCTCCCACCCGTGACTGCCGTCCAGCCCGAACCCGACCAGTGCGGCCCTCGTGCCCGCACCCGCTTCGATCGCCGCGGCGGCGTCCGAGCGGTAATAGCGAAACACGTCCCGCACGAAGCGAATCCCTTGCTCCTCGGCGAGCCGGCACAGCTTCCGCGTCAGGTGGTAGTCGAAGGGGCCGTGCATGTCGGCCATGGGGATCGTGACGCCGTCTTCGATGGAGTGCTGACCGGGCGCACACACCGCGTTGTCGACCGAGATCAGCTCGGCGACGTCGGCGGGCAGACCATGGCTGGCGCCGTGGCCGACCTCCTCGGTGATGGTGACCATGATCGTGGTGCGGTGCGGCAGCACGACTTTGTTTTCCGAAAAGTGCTTGGCCAGGGTGAGCGCGATCGCGACGCCGGCCTTGCCGTCGAGGTGACGGGAGACGATGAAGCCGTCGGCGGTGAGTTCGGGGCTGGCGATCAGCGCGACGAAGTCGCCGACGTTTACGCCGAGCTTGACCAAGTCCTCCCGCGAGGACACCTTGCGATCGACGCGGACTTCGACGCTTTCCCAGTTGGTGGGTTGGGTGTCGATCTCGTCGCCGAACCGGTGCCCACTTGCCTTGAGCGGTAAGACCGTGCCGGTGATGAACTCGTCGGGGTCGTCGATGAAAATCCGCACCCGGGCGCCCGTGGCGAACCGGGCCGAAAAGGTGCCGACCGGAACCAGCTCGAGGCGGCCGTTGTCCTTGAGGCTGCGCACCATGCAACCGATGGTGTCGGCGTGAACGGCCAGCGCCCGGTCGATGGTCGCGGACTCCCCCGGCAGTTCGGCGGTCAGCGCGCCGCGGCGCGTGAGGGTGAACGGCACCCCGAAGTCGTCGAAGATGTCGCCGATCACCTGCATCACCGCGTCGGTGCGTCCCGCCGGACTCGGGGTCTGCAGCAATGCGAGCAACGTGTCGATCATCCACGCGCGGTCGGCCTCTGCCATGGCCGCGGTCTGGGGCACAGCCTCTCCTCCCGGTTCGTTCGGAATCCGGGTTCAACCTACCGGGTCGCGCGGGGGCGGAAGGTCGCAGCCGTAACTACAGTTGGAGCGCGATGAACGCGTCAGCGATTACCGGGTGAGCGACTTCGTCAAGCGCCGTCCGGGCGCACCCGCGGGCTACTTCGCGTGGGAAGCAGCGGGGCTGCGATGGCTTTCCGCCGTCGCGGGTGGCGTGCCGTGCGCGACGGTTGTCTCTTTCGGCGCCGACCACCTCACGCTGGGGCGACTGGAGTCGGTGCCTCCCAGCCAGGAAGCGGCGTACGAATTCGGTGGCCGACTCGCCGTCACGCACGACGCGGGCGCACCCGCATTCGGCGTCGGGCCTGACGACTGGGACGGTCCCGGGTTCTTCGGCCCGTTGTCCCAGCCGCTGCCCATGTCGCTGCGGAGCCACCCAAGCTGGGGTGAGTTCTACGCCGAGGAGCGGCTGGTCCCGATGGCCGAAATAGCGGCGCCGAGCCTCGATGCTTCCGTCCGCGCCACTATCGACGCCGTCGTCGCGCGTTGCCGCGCCGGCGACTACGACTCCGATGACGACTTTCCGGCGCGGTTGCACGGTGATTTGTGGAGCGGCAACGTGATGTGGACACCCGACGGTGTGGTGCTGATCGATCCGGCCGCCCATGCCGGTCACCGCGAGACCGACCTGGCGATGCTCGCGCTGTTCGGCTGCCCGCACTACGACGCGGTCCTCACCGGTTACCAGCGCGTGCGATCGCTGAAGCCGGGCTGGCGCAACAGGATCGGATTGCACCAGCTTTACCCACTGCTGGCGCATGTTGCGTTGTTCGGCGGAGGGTATGCCGCGCGGACCCATGCAGCGGCGCGCGCCGCATTGGACGCCCGTTCGAAGTAAGCCCAGCTGCCGCACCTTTTGCCGCAAAAATTTGTTTCCGGAGTTGCTGCAAATTGGAGTTAGGCTCCTCGATGTCCGGTCAGATCGCAGATTAGGAGCCCGCTATGAAAGTGGATGCGCAGGGACACGAGGAAAAAGACATCCGCCGGCTACGGGAATTCGCCACATTCGACAAGCTTTCGGATAATGATTTGCGGCGCATTGTCTCGGCGGCACATCACACCTCCACGTCCGCGCCACTGCCGCTCATTCACGAGCAGACTCCGTCGGACGCCTGCTACATCCTGCTGACCGGCGAGGCCGGCGTCTATGTCGGCCGGGACCGCGTTGCCGTGGTGGGGCCGGGCGAAGTGATCGGCGAATCCGCGCTGCGCCGTGGGAAACTGCGTTCCGCGACCGTCACGACGACCGGGCCGGCCGAGGTGCTGCGCATCGAACGCGACGATCTGGGCCGCTTGCTCGACGAGATGCCGGCACTGCGCGAAACCATGGACGCCACCGCGGCGCGGCACGCGGCCGCAGCCGCCCCCGAGCAGCCGCCGAAGCCGAAGCCGACGCACCGCAGGGTGGACGCGCAGGTCCCGACGGAGTTGGTCGAGCGGTTCGAGCAGGCCGCGGAGGGCGCCGGGGTGCGGGTTTCGGCCGCGCTCGAAGATGCGCTCACCCAGTGGATCGAGCGAAACGGCACAGGGTAGCCGGCAGACGGCCGCCTATGGGTTCACATTCGGGCAGATCTGCTTGATCCAACCGGTGATCGAGTCCCTGTTGGAGTTCAGGTCGGGGTCGTCGGGCCGGGCGCCGACGGTGGTGACGAAGTGCTCGATCGCGGCCTTCACCGGATCGGGCGGACCGTACTTCTCCAGCGTGTCGGCCCACTTGCGCGCGTTTTCCGGTTTCGCCGCCACCATCAAGTTGTCCTTGGCGAACGAGATGTCCAGGCAGGTGGATTGGTCGAGCGGCGCGGCGGGCGCGGACGAGGCGGGTGCCGTCGTCGGCTGGGACGAGGCCGCGGTCGGCGAGCTCGAGGTCGACGTCTCACTCGACGTCGATGCCGACTGAGTATTGCCGCTGGAGCAGCCCGCGGTGATGACCGCGACGGCGACCACTCCCGCGAGCACGGTTCCGTTTAGCCGCACCAGACACTCCTTTGCCCGAGGATCCATTTGCTGCGGGCACCTTACCGGCAATTCCGCGTCGACGCCGTTTGACGGCCCAATCCGGTTATGCCGATTGCATTTCGGCGATCAGGTCGCCGAGGACGAGGATGCGCTGGGCGTCGCGCACGTGCAGGCTCTCGATCATCCGGCCGTCGACCGTGATCACGCTGTTCCCTGCGGCCTGGGCCTCTTCATAGGCGGCGACGATCTTTCGCGCATCGGCCAGCTCCTCGTCGGACGGACCGAACACGTCGTTCGCCGGCCCGATCTGCGACGGATGAATGAGGGTCTTGCCGTCGAAACCGAATTCCCGGCCTTGCCGGGCCTCGGCCCGAAAGCCGGCCTCGTCGGTGATGTCGTTGAAGACACCATCCAGGACGACCTTGCCGGCCGCCCTCGCCCCCAATACGGCTAGCGACAGCGACGTGAGAACCGGAGCCCGGCCGGGCAGGTGCAATCCGTGCAGATCGTTCACCAGATCGTTGGTGCCGACCACCAACGCCGCCAACCGATCGCTGGCCGAGGCGATCTCTTCGGCTCGCAAGATGGCCCTGGGCGTTTCGATCATGACCCACAGCCGCAACGACTCCGGCGCGCCGGCCTGGTCGAGCGCGGCGATCAGCGCCCGGACCTGTTCGCCCGTCTCGACCTTTGGCACGAGCACGCCGTCGGCGGCCGAACCGGCCACGGCCGCCAGGTCGTCGTCGTGCCAATCGGTGCCCAACCCGTTGATGCGCACCACGATCTCGCGAGGGCGGTAGGCCCCGGAAGAGACGGCGTTACATACTCGCGAGCGCGAGTCGGCCTTCGCGTCGGGCCCGACGGCGTCCTCGAGGTCGAAAATGAGCACATCGGCCGGCAGCGTGCGGCCCTTCTCCAGGGCACGCGCGTTATTGCCGGGTAGGTACAGGGCGGATCGGCGCGGGCGCAGCGTCGGTGGCATGTCACGACAGTAGGGCCTGTGGGATAAGCCTCGCCCACAGTGGGAAACCCCCCCGAATGGGAATCCCCGGTGGGAACAGGGAGGAGCAGCTCATGCAGCGAGGCGAAATCCGGTCACTCGCTGACTTGGCCGGTGAGGGCACCCGCGTGTTGACCACGCTCGTGCGTGATACGCACAGCGGCATCGCGCGGCGCGTCTTCGGCGCCGTCGGTCCGGTGTCGAAACCCGTGGAGGTCGTCCACAACACGACCGCCGCGGCGACCTACTACGCCGTCGACCGCGCGCTGCGGGGCGCCCTGCGTGCCGCCGGTGAGTTGGCCGCCGAGACGCGCGGCAGCGACGAGGACGAGTCGGTCGAAGCCAATCCGAGGGTCGCCGGGGTCATTGCGGCGCTCAACGGCATCTACGGCGACGAGCTGACCGACCGCGGAAACGGCTTCGCGCTGACCATGCAGGTGCGCCACCGCGGCAAGCCGGTCGCGATGACCGGCCCCGACATCGCGGCGGCGTTCCCGCGGGCAACGGGACGGATCGCGGTCTTCGTCCACGGCTGGTGCATGACCGAGATGTCGTGGTGGCGACGCCCGCGCGACGGCGAGGAGGTGAAGTCCTACGGCGCGCGGCTGCGCGACGACCTGGGATTCACCCCCGTGTACCTGCGCTACAACACCGGCCTGCATATCTCCGACAACGGGAAAACGCTCGCTGCCCTGCTCGATCGGCTGCGCGCGCTGTGGCCGGTGCCCGTCGATGAGATCGCGCTGATCGGTCATTCGATGGGCGGCCTGGTGATCCGGAGCGCCTGCCACTACGGAACCCAGCATGAGCACGGCTGGCCGGACGCCGTTTGTCATGTCGCCTGTCTCGGCTCGCCGCACCTGGGTGCCGACCTGGAGAAGGGGGTCAACGCCGCGTCGTGGGCGCTGGCCCGGCTACCCGAAACCCGCGCCCTGTCTTCATTTCTCAACGCCCGCAGCTCGGGCACCAAGGATCTGCGGTACGGCGCGCTGCTCGACGAGGATTGGAGCGAGGGCGATCCCGACGAGTTCCTGCGGGACCGCTGCAACGAGGTGCCCTTCCTTCCCCACGCCGTCTACCACTTCGTGGCGACCAGCGCGGGCCCGGGCGCGGTCGGGGCGGTGCTCGGCGATCGCCTGGTGCGGCCGCACAGCGCGTCCGGCGCGGGCAAGTCCCGGCAGATTCCGTTCGACCCGGATCACGGGCTGACACTCACCGGCCTGCACCACTTCGATCTGCTCAACCACGCCGACATCTACGCGAAGTTGCACCACTGGCTCGATCAGCCGGTCCCACCCACCGATTAGCCTTTGGATTCGCGCCACTCTCGCTCGAACGGCAACCGCCAGGCGTTGGGCGCGATCAATTGGTGAATGGCGTTGGGGCCCCACGTGCCCTGCGGGTAGATCTTGGCCGGCGGCGGGTCGTCGAGCAGCTCCTGCGAACGCTCCCACAACGATTCGATGCCCTCGGCGGTGGTAAACAGCGTGTGGTCGCCGCGCATCGCGTCGAGAATCAGCCGCTCGTAGGCCTCCAGCACGTCGACGACGGTGTCGATCTCCTGCGACGAGAACTGCATGGACAACTTGTCCAGCTTCATGCCGGGGCCCGGCCGCTTGCCGTAGAAGGACAGTGAGACCTTCGAGTTGTCGGCGAGGTCGAAGGTAAGGTGGTCCGGACCCTGGGTGCCGACCCCCGACCCGGGCGGAAACATCGTTCGCGGAGCCTCTTTGAAGGCGATCGAAATGATGCGGATGCCCTCGGCCATCTTCTTGCCGGTGCGCAGATAGATCGGCACGCCGGCCCAGCGCCAGTTGTCGATGCCGACCTTGAGCGCGATGAAGGTCTCGGTGTCGGAGTCCTTCGCCACTCCCTTCTCGTCGCGATACCCGCTGTACTGGCCGCGCACCACGTTGGACGGCTTGACCGGCAGCATCGAGCGGAACACCTTGTTCTTTTCCTCGCTGATGGCAAAGGGCTCGAGCGCCGTCGGCGGCTCCATCACCACGAACGCCATCACCTGGAAGAGGTGAGTCACCACCATGTCCTTGTAGGCGCCGGTTTCCTCGTAGAAGTTGGCCCGCTGATCCAGCCCGAGCGCCTCGGGGATGTCGATCTGGATATGGTCGATGAAGTTGCGGTTCCAGATCGGCTCGAACAGCCCGTTGGCGAAGCGGAACGCAAGGATGTTCTGGGCGGCCTCCTTCCCCAGGAAGTGGTCGATGCGGAAAATCTGTGATTCCTCGAACGTTTCGTGCACGAAGTCGTTGAGCGCCACCGCGCTGGCCAGATCCGTGCCGAACGGCTTCTCCATCACCACCCGGGAACGGTCGACCAGATCCGCGTCGCGCAGCATGGTGATGACGTCACGCGCGGCCTTCGGCGGAACCGAAAGGTAGTGCAGCCGCCGAACGTTGGGTCCAAGGTTGGCTTCGGCCTCGGCGACCGCGGTGGCGAGCGCCGCGGATCCGGCGCCCTGTGGGACGTAGGTGATGATTTTGGCGAAGTTGGCCCACTGCTCGTCCGTCAGCTTGTGCGTGCCGAACGAATCAATCGCGTTCTTGGCCAGATCACGGAACTCGTCGTCACTCATGTCTTCCAGCGACGTCGCGACGACTTGAATGTCGGGGGCCAGTTCGGACTGATCCAAATAGGCCAGGCCCGGGATCAGCTTGCGCTTGGCGAGGTCCCCCGTCGCGCCGAACAGGACGATGACGTGGGGCTCCAGCCGTTCAGTGTCGTGGCGTCGCGGGCGTTTCTCCGGCGCCGGGTAAGAGATCGTTTGCGGTTTCTTGTCGGCCACCCTTGCGATCCTTCCATCGCAGCGCCGTGTGTGCAGCCCCATGTTGGGGTCGATCTGCGCGGTTACCAATCGCGGGGCGGGGTATGGAAAGCGATATGACGGGACCCGACCGAGACCAGCTGAGCCACGCCGAGGAGCTGGAGAACATCGTCGACGACCTCGACGAGAAGGTTGCCAACGAGCGGGAGGCCGAAGGTGTCCCCGGCAAACCCAGCGACCGCGAACGCGACGCCGCCGGGCCCGGCGGGCAGGACGAGCCGCCGGACTAGGGCCGCGGTGATTGCCCTTGAGAACCCTTGACCGCCAATCCATGCGGCCCTAACCTAATCAGGTGTACGAAACCGTTTCGTTCACAAGGAGCATCGCGTGGTCCGTGGAGACGCCCGCACCGCCGCGATTCTGGATTCGGCAATCGAGCTGATGGCGACGACCGGATACGACCGCCTCACCATTGATGCCGTCGCATCGCGCGCGAGAGCCAGCAAGGCCACGATTTACCGCCGCTGGCCCGGCAAGTCCGAATTGGTGATCGCGGCGTTGGCGCGACGTGGCGCGGCCTCGACCGCAGAGGTTGACACTGGCGACCTCCGCGGCGACCTGATTCAAGCGGTCACCCAGATGCGCGACGGACTCGCGTCCCAAGATGGTGCGGTGATTTTGGGTCTGCTCAACGCGATACGGGAAAATGCGGAGCTCGCCGAGCATGTCCGCGGTCACGTTCTTAGTGAAAAGCGAGCGGTCATCGGCCGACTCGTCGAGCGTGCGGTCAGGCGAAAGGAACTGCCCACCCGCGCGAACCACGAGTTGGCGTCCGAGATCGCCTCCGCACTGGTTTTCACGCGCATCCTGGTGACGGGCCAGCCACTTGGGGACGACGAGATCGTGCGCATCGTGGACGCGGCGTTGATGCCGGTGCTGACGTGCGATTCGAGGAGGGGCAAGTCGTGATCGGGGCGCTTGTGCTCGCTTTTGTGGGAGGCCTCCTGGGCGGCAATGCGATTCCTCACTTCATCCGCGGAATCACGAAGCAGCGCTACCCGAATGCGTGGGGTGGCGGTCCCATTCCCAATGTTGTTGCGGGATGGGTTGGTTTGGTGCTGGCCGCGGTGGCGCTGCACACGGCGTTCGAGGGGCGCGAGCCACTGTGGCCTTTCTGCGCGGCGGCGATCGGGGTGCTCTTGATCGGACTCTTTCACGCCGGGCCCGGCGCATTCGGTCGGCGATGATCATCTTCCACCAGCGGGCGGCCCGAACCAGGTCGTCAGGGCGTCGGCGAGGGGTCGCTCCCCCACCCAGGCGACGTATCCGTCGGGGCGAATCAACACCGCATCGAGGGCGGTGACGGCGCCGAGGTCCGGAAGTTCCCACACTCCAACGTATTTCGCGTCGACCAACGTGACGCGATCCCCCCAGCCGGCGATGTTGACTGCGCCGGGCTCGCCGAGGTTGAGCAGCACCGGCCGCGCGTTGTGCAGCAGTGCGAATATCCGCACCGTGCCGTCGGCGGTGACCAGGTCGAGATCGGGCATCCGGCGGCCGAGCAGCGGGTGGCCCTCGCCCAGGTCGTAGTGGATGTCGAGACCCGACATCATCGCCGCGAATCGCTGCCGCGGCTCGGCCATGCTGAGCAGGTCGGAAGTGACCTCTCGCAAGGCCTTTGTGCGGTCGTCCGGGCGAAGCAGCGCCATTTGGGCCATGGCGTTGCGCAGCACCCGCGCAGCCACCGGGTGCCGTTCGGTGTGGTAGGTGTCCAGCAGGCTTCCCGGGGCTGTTCCTTTGACTACCTGGGCCAGCTTCCATCCCAGGTTGACCGCATCCTGCATGCCGGTGTTGAGGCCCTGCCCCCCGATCGGATGGTGCACGTGCGCCGCGTCGCCGGCCAGCAGGATCCGCCCGTCGCGGTAGGTCGCCGCCTGCCGCGCCGCGTCGGTGAACCTGGAAATCCATGCGGGACTGTGGATCCCGTAATCGGTCCCGTAAACGGCGATGAGGGCCTCGCTCAGGTCGCGCAGGGTGGGTTTGCCGCCGGGCTTGACCTGCCGCTCGGTCACCATGACCCGCACCGGCCCCCCGTCCTCCATCATGCTGAGCGAATGGACGCCGAGGGCGTCGTGGCGGATGCCCCATTCCGGCGTCTCGCTCGCCTTGAAGGCCATGTCGACCTCGGCGAGGAGGTAGCTCATCGTCGGGTCCCATCCCGGGAAGTCGATGCCCGCCGATTTGCGGACCGAACTGCGTCCCCCGTCGCACCCGACGACGTATTCCGCGCGCAGGGAGTCGCCGTCGGTGAGCTCGATGTCGACGCCGGTGTCGTCTTGGGCGACCCTCGTCACCTCACGCCCGCGATAGGTCGGCACGTTCAGTTCGTCCACCCAGCCGGCCAAGATGCGTTCGATGTGGATTTGCCACAGCGCGAGCCCGTAGGGGTGCCGGGTGGGAAAGTCGCTGATGTCCAACCGAATCTGGGAAAACCCGGCGACCTGGGCCACTTGGCCCTCGGAAAGGAAACGATCGGCGATGCCGCGCTGATCGAGGACCTCGATGGTGCGCGAATGTAAGCCGCCCGCGCGCGCCCCGATGAGCTCCTGGCTGGCGCGCCGCTCCACAATGGCCACGTCGACGCCCGCCAACGCCAGCTCGCCCGCCAGCATCAGCCCGGTCGGGCCTCCCCCGACAACTGCCACCGCGTGGTCGGCCATTGCTTTCCTCAACACACTCATCTCGCCCCCCGAGTCGGTCCGCTTTCGCTTCGACCAGCGATTTTGCGGCATGACCCCGGTCTTGCCGCAAGCCCCCGGGTGCGTAATATGTTGAAGTGGGACGGATTAAAAGCCGCCCCTTCTTTTTGCATCCGATGTGGGTTTTCGATAAACCATCAACGGTCTCCTGGGATCTGAACTACGGTTCAGACGAATGGCGGTTGCGCGCTCGGAAAATGGCGGTGAAATAATCGGCCGGGCGCCCGCATCGGCGCATCTGACCAGAGAGTGACGGGATGGGTCTACGCCTGGCAGGCCCCGTGGGCCACCCCCGCCGATACAAGCTGCGGTTGCACGCCGACGCTGGAAGCGGTTTTTACGGCAAACACCAGGTCCGGCTGCTGCGGATCTACTTGGGCACCACGACATTCCTATTCGCCTACGGCGTGCTGTTCACCACCGTGATTCCGCTTCACCCCGACCGCCCCCGGGGGCATCCGGTCGGGGGCGTCGTGGCGATCGTCCTCGGTATCGCGGCGCTGGCCTGGCTGGCGGTGCGGCCCGACAAAACCGGGCCGGCGACGGCCGCGGCCATCGTGGCGACGCCGATTGTGATGGCCTTCCACATCGCGATCATCGCCGAGTTCGCCTGCCTGATCGCACCGATGTTTCTGGCGATGTACCTGCGCGCGTTCTACTCGCCGCGACGCGGCATAGTCCTGGTGGGCGTGCTCGCCCTGGCGTCCGTTGTTGGCCTGGCGGTCTCGCGCACCGCCACGCTGGACATCGATTACCTCATCTTTGTGATCGCGATCGTCGGCACCGCTGAGTCGTTCGGCCTGGTGACACGGACGCTGGTCGACGCGGCCTGCACCGATCCACTCACAGGGTGGCTCAACCGCGCCGGTTGGGAGATTGCCACCGCCGATCTGCTGGCGCGATCGCGTTCGACTTCCACCGTCATTACCGTCATCGCACTGGACATCGACAACTTCAAACGCATCAATGACACCGACGGGCACGTCGCCGGCGACCAGCACCTAATCAGCCGAGCGACCGCGTGGCGAAACGCGGCTCCCCCCAACGCCATTCTGGCCAGGCTCGGGGGCGACGAGTTCGCCGTGTGCATCGCCGAGCGCCCGGGCCCCGGTCCGACTGCGGCCGAGTTGTTCGTCGCCGCCGTGCGGCTACAGACCCCGGGTACGAGCGTCGGGACCGCATCGGCCGGCGGAGCGAGCGCCAACGTGGCCGTGCTGTGGGCGGTTGCCGACGCGAATCTGTACACCGCCAAGCAGAACAGGACTCCGCACCGCTGGGATCCCGATCTACGCCGCGCGCTGTAGACCGTGGCCGGACCCCTTGCGGTGATCAACGGCGAATGAGAGTGAGCGGTTGACGGCCGTGCGCTCAGCTGCGTGCACGTCGTCAGTCCTTTCTGGAGGTGCCTTCCAGCTTGGCGCGTCCAATCACTCGCCCGCTGATGGCATGGAGTACCTGGGTGAGTGCGAACTTCGGGGGGAGGTCGAGTTCTCGGTCGAGTGCAAAGATTTGGAAGACGTAGCTGTGCGGGCCGTGGGACCGGATGGGCATCGGACCGAACCAGCCCCGGCGAGGGCCGGCCTTGCCGAGCTTTGGTTTGGCGCCCGCGCTCGAGTCGGTGAGGCCGTCTGTCGGAATGCCGCCGAGGGCTGGGTCGATGCCGACCGCCAGTCCGTGGGTGTTGGGCCTCCCGAATGGCGAGTCGGCGTCTTCGACGATGAGCACCAGTTCGACGGTGGCCCGAGGCGGCGGTGTCCAGCGAAGGGCTGGGGAGGTGTTGTGCCCGAGGAGTCGGCCGCGGTACTGCTCCGGTATAGGACCCTTGTGGTTGAAAGCGGGGCTGGTGAGGGTGAACGTCTCGGGCGCTTGCAGGTCGGGGCGGGCCCAGACCAAGCTGTCGCGTCCTACACGCTTGTTGCGCAGTGCGAGGCCAAGAGGATTCGGCGGCATGGTGGTTCGTGGCTCCGGGTTGTGACAAGTGAGACGATGGCTTCACGCCGTGAACTGCTACGCGGCGGAACGCTTTCTTTCATTGGGCGGGGACACCGTGCAAAGGTGGCGGCGACAGCTGGTCGGTAGCGGGCACGGGCGCGTGGTGTTTAGATGCGCATCACCTGCTCGGCGTTGCGGTGGGCGATCGCGTGGTGCTGGTCATCGGTCAGGCCGGCTTGTTCCAGGAAGGTCGACACTTCTTCGCGTACGGCATAGGGGAAATCCTCGGAGTGAATAATGCGTTCGGCGCCGAGTTCGGCGAGGATGAAGTTCAGCTGGTTGCGGTTGTACATTCCTGACGGCGTCACCCATACGTGGTTGCGGTAGTAGTCGCTGATCGGGCGGTCCAGATCGTCGGTGTAGCCGAATGATGAGTCGAGCCGGTTAAGCCAGAAGGCCATCAATTCGCCCCAGTGCCCGCTGAGCAGTTTGAGGTTCGGGTGACGGTCGAGTGCTCCGGACAAGATGAGCCGCAATACGTGGATGCCGGCTTCGGCGTGCCACCCGAACGCCCCCATCGAGAAGATGAATTGCACGGTAGCGGGCCAATTTCCGGTGTAGTAAGCGGCGGTGACCTGTTTGGACGGTGGTCCTGGGTGAAGGTAAATGGGCAGGTCAACCTCTTCGGCCGCGGCCAGCACCGAGGCGAAGCGTCGATGGTCAAGGAACAGCCCGCCGCAGGTCCCCATCACTAGAGTGCCGACGAAGCCCAGTTCGTTGACGCAGCGTCGCATCTCCTCGGCTGCTGCCTCGGGGTCGTGCAAGGGAATGGTGGCAAACCCGCGGAACCGGTCGGGATGCTGTGTGATCTGCTCGGCGAGCGCATCGTTGACCTTGCGGCACAAGTCGATCGCGTCGGGGTGGTCGAGGTTGCCGGGGCTGTTTGCGCCGTGTGACACCACCTGGACGTCGATGCCGGTGCGGTCCATGTGCTCTAGACGGTTGCCCCCGAGCTGTTCGGCTGAGTTCGTGTCATACGTGAAACGACTTGGGAGATGGTCGGATTCGATGCCGACGACAGACGCCGAGCCGCTTAGCTCTAAGACGCGCGCAACCGCCTCGGGGTGGTGGAAGTGTTCTTCGACGGTGATGACACGCATCTGATCTCCTAGTGTTGTGGCGCGGTGGTGGCCAGCCGGGCGATCGCCACCATGGGGGTGTAATGCCCCAGGCCGGCTAGGTGGTCAGCCGGGGAATTACCTCGTCGCCTAGCCGTTTGACCCAGCCTGCCGGGTCGGGATTGCCCGGCCAGGGTGCGGTATTGATTGTGTCGATTCCCAAGGCGGCGTACTGGTCAAGTTTCCGCAAATAGTCGTCGACGGCGGTGAACGGATCATCGAAGTTGCCTGCGGTCAGCCGGATCTCAGAGAAATCTCGCCCAACGGTGTCGCAATGCCGGCGTAGCACGTCGAGCTTATGGGGCAGTTCCTCCAGCGGGCAGGTGCCATTCCAGACGTCGGCGTACTGGGCAACCAGGCGTAGTGTCTTCTTTTCACCGGTACCCCCGATGAGGATCGGTGGCCGGCGGATCGGCTGAGGTTGGCAGATGGTTTCGGCAAGTTGGTAGTGCTTGCCGTGATATATCCCGTCGTCCCCGCTCCACATTTGAAGACAGATTTCCAGCGTCTCCTCGAGCATCTCGAACCGATCCTTGAGCGGCGGATACGGGATTCCGAGCGCATGGTGCTCACGGTCATACCAGGCGGCCCCGATACCGAACATCGAACGGCCACCGGACAGCACGTCCAGCGTGGCAACGATCTTGGCCAACACCCCGGGATAACGATAGGTCACGCCGGTGACCAGCATCGACAAGGTGATCCGTTCGGTCAGCGCGGCGAGGTACCCCATCGAGGTGTAGCCCTCCAGGAACGGATCTGTCGCGCTTCCAAAGGTCTCCATCTGGAAGAAGTGGTCAGCGAGGGTGAACATGTCGACACCGCCGTCCTCGGCGGCCTTGACCGTCGCGGCAAGTGTCGAAGCCAATTTCTCGGGCTGGCCAGGGAGGAAATCGATGTAGTGAATACCGAACTTCATTCCTTTCAAATACCTTTCGTCAATCGGTGAGTCGTTCCAGCAAGACCAGCGCCTCGTTGATGACGTGACGTTCAGCATCGGTGTAGCGGTCCTGCATGGTCTCGGCGAGCCACTCCTGCCGTACCTGGCGGCGGTGTGCGGCCCGGGCACGGCCCGACGCTGTCAACGAAATCACCTGACGTCGACCGTCATCGGGATCGGGTGAACGCGCCAGATACCCGAGCCGGTCGAGCCCGGCAAGGGTCGCCGTCATCGACTGGGAACGCACACGTTCGGCACCGGCAAGCTCACTGGTCGATGCCGGCCCGTCTTTGTACAGCCGAATGAGCACGGACGTTTGCGAGGGGGTCAGGTCCGCTGCTGTATCGACTTCTCTAAGTCGAGTACGCAACCTGCTGAACAACACTCGCAGATTGGTAGCCGCGACAGTAGCGGACGCACTGATCATATACGTAGTTTAGACTACGTAGTCTGTACTGTCTATCTAGTCCTGAACACCTGCACGACTCCGATGCGGACGCCACCAAGAGTGGGTAGCGGCTCTCGACCGGAGAACTTTGTCAGAGCAATCGGGCAGTGGACCGCAACCCGTGAATTCTCGACAGAAAACCCCATTCGTTTACTGGTGGGCACGGGTGTCCGCGTATCGAGCCGGCGACTGGCAACCCAGGGCAGAGTGTCTGCGGTACGGGTCTTTCGGTCGCTGATGACGTCGCCCGCCCTAGGCCAGTGACCAGAAGCTGTTGATGTTGAGGCATTCATCGCGGATGCGGAGGTGCTCACTGCCCCAACGTGGGCCGCAAGACTCGCATCAACCATGGATCAACCGACTGGGGTCAGGCCAACTCGACCTGGCCGAAATTGGTGCGTACGTCGGCGTGGATCAAGATCCGGTAGCCGCGAGCGCAAACGAAATCCTCTATGCGACAACTTGTTTCAGCTCAGTTAGGGAACGGCCTAGTTATTTGTCGGTGGGGGTTGGGGTTCGAAGGGGGTGTACCACCACCAGTCGGCGCGTTCGCCGAGGGGTCCGCGGCAGGGTGGGACGGCGGGCGGCGGGCGGTTGGGTGGGCGCGCGAGTGATCCCGCGCTCAGTGGTCGGCCGTCGTCGTCGGTGACGATCAGCTGGTCGGCGGGTCCGGTGATGGTGATCAGCCCGCGGTGATGTGCCCGGTGGTGATAGGGGCATAACAGCACCAGGTTGGCCAACTCGGTGGGCCCGCCGTCTTCCCAGTGCACGATGTGGTGGGCGTGCAGGCCGCGGGTGGCGCCGCAGCCGGGTACCGCGCAGGTGGGGTGGCGGTGCTCGAGGGCGCGGCGTAGCCGGCGGTTGACGGTGCGGGTCGTGCGCCCGGCACCCAGGGGCCGCCCGTCGCGTTCGAACCACACCTCGCAGGTGGCATCACAGGTTAGGTATTGGCGTTCGGCGTCGGACAGCAGCGGACCCAGATGCAACCCGCCGACGCGGCGCTCGACATCGAGGTGCACCACCACCGTGGTGTGTTGGGCGTGCGGGCGGCGCGCCGCCTCGGCGTCCCAGCCCGCCGCCACCAGCCGCATCAACGCATCAACAGTGTTGGGCAGCGGCGGCGCCGCGTCGGAGGGGGCGTCGCCGTCGCCGCGGTCGCGCTTCCACGCCGCGAACAGCGCCTCACGATGCGAGGCCAGCGCCGCATCGAATTTCGCCGCGTCCACATGCGGGAGTTTGATCCGATAGCAGCTGCCCGCCTCGTCGGTGGTCTTGGTGAACGAGCGCCCCGCCTCGGGGCGCGGATCGCGGGCCGGGCGCGGTTCGAGCTTGATCGCGGTGCGCAGCTGAGTGACCGTGGCCACCGCGGCCAACTGCGCGTAATGCTCATCAGAACCCTCACCCGCGCGTTCGGCGATCACCCCGACCTGATCCAGCGACAACCGCCCCTGGCGCAAGGCCCCGGTGCACCGCGGAAACTCCTGCGCGCGGCCCGCCACCGTGGCGATCGTGTGGGCATTGGCCGGCGAGCAACCGGTCTTCCAGGCCACCAACGCCGGGATCGACCGCGCCCCGGTATTCCCCCACAACCCGTCGCGATCGATCTCAGCAACGATCTCCACAATGCGCCCATCAATCGCATTGCGTTGACCACACAACTCCGCCAACTCCTCAAACAACACCTCAAGACGCGTAGGCTCATTCACCACCCACGCGCCAACAGATGCGATCGAAGACATGACCCCATCATCACAGCCAGGTACGACAAGTTTTCCGCCAAGAAATCCGCCCCGGGGCCACGACCGTCGTCATTGGCCAAGCGGCACAGTCTGAATGGCCACGACACACTTGCCTCCGGGGTCACCGAGGATAAAGCCGCCGCAATCCAGGATTCCCGGCCGACTCGATGCGGTACGTTCCTGAAAGGGGAATGCGATCAGCGCTGATCGAGGGGAGCAGTGGTGAGCTTTTTGGCGTGGCCGCCTGAGGTCAATTCGGTATTGCTGCTTGATGGACCGGGTCCGGGGCCGATGTTGGAGGCGGCGGCTGCCTGGGAGGGCGTCGGCTCCGAATTGAGTTCGGCGGCCACCGCGTTCAACTCCTTGACCTCGGACCTGGCCGGCCAGGCCTGGCAAGGTCCCGCGTCGGCATCGATGACGGACGCGGCGGCCCGCTACGTGAGGTGGCTCGACGGGGCGGCCGCCCAAGCCGAACAGTCGGCGGCCCAGGCCCGCGCGGCGGCCACCGCCTATGAGTCCGCGCTGGCGACGATCGTGGATCCGGCAGTGATCGGGGCCAATCGTGGTCGATTGGTGTCGCTGGTGATCTCGAACCTGTTCGGTCAGAACGCCCACGCGATCGCGGCCGCCGAGGCCGACTACGAGCGGATGTGGGCTCAGGACGTCGCCGCGATGGGCGGGTATCACGCCAGTGCGTCGGCGACGGTCGCGCAGTTGGGCTCGTGGGAGCAAGCGCTACAAAGCCTGCCCGGTGAATTCGTCCAAGCTGTCGAAAGCGAATTCCATCACGTGGCCAACACCGTCGTCGGCACCATATTCGGGGCGCCGGCCGCTCCGCCCTTCTCGGCGACGCAGACGGGGACCTACACCGGCGGACCGTCGCTGGCCACCCGGTTCGAAGAAGCCGCGCTGTATCCGGTCAAGCCCCTCCTGGGCTTCTTCCCCGGGCTCGAGGCTCAACTTTCGTCGCCGAATTCGCCGTTCCTGCAGCTGTTCACGGGCGATAACCCGCTACTCGGCATAGGTCTGTCCAACACCCCGCCGCGGTTGCTGCCGTTGCTGCTCGGAGAAACGGTGCACCAAACCACCACACCCACCGGGATGCGCGTCGTTGAGATCACCCCGGCTCACCCGAACGGTAACTACGTGGTGGCCATTCATGGTGGCGCGTTCATCTTCGCGCCGTCGATCTTCCACTGGCTCGACTACACGGTGATGGCCTATCAGACCGGCGCGACCATCGAGGTGCCGATTTACCCGCTGCTGCAGCAGGGCGGCACGGCCGGCACGGTGGTGCCCAACATGGCCAGCTTCATCAACTCGCAGGTCGCCGCACACCCGGGACATGTCAGCGTGACCGGCGACTCCGCCGGCGGCAACCTGGCACTTGCGGCCCTCGAATACACGTTGGCCCAGAATCCGAATGCCGCTATGCCAACCTCGATGGTCCTGCTGTCTCCGTGGCTGGATGTCACGTTCAGCAACCCGAACATCGCGTTCGTCCAGGATCCCCTGCTGCCCGTCGCGCCGGGAATTCAGATCGGCAAGGAGTGGGCGGGCGGTCTTTCCACCACCAACCCCGAGGTGAGTCCGCTATACGGGAACCTCGCCGGACTCCCGCCGACGTACGTCTATTCCGGCAACCTGGATTCGCTCTCCCCGGACGTGCTCGTGCTGCAGCACAACGCCGCCCTGGCGCCAGCCCCGTTCAACTTCGTGCTGGGCAACGGCGAAATTCACGACTGGGTCATCCTCACTCCGGACGGCCCGCAGTACTGGGCGCAGATCGATCACGAACTCGGTATCGCCTAACCGGTCTTGCGGCGCTTGAGCCGGGCCGCGAGGAACTCCGACCAGGAACCCACCTCTGGGTGCTGCTTGAGCAACGCCCGTCGCTGGCGCTCCGTCATGCCGCCCCACACACCGAACTCCATATGGTTGTCGAGGGCGTCGGCAAGGCACTCGGCAACCACGGGACAATGCCGGCAGATGGCGGCTGCCTTCTTCTGTGCCGCCCCGCGAACGAAAAGTTCGTCGGGATCGGTGGCGCGGCACAACGCCTTCGACACCCACGCGATGCGGGGATCGTCCGGTTCGGCCGCCCGGCCGCTGTGGGCGGTGGTTGCATCCATGCTGGACACTCCTGTGCGCTCGATGGCCCCCCACCGGCGTCGGGCCCACGACGATTTCTCCGGGGTGGTCGCGAGCCCGACAAATGACTATCCCGGCGCGGCCTCGCGGTGTCTGTCCGGCGACCAGTCGGCGCGCGGGATGAATTACACGTCCCCCGATTGGGGGAAGCGGCGGCAAGGGCTGTGTGAAACTAATCGGCATGGTCGGCCGGGCAACGACCGAGAAAGTGCGCGTGGTCGTGGGCGAAGACCACCCGCTGTTCCGCGACGGCGTTGTGCGCGCGCTGACGTCGAGCGGTGAAGTGGATGTGGTCGCCGAAGCCGGCGACGGCCTCGCTGCCTTGGCTCTGATCAGGACCCATCTGCCCCACGTCGCGCTGCTGGACTACCGGATGCCCGGCATGGACGGTGCAAAGGTCGCGGCCGCGGTGCGGGACGACAACTTGCCTACGCGAGTGTTGCTGCTGTCGGCGCACGATGAGTCGGCGATCGTCTTTCAGGCCCTAGCGGAGGGCGCCGCGGGATTCCTGCCCAAGGAATCGACCAAGACCGAGATCGTCAAGGGCGTGCTCGACTGCGCGAAGGGCCGCGACGTCGTCCCGGCGGCCCTTGCCGCCGGCCTGGCGGGGGAGATCCGCCGCCGCGGTGAAGCCCAGCCACCGGTGCTCAGCCCCCGCGAGCGCGAGGTGCTCGATTTCATCGCCCAGGGTCGCAGCATTCCCGCGATCGCCGCGGAACTCTACCTGGCGCCGTCCACCGTGAAGACCCACGTGCAGCGGTTGTACGAGAAACTCGGCGTCGGTGATCGCGCTGCGGCCGTCGCGGCGGCCATGCGGCGCGGGCTGCTCGAATAATGGGCCGCCCCCTGGCTCGACTCATCGACTTCATCGCGGCCGAGCCCGTCCGCTTGTCGGCGCTGCTGCGCTTGCCGCTGATCGGCTTGATCGTCTTGCTGGTCTCGGTGTGGGAAGTCGAGCACTGGTTGCCGGTGGCTTACGCGGTGATACTCGGCACCTACAGCGTCGCCGCACTGGTTTGGGTGGTGGTGGTGCTGCGCGGCCCGGTGCCGCCGTGGGCCGGTTGGGTCTCGACGGGAATCGACGTGCTAACCGTGGTGGCGTTGTGCGTGGTATCGGGCGGAGCCACGGTGGCGTTGCTGCCGGTGTTCTTCCTGCTGCCGATCTCGGTGGCGTTCCAGGACCGTCCCGCGTTGGCGGCCGTGGTCGGAATCGCTACTGCCGTCGGATATCTCGGTGTGTGGATCGTCTACTCAAAGCGAGATGACACGGTTGAGCTGCCAAGCCTGGTGTACACCCACTTTGGATTGCTGCTGTGGTTGGCGGCCGCGATGACCGCCCTGTGCTATTTCCTGACCCGCGCTGCGGCGCGCGTGGCCGCGCTACT
Organism: Mycobacterium sp. E796; assembly: GCF_001672815.1. GTDB lineage: Bacteria > Actinomycetota > Actinomycetes > Mycobacteriales > Mycobacteriaceae > Mycobacterium. The sequence continues at coordinate 13,657 of NZ_LZKK01000033.1, read as the reverse complement.
CGAAATGCGCCGCACGCTTGTCTCGGAGGCGATGCGCGCCGACGAGCGCAACGCCCGATTGCTGGCCGAAAACCTGCACGACGGGCCGCTGCAGGATCTGTTGGCGGCGCGCCTCGAACTCGACGAAGTCCGCGAACGGCACGACGATCCCGGACTGGATGCTGCGCATCAGGCGATCCAGAACACGGCAACCCGGCTGCGGAGCACCGTCACCGCGCTACATCCCCAGGTGCTCACCGAGGTGGGTCTCACCGCCGCGCTGCGCGAGCTGATTCGCGCCTACGAGCTCCGCGACAGCTTCGCGGTGGAAGCCGACCTCGAGGAGGTTGGTCGGCCACGGTCGCAGTCCCTGTTGTACCGGGCGGCCCGCGAATTGCTGGCCAACGTGTACAAGCATGCGCAGGCGAGCACCGTGCGGGTTCGCCTCGCCCAGAAGGCCGACGCCATAACGCTGAGTGTGGTCGACGACGGAATCGGGTTCGATCCGGCCATCCTGGATCGATGTGTGGCCCAAGGGCACATCGGACTCGCGTCGCTGGCGGTCCGTATCGATGCAATGGGCGGATCGATGAAGGTCATCTCGACGGTCGGCGGTGGCACCAGGGCACAGGTGACCACGCCCGCCGCCGCCGACTGAACGTCGTGATGGCCCCCATACGAACGGCCGCAGCGGCCTGGCGGGCAGCGTCAGTAACATCGGTTCCGTGGCATCCAACGGCCCACCGGACGACTTCCACAACCAGCGGACGCAGTATGCGGACTACGGCGCGCTGGGCGGGCCCCCGCCGTCGGGCGAACCTCCAGCCGGACCCGACCAGTCGGAGCAACCCGAGACGCCCGATCCCTTCGACCGGGAACCCGAGCCCACCCCGTGGTACCGCAAACCCGCCGGGATCATCGCCTGGATCGTCGCCGTCCTGATCCTGCTCGCGCTGATCGTCTACGGGCTGATGGAGCTCATCCAGGGTGGCCAGGGCACCAGCCCCGGCCCGAGCACCACGAGCAGCACCACCCCGACGACGACCACCACCACGACGTCGATGACGCCGACGACCACCGAATCGTCGGCGCCCCCGCCCACCAGCAGCGCGGTCGAGCCGCCCGCACAGCAGCCGACCCAGCAGCCCACGCGCCAGCCGACCCAGCAACAGCCGACGCACCGGCACCACATGCCCCAGCTGCCGTCGGTGATCACCATTCCCGACGGACCCGTGGTCACGCTGCCGCCGGGCCTTACGCAGTGAAGCCCGCGCGATGAGCGAGGCGCTCGGGTTGTCGATCGGGGCGGCCAACCTGGTGGCGGTCCGTTCGGGCAGCGCTCCGGTGGTCCGCAGTTCGGTCTTGACGCTGTTCGAGCACCGGCCCACCGAAATCGGCCTGCCGGAGGAAAACCCGAACCTCTCCGAGCCGGGTCTGGTGCTGCGCGGGTTCGTCGAGCGGGTCGGGGACCGCGCCCCGCTGGTGGCGGCCGACGGGACGAAGTACCTCGGCGAGGTGCTGACGGTCGAGGCGATCGAGGCCATGGCGCGAACGGTGGGCTACGGCACGCCCGTCACCGTCGCGGTGCCCGCCTACTGGTCGGAGGCGCAGACCACCGCGCTGCGCGACGAGTTTTTCGCCCAGCCGGACCTGACCCGCGGCGGTGTGGCGCCGGCCCTGATCTCCGACGCCACGGCCGCGCTCGCGACGCTGCGCGCCCAGCCGGGATTCCCGGCCGGCGTCGTCGCCGTGTGCGATTTCGGCGCCAGCGGCACCAGCGTCACCTTGATCAATGCCGGGTCGACCCTTGCCCAGATCGGTCCGTCGGTGCGCTACACCGACTTCTCCGGCGACGGGATCGACCAACTCATCCTCGATTACGTGCGGTCGGGTGGTTCCGACGCCACCAGCACCGACCTGGCCAGCACCGCCCGAATCGGCGCGCAGGCCCGCCAGCTCGCCGAATGCCGCCGGGTCAAGGAGCAGCTGTCGCGCACCGATGCTGCCGGTGACGACGTCCGGCTTACCCGCGCCGAACTCGAGCAACTCATCTCGCAACCGCTGGACGGATTCATAGGCACCGTGGAAGACACGTTGCAGCGCAACGGGATTGAGCGATCCGACCTGGCGGCCGTGGCGGCCGTCGGCGGGGGCGCCAGCATACCGTTGGTCGCCGCCCGCCTCTCGGAGCGGCTGCGGGTGCCGATCCACACCGCGCCGCAGCCCGCGCTCGCCGCCGCCGTCGGCGCGGCGGTGCTGGGCCAGCAGCAGGCCGCGGCGGGCGTAGCGACCGCCGCCAGCCCCGTCGTCGAGAACCCGACCGAATTGGTCCAGACCGCCAAGGTCGTCGACGGCGGCCCCGCCCTGGCGTGGTCGGCGGACGATGACGACGCCGCCGAGCCGGTGCCCTATGTCGGCCCAGACATGACCGGCGAATATGGCCGGGAGCCAACGAGATCGGGTGACACGGACAGCGGCCGCCTCGCCGCCGCGAGCGCGACGCTGCCGTGGTACAAGCGCACCGCGCTGGTGTTGAGCGTCGTCGGCGCGGCCGCGGCCGTGCTGCTCGCGGTGGTGTTGGCGCTGACCCTGGGCCACCCGAAAACCACCCCGACCAACAACACCCCGCCGACCGAACAAGCGCCGCCGCAAACATCGCAGACGGAAACGATCACGGAGCCGAACGGCACCACCACCGTGACGGTGCTTCCGCCCCCGCCGCCACCGCCGTCGTCGTCATCGACCGAGCCTCCGTCGACGACCACGACCAGCAGTCCGCCGCCCACGACCACAACGGCGGCGCCGACGACCACGAGTGCCCAGCCGACCACGACGTCGCAGGCGACCACCACCGCGGCGCCGACGACCACGCGACAACGGCCGCTGCCACTGCCCCTGCCGCAACCGCCGTTCGGGCGTTAGCCGCAGGCCACGGGCGCCGCCGAGCGGCGACTTAGGGCAGCCTATCTCGCACCGAAACCTACCCAGATGTCACTATGAGCAAAGCCTCGGTAGGCAACAAACTAGGAATTGGGGAGACCTTCTGTGACCACGCAAACGCTCATCAGACTGATACTCGGACTGGGCATGACCGTGGTGGTGGGCGCTTTCGCTGTGCGCCGCGTCCTGTGGCTGAACAAGCTGATCATGTCCGGCCAGCCGGCCAGCGGGCGCGCCGACCACGTGGGCGACCGAATCTGGACGGAACTCACCGAGGTGTTCGGGCAGCGCAAGCTGCTGAAGTGGTCGCTGCCCGGTCTGGCGCACTTCTTCACCATGTGGGGATTCTTCATCCTGCTGACGGTCTACATCGAGGCCTACGGCGTGCTGTTCCAGCCGAACTTCCACATCCCGATCATCGGCCGCTGGGACGCGCTGGGCGCGTTGCAGGACTTCTTCGCGCTGGCGGTGCTGACCGGCATCGTGACCTTCGCGATCATCCGGCTGCGCACCGAGCCGAGAGAGTACGGCCGCCAGTCCCGCTTCTACGGCTCACACACCGGCGGCGCCTGGCTGATCCTGTTCATGATCTTCAACGTCATCTGGACGTACGCCATCTTCCGCGGGGCCTCGGTGAATGCGCTCGGCGACGAATTCCCGTACGGCCGCGGCGCTTTCTTCAGCCACTTCATGGGCTCGCTGCTGCGGCCGTTGGGGCACAACACCAATGAGATCGTCGAGACCGTCGCCCTTATGCTGCACATCGGCGTCATGCTGGCCTTCCTGCTGATCGTGTTGCACTCCAAGCACTTACACATCTTCCTGGCGCCAATCAACGTCATCTTCAAGCGCCTGCCCGACGGGCTGGGCCCGCTGCTGCCTATCGAGTCCGACGGCAAGCCGATCGACTTCGAAAACCCGCCTGACGACGCGCAATTCGGCCGGGGCAAGATCGAGGACTTCACCTGGAAGGGCATGCTCGACTTCGCCACCTGTACCGAGTGTGGGCGCTGTCAGTCGCAGTGTCCGGCCTGGAACACCGGAAAGCCGCTGTCGCCCAAGCTCGTCATCATGGACCTGCGCGACCATTGGATGGCCAAGGCGCCATACATCCTGGGGGACAAGGAGACTCCGCTCGAGAACACCCCGGAGGGCGGGGTCGGCGAGAACCTGAGCGGTGAGAAGCACGCCGAGGAGCATCACGTCCCCGAGTCGGGCTTCGGCCGCGTGATGGGCTCGGGTCCGGAGCAGGCGACCCGCCCGCTGGTCGGCACCGCCGAGCAGGGCGGTGTCATCGACCCCGACGTGCTCTGGTCCTGCGTGACATGCGGCGCCTGCGTCGAGCAGTGCCCGGTGGACATCGAGCACGTCGACCACATCGTCGACATGCGCCGCTACCAGGTGATGATGGAGTCGGAGTTCCCCTCCGAGCTGTCGGTGCTGTTCAAAAACCTTGAGACCAAAGCCAATCCGTGGGGCCAGAACGCCTCCGACCGGACCAACTGGATCGACGAGGTCGACTTCGACGTCCCGGTGTACGGCGAGGACGTCGACAGCTTCGACGGTTACGAGTATCTGTTCTGGGTGGGCTGCGCCGGCGCGTACGACGACAAGGCGAAGAAGACCACCAAGGCCGTCGCCGAGCTGCTGGCCGTCGCGGGCGTTAAGTACCTGGTGCTGGGAACGGGCGAAACGTGCAACGGCGACTCCGCGCGCCGGTCAGGCAACGAGTTCCTGTTCCAGCAGCTGGCCGCCCAGGCCGTCGAGACCCTGGACGGGCTGTTCGAGGGCGTGGAGACCGTCGACCGCAAGGTCGTGGTCACCTGCCCGCACTGCTTCAACACGCTGGGCAAGGAGTACCGGCAGCTGGGCTCCAACTACACCGTGTTGCACCACACGCAGCTGCTCAACCGGCTGGTGCGGGACAAGAAGCTGGTGCCGGTTACGTCCGTCTCCCAGGAGATCACGTACCACGACCCGTGTTATTTGGGCCGGCACAACAAGGTGTACGAGGCCCCGCGCGAGCTAATCGGCGCGGCGGGCGCCACCCTCACCGAAATGCCGAGGCACGCCGAGCGCAGCTTCTGCTGCGGCGCCGGCGGTGCGCGTATGTGGATGGAAGAGCACATCGGCAAGCGGATCAATCACGAGCGCGTCGACGAGGCGCTGGGGACGGGCGCGGCCACCATCGCGACCGGCTGCCCGTTCTGCCGGGTGATGGTCACCGACGGCGTCAACGACCGGCAGGACGAGGCCGGCCGCAGCGGCGTCGAGGTGCTCGACGTGGCCCAGGTTCTGCTCGGGTCGATCGAGTACGACAAGGCGACGCTGCCCGAGAAGGGCACGGCCGCGAAGGAGGCCGAGAAGCGGGCGGCCGCGGCGCCCAAGGCCGCGGCGCCAGCCGCGCCCGCCGAGGCGCCCGCCAAGGCAGAGGAACCCGCGCCGGCCAAGGCCGAGCCGGAGCCGGCCAAGGCCGCGGCCCCGGCACCCGCTGTGCCCTCTAAGGGGTTGGGCATCGCGGGCGGCGCCAAGCGGCCCGGCGCCAAGAAGGCCGCGCCCGCCGCGAAAGCCCCTTCTGCGGCCGATGCCCCGGCCGCTCAGCCGGCCGCACCCGCGGCGCCGGCGAAGGGGCTGGGCCTGGCGGCCGGCGCGAAGCGACCCGGCGCCAAGAAGTCGGCGGCTCCAGCGGCCCCGGCGGCGAAGGCCCCTTCTGCGGCCGATGCCCCGGCCGCTCAGCCGGCCGCACCGGCCGAAGAGGCGAAGGCTCCCGCGGCGCCCGCCGCACCGGTGAAGGGGCTCGGCATCGCCGCCGGCGCCAAGCGACCCGGTGCCAAGAAGGCCACTGCCCCAGCCAAGGCCACCGAGGCCCCGGCCGAACAACCGGACGCCAAGGCCGAGCCCGAGCAAAAGGCGGAGCCGTCGGTGCAGCCAGACGGGGACGCGGCAAAGCCCGAAACCCCGGTAAAGGGCCTGGGCATCGCGCGCGGCGCCCGCCCGCCGGGCAAGCGCTGACCGCAGATACCGCCACCATTCGGCTCTTGTGACCTTTCGGTCACCCCATCTCGACCTGGTCGGCCACCACGACAACGTCGCTCGTGTCGCGCTGCGAGCGGCGTCGCAACGTGCGACACTTCGTCCACGCCGACAACGACGCGGTCAATAGGGGGTTACGAGAGGACGAACTGATGAAGCGGGCGATTATCGGCGTTTCGGCGGCAGCAGCGATAACACTGGCCCCCCTGTTCGTTCCAGCAGCTAAAGCACGGGCCGACGATCCCTGCGCCGGCGTCGCCGATCCCGCGGCCCGCCAGTCTTGCCTCAGCGGATTCATGCCCCACGACCCCACGCGCCGACACCTTCTGGGCGATTGCGAGGGGGCCAGCCCCCTCGACGGACAGGTGGGCCAAGTTTGTGGCTAGCTGCTAGCGCCCTCCCTCAATAAAGACCCGGTGCGTGCCACAGCAGAGATTTTGGGCGATTCTGGAGTGGCGACAATGCGGCGGCCATTTCGCGGGCGCGAAGGGACGAAGTGGTGAAGAGGGCAATGATCGGCGCGGCAGCAGCCATAGCACTGGGATCCCTGTGCATTCCACCACCGCAAGCACGCGCCGACGATCCCTGTGCCGGCATCAACGATCCCGCTGCCCACCAGGCTTGCGTCGACACACCCCCGCCCGATGACCCGCTGCCGAGATACCAAAACGATTGCCAGGCCAGCCCCTTGCACGGACAGTTGGGGCAAGTTTGTCGGGACCTCTGGCGTTCGTCTCATCCGCCTGCCGGAGGTCGCCGCATGATCGTGCCGAAGATCGGCGGTCCATAGCCCTTCTCCGTCGGCTTATCCTGCTGGGCCTTACGCGCCCCCGGTGGCATCGGCGGGACGAACATCGGGACCAGCGGAGCGCCGTCGGCTGCGGTTGCCATCAACGGTGCCGCCGAGGCCGACAGCTGGATCGGCGAGGTGACCGCCGAAGGCGGGACCACAAGGTTGCTGACGTACATTCCCGTGCCCATCGAAGCGGTGGCTGAGGTCTCGGCGGCGGGCGCGTAGGCAGCGGCAGCGTAAATGTTGGGGGACCCTCCCACGGCCTCGGGACCGGTGAGGTTGTAGGCAATGGCCAGGTTGCGGGGGGTCGCGGCCAGGACGTCTGGGAACTGACCGGGGAAGTAATCGTGGCCGCTCGTGATCAAGCCTATGAAGGACTGCGGGTTGAACAGGCCACTGCTGATCACGTTTTGCAGATAGCCGTTGACGGTCTGGACGAACGGATTGTCGAAAATACCCTGGGCGGGTGCCGCCGCCGCGGTCACGGCGGCCGTTTGAGCCGCGGCGGCTGTCGGAGTGGTCATCGGGGATGGGGCGCTGAACATCGGCATCGCCATGGTCTGCAGGCTGGTGGCCTGATAGCCGAGCATCGCGGTCGTGTTATCCGCCCACATCTGCAGGTACTGGATCTCCGTGGCGGCGATGGCGGGAAAGTTGATGCCGAAGAAGTTCGTCGCGATCAGGTCGGCGAACAGCTTGCGGTTGGCGACGACCACGCTGGGATGCACTACAGCGGCCTTCGTGGCGACGAACGAGTTGGCCATGGTGGTGGCCGCCATCGACATCTGAGCGGCCTGGGCTGCGGTGGTGTGTAGCCAGGCGATGTAGGGAAGGCTCGACAGGGTCATCGCCGTCGCTGATGGTCCCTGCCAGGGAATGCTCGCCACGGTGGAGGCGTAGTCGGCGGCGGTCTGTCCCAGCTCGGTCACCAGCTGGCGCCAGGCGTCGGCCGCGCTGAGCAACGATCCGGGCCCCGGCCCTGAATGAATCAGTGCTGATGTGATCTCGGGGGGAGCCCAGAAGTCCACGCCTACCCCGCCAAAGCTCCGAGTCGACTCTCGATGCCCCGCATCCGGGCCTCCCTCTCAGGTCACGTTCCCGTTCGGCGACGCGGCCCGATTCGTCGAAACGAGCCTATCGCTTGTTTACCCACGTCGGGAATATCGAAAAATTTCGGCCGTCGGGCAGGCGTTGATCACAGATTGAGGTCCGTCAGCAAATTTCGTTGGACAACGATGGCACCATAGGGACGTGAGTACTCACCAGCTGCCCGCGCACATCACCGGCCATCATCGGCAGCGGTCCTTCGCGCAGTCGTCCAAACTGCAGGACGTCCTGTACGAGATCCGCGGCCCGGTGCACCAGCACGCGGCGCGGCTGGAGGCCGAGGGACACCGCATCCTCAAGCTCAACATCGGCAACCCGGCGCCGTTCGGCTTCGAGGCGCCCGACGTGATCATGCGCGACATGATCCAGGCCTTGCCGTACGCCCAGGGCTACTCCGACTCGCAGGGCATCCTCCCCGCCCGGCGCGCGGTGGTCACCCGCTACGAGCTGGTCGACGGCTTTCCCCGGTTCGACGTCGACGACGTCTACCTGGGCAACGGGGTATCCGAGCTCATCACGATGACCCTGCAGGCGCTCCTCGACAACGGCGATCAGGTCCTGATCCCGGCGCCGGACTACCCGCTGTGGACGGCGTCGACCTCGCTGGCCGGCGGCACGCCCGTGCACTACCTGTGCGACGAGACCCAGAACTGGCAGCCCGACATCGCCGACCTGGAATCCAAGATCACCGAGCGCACCAAGGCGCTGGTCGTGATCAACCCGAACAACCCCACCGGCGCCGTCTACAGCCGCGAGATCCTCACCCAGATGGTCGACCTGGCGCGCAAGCACCAGCTGCTGCTGCTGGCCGACGAGATTTACGACAAGATCCTCTACGACGACGCCAAGCACATCAGCCTCGCCACGCTGGCGCCCGACATGTTGTGCCTGACCTTCAACGGCCTGTCGAAGGCCTACCGGGTGGCCGGCTACCGGGCGGGCTGGCTGGCGATCACCGGGCCCAAGGAGCACGCCAGCAGCTTCATCGAGGGGATCAGCCTGCTGGCCAACATGCGGCTGTGCCCCAACGTCCCGGCGCAGCACGCGATCCAGGTGGCCCTCGGCGGCCACCAGAGCATCGAGGACCTGGTGCTTCCCGGCGGCCGGCTGCTCGAGCAGCGCGACGTCGCTTGGACCAAGCTCAACGAGATCCCCGGGGTGTCCTGCGTCAAACCCGAGGGCGCGTTGTACGCGTTTCCCCGGCTGGATCCCGAGGTCTACGACATCGAGGACGACGAGCAACTCGTCCTCGAGCTGCTGCTGTCCGAGAAGATCCTCGTCACCCAGGGCACCGGATTCAACTGGCCGGCGCCGGATCACCTGCGCATCGTGACCCTGCCGTGGTCCCGCGATCTCGCCGCCGCGATCGAGCGGCTGGGCAACTTCCTGGCCGGCTACCGGCAGTAACGGGGTTTCCGGCGCCGCCCTCTACCCTCGACCGGGTGGCGCACTCACATTCGCACAGCCTCCGCAGCTCGCCCGGGGCCCCATCCGGGCTGGATCCGCTGCCCGCCAAGATCGTCGTCGGGCTGCTCATCGCCATCGGGGTGGCGGTGCTGGCCGGTGCGGTGTTGCTCTGGCCGAGCCGCCAGCACGTCGACATCCCCATGCCGTTCCAGAACGCCGCCGGCGGCGCGGTGAGCACACAAAAGGGCCACGTGCTGTCCAGCGCGCTGGGCGACTGCGGCAGCCCGTCGGCGGGCCAGGTGATCACGACGGCGCCGCAACCGGCGGCCCCGGGCGCCGGGCGGTGCATCCAAACGCTGATCGCCATCGACTCCGGCCCCAACGCAGGCGCCAAGACGCTGCTGGAGTCCTCCCCCGGTCCCGGCCAGCCCCACTTCGGGGCCGGCGATCGCGTCCGGCTGGTGCGGCAGGTCGACGAGCAGGGCACCACCAGCTACGCCTTCTACGACTTCGAACGGGGCTGGCCGCTGGTCGCGCTCGCCGTCGCGTTCGCGGTCGTGATCGTCGCCGTGGCCCGCTGGCGCGGGCTGCTCGCGCTGGTCGGCATCGTCGTCGCGTTCTTGGTGCTGGTCGTGTTCCTGTTGCCGGCACTGCGCGACGGCGCCCCCGCCGTCCCCGTCGCGCTGGTGGCGTCCGCGGTCATCCTCTACGCGGTGATCTACCTGGCCCACGGGGTGAGCCTGCGGACCAGCGCCGCCCTGCTGGGCACCCTGTCGGCGTTGCTGCTGGCCGCCGGATTATCCTGGGCCGCAGTCGATCTGGCCCACCTCACCGGCCTGTCGGACGACCAGAACGGCCAGGTGTCGGCGTATCTGGGCAACGTATCGATCAGCGGGCTGCTGCTCGCCGGGTTCATCATCGGTTCGCTCGGTGTGCTCAACGACGTGACCGTGACCCAGGCGTCGACGGTGTTCGAACTCGCGCACCTCGGCGGCTCCCGGCGCGCCATCTTCCTGGGCGCCATCCGGGTGGGCCGGGATCACATCGCCAGCACCGTCTACACGCTGGTGTTGGCCTACGCCGGCACGTCGCTCCCGTTGCTGCTGCTGTTCAGCGTCTCGAATCGCTCGCTGGGTGACGTGCTGATCAGCGAGAGCGTGGCCATCGAACTCGCCCGCTCCGCGGTCGGCGGCATCGCGCTGGCGGCGTCGGTGCCGTTGACGACGGCGATCGCGGCGGTGCTGGCGAAACCGGGCTTAGAGCCGGCTCCGGTCAGCGCCGCTGTTCCAGCAGCCCCAGCAGGTAGTCGCCATAACCGGACTTGACCAGGGTGTGCGCCCGCTTGGCCAGCTGCTCGTCGCTAATCCAGCCCTGTAGCCAGGCGATTTCCTCGGGCACGCTGACCTTCAGCCCCTGCCGCCGTTCCAGCGTGCGGACGTAGTCGCTGGCGTCCAGCAGCGAGTCGAAGGTGCCCGTGTCCAGCCACGCCGTCCCGCGCGCCATCACCTCGACCGACAGCCGGCCACGGTTGAGGTAGATCTGGTTGACCTCGGTGATCTCGTACTCCCCGCGCGCCGATTTCTTCAGGTTCTTGGCGATCTCGATCACGTCGTTGTCGTAGAAGTACAGGCCCGGCACCGCGTATTGGGACTTCGGGGTGGCCGGTTTCTCCTCCAGCGACAGCGCCACGCCGTCGTCGCTGAACTCGACGACACCGTAGGCCGACGGGTTGGCCACCCAGTACGCGAAAATCGCTCCGCCGCTTATGTTTTGGAAGCGGCTCAGGCTGGTGCCCAGGCCGGGGCCGTAGAAGATGTTGTCGCCCAACACCAACGCGGCCGAGTCGTTGCCGAGGTGGTGGGCGCCGAGCACGAAAGCCTGTGCCAGGCCCTCGGGTTCGTGCTGCTGGACGTAGCTGAGGTTGATGCCGAACTGCGAGCCGTCGCCGAGCAGCCGCGCGAAGCCGGCCGCATCGTGCGGGGTGGTGATCACCAGGATGTCGCGGATGCCGGCCATCATCAGCGTGGACAGCGGGTAGTACACCATGGGCTTGTCGTAGACCGGCAACAACTGCTTGCTGATGCCGATCGTGATCGGGTGCAGACGGGTGCCCGACCCGCCGGCCAGGATGATCCCACGCATAAGCGCCTCTCTGTTGGGCCTAATTGACGAGGTCGGACTCGGTGAGTTCCGTCGCGGCCAGCGCCGCTGCCAGATCCTCGTGCCGGAACACCGACGTGACGTGATCGCGGACCACCCGGAATGCCGACGCGGCGTTCGTGACCTCCCCGTCCGGAGTGCTGACCTTCTCTTCGACGACGACGACGCCGTCGTGCACGTACATGCGTCCGGGTTCGGCCGTGCCTTCGCGAGAACCGGCCCACCTGCGCAGCGCCTCATGACCCTGCGCGGCCCCGTGAGCGTCGCCGATTTCGATGTCCTCGCTGGACAAGGCCACCAGGGTTTCCAGGTCCGAGGCGTTGAGGGCGTCGTGCCACGCCAGAACGGTGGCGATCTCCGATGTGGTCATGGTCAGCAAGCTACCGTGTCCGCCCGAGTTACAAAGGCGTACGGTCCAGCCAGTTCTGCCACACGGCGTCGTCCCCGAACAGCTCGATGCCGGTGTCGGCCAGCGGGACCCGGCGCAGCAGCGCCAGCAACAGCTCGGTGGCGCCGCCGCGCAGCGCCGCGCTGCCCTTGCCGTGCTCGTGCGACCAGGTGATCGCGCCGCCGTCGACACCGATCGTCCATTCGCCGGCCTCGCCCAGCCCAGGGTCGGTGGCGTGCAGGTGCAGGGTGCTGCCCGCGTCCAGCGGCAGCGGCGCCCCGTTGCTTCCGGCCTGAATGGCCACGCGCTCAAGCCATTCCGTGATCCCGTCGGCCGCGATCTCGGCGCCCAGGGTGAATTCGCTGCCGGTCGCGATGGCGGCGTCGGCGCGGTGCACCGCCGTCTCGTGCAGCCGGCGCCGGACCCACCAGTTCGCCGGGCGCGTGCCGAGGAAGGTCCACACCGGTGTTTCCACGCCCGACAACTCGACGGCGTCCAATAGCCGCTGCGCGCCGCCGTGCAGCCAGGAGATCGCGTCGGCCGGATCCGGTCGCGGCTTGCCGCCCTCGACGGTGCGGGGATCGAGGTATTCCTGGAGTTGGTCACGCACGATCTGCGCCGCCCACCGGTCCCCGCGCCCGACGTGGCGCAACAGCTGGCTGACGCTCCAGCCGGGGCACGTCGGCACGGGCGTGGACTCGTCGACACTGCGGAAAAGCTCGGCGAAGGCCCGGTTTTCGGTGAGGAACTCGGCGGCATAGTCCACGGGCTCAGGCTACTCGCCGGCCCCGGCCGGCTTGATCCAGTGCGGCAGGCCGTCGATGCGGATAACGTCCGTCCTGTCAGCGACAGATGAAAGGCGGGGGCATGTCGTTTGTGATCGCAGGACCGGAGGCGCTGGGGGCGGCGGCTTCCGATTTGGCTCGCATCGGTGCGGCCGTGAGCACGGCCAACGCGGCCGCGGCGGCCTCGACAACGCGGGTGGTGGCCGCCGGCGCCGACGAGGTGTCGGCCGCCATCGCCTCGCTGTTTTCCGGCCAGGCACAGGACTTTCACGCGCTGACCACCCGGGCGGCGGCGGTTCACGACCAGTTCGTGCAGGCCTTGGGCGGGGGCGCGGCCTCGTATGCCGGCGCCGAGGCGGCGAACGTCCAGCAGACACTGACGAACGCCATCAACGCGCCCACCGAGGCGCTGTTCGGGCGGCCGCTGGTCGGCAACGGCGCCAATGGGGCCCCGGGAACAGGGCAGAACGGCGGCGACGCCGGAATCCTGATCGGCAACGGCGGGGCGGGCGGCTCGGGTGGGCCCTCCCACCCCAACGGCGGCAACGGCGGGGCCGCCGGGCTGCTCGGCGCGGCCGGCGCAGGCGGCGCCGGCTGGTCAGGTGCCGTCGGCGGCAACGGCGGCAACGGCGGGGCCGGCGCGCTGTTCGGCGCCGGCGGCGCCGGCGGAGCCGGCGGGTTCTCCACCGGTTTCGGTATCCCCGGCGGGAACGGCGGCAACGGCGGGACGGGCGGGATCTTCGGCGCCGGCGGCGCCGGCGGCGCGGGCGGGCTCTCGGCCAGCGGCGTCGGCGGAAACGGCGGCGCCGGCGGGAATGGCGGGGTGTTCAGCCTGGCCAGCAACGGCGGGATCGGCGGGCCCACCCAGCCCACCGGCGGTGCCGGCGGGGCCGGCGGCACCGGCGTAACCGGCGGGGGTAACGGCGGGGCCGGCGGGAACGGTGGCCTGCTCGGTGCCGGTGGGGTCGGCGGGGCCGGCGGGACCGGGCTCCATGGAAACGGCGGCGGCGGCCCCTTTGGCGGCGGTGGTCCGTTCGGCGGCGGTCACGGCGGTGGCGGCGCGAG
>NZ_LZKK01000032.1 GCF_001672815.1 Mycobacterium sp. E796 | reverse complement strand
GACGAAATCTTCGCCCGCTCCGGCGGAAACGCGGCCCGGATGGACAAGCCCCTGCAACGGTATTGGCGGGACGTGCACGTGGGCCAGCTGCATGCCATCCACGTCCCCGGCACCACTTATCACGCGTCGGCGCTGAGCTCGCTGGGCATCGACCCGCCGGAAGGCCCGCTGCGGGCCCTGATCTAGGAGTGGCAGTGAGCGACCTGAAAAGCCTTGGCTACATCACCATTTCGACGAACGACGTCGACCGGTGGCGGCATTTCGCGTTCGCCGTTCTGGGTTTCGCGGGGGGAAAGGGATCCGACCCGTCGGCGCTGTACCTGCGCATGGACGAACGCGCGGCCCGGATCGTCGTCGTTCCCGGCGAGACGGAGCGGGTGCTCACCATCGGCTGGGAGGTGCGCGATCATGCGGCCTTGCAACGGGTCAAGGCCACCCTGGACGGCGCCGGCGTCGCGTTCAAGCAGCTGTCGCTCGACGAGGCCGAGGAACGCCGCGTCGAAGAGGCGATCGCGTTCGAGGATCCCGCGGGCCACACACTCGAGGTGTTCCACGGCCCGGTGCTTGACCACAGCCCGGTCATCACTCCGTTCGGCGCGAAGTTCGTCACCGGCGATCAGGGGCTCGGCCACGTCGTGCTGCCCGCGACGGACCCCAACGGGCTCTTCGACTTCTACACCGACGTCTTGGGTTTCCGTTCCCGCGGCGCGTTCCGGGTGCCGCTGCCCAAAGAGTTCGGCCCGGTGCGGGTTCGCTTCCTGGGTATCAATGAGCGCCACCACAGCCTGGCGATCGTGCCGGCCGCGCATCTGCGCGACCCGCGCGTCGTTCACATCATGGTCGAGGTCGACACCCTCGACGCTGTCGGGCAGGCGCTGGACCGGGTCAACGCCGAGGGCTTCCAGTTGTCCTCCACGCTGGGCCGGCATACCAACGACAAGATGATCTCGTTCTACGTCCGCGCGCCCGGCGATTGGGACATCGAATTCGGCACCGACGGGATGCGGGTCGACGAAACCTATTACACCGCAGAGGAAATCACCGCCGACAGCTACTGGGGCCACCAGTGGACCGGCGAGATGCCCGCGGCGATGCGGTTATGACGCCCGACACCGACGTCACCCCATTCCCGGCGTCGTCGGTCGCGTCGTGGGATCAGGAGGCCGATGTCGTCATCGCCGGCTACGGGGTGGCCGGCGCCGCCGCGGCGGTCGAAGCGGCCCGCTCCGGCGCCGACGTGCTGGTGTTGGAACGCACCGGGTCGTGGGGCGGTGCGGCGGCGATGGCCGGCGGATTCATCTACCTCGGCGGCGGCACCGCGCTGCAAACCGCCTGTGGCTTCAGCGATTCCGCCGACAACATGGCCGCCTTCCTCAACGTGGCGATGGGCCCCGGCGCCGACGAGAACCGGATCGCCGATTACTGCGCCGGCAGCGTCGCGCACTTCGACTGGCTCGTCGGCTGTGGCGTGCCGTTCAAGGCGGAGTTCTTCTCCGAGCCCGGCTGGGAGCCGATGGGCGACCAAGGGCTGATGTACAGCGGCGGCGAAAACGCCTACCCGTTCAACACCATCGCCTCCCCCGCCCCGCGCGGGCACGTCCCGCAGATGCAGAACAAGAAGCAGGGTGAGGCGAGCGCGGGCTACATGCTGATGAAGCCCTTGGTCGAGACGGCCACGGCGGCCGGTGCACGGGCGCTGTACGACGTCCGCGTGCAAAGCCTGATCATCGAGTCCGACGGCAGGGTCGTCGGCATCCGCGCCCGCCAATACGGCGCTGAGATGACGGTTCGGGCCCGCAGCGGGGTCGTGCTCGCGACGGGCAGCTTCGCCTACAACGACGCCATGGTGGCGCGGTACGCCCCGCGGATCGCCGGGCGCCCGGCGGCCTCGATCGAGCAGCACGACGGGCAGGGGATCCGGATGGCACAGGCCCTGGGCGCCGATCTGGCCCACATGGACGCCACGGAGGTCGCGATCTTCATCGATCCCCAGCAACTGGTGCGCGGCATCCTGGTCAACGGCCGCGGCCAGCGCTACGTCGCCGAGGACACCTACCCGGGCCGGGTGGGGCAGCTCACGCTGTACCAGCAGGACAACACCGCTTTTCTGATCATCGACGACGACGCGCAGCAGGAGGCGATGGCCTCGTGGTCGCCGAAGTTCATGCTGCGGCAGCCGACCTGGGTGGCCGACACCGTGGCCGATCTGGAGCGCGACATGGGCCTGGCCCCCGGCTCGCTGCGGGCGACGGTGGCCGCCTACAACGAGGGCGCCGCGCGCGGCGAGGATCCGCTGTTGCACAAGAAACCCGAGTGGCTGCGGCCGATCGGTTCCCCGGTCGGGGCCGTCGACCTGCGGGAGAACACCGGCGGTTTCACGCTGGGAGGGCTGTCCACCACGTTGGACGCCGAGGTCCTGCACGTCAGCGGCGAGCCCATCCCGGGACTGTTCGCCGCGGGCCGTTCGACCGCAGGACTGGCCGCGTGGGGTTACGCCAGCGGCATCTCGCTCGGTGACGGCAGCTTCTACGGCCGCCGCGCTGGCCGGTCCGCGGCCAAGGGCTGAGCCCTTTCCGGAGGAACACCCGATGGACAGTGATCGACTACGAGTTCTGCTCGCTGAGCGTGACATCGAACGAACGTTGACGCGATTCGCCCGCGCGATGGACGAGCGCGATTGGACGGCGATGGCAGAGATCCTGGCCGACGACGCGGCAGGCGACCTCGGGACCGGGCGGCTGCACGGCAGCGCGGCGATGATCGAGCTGATCCGCGAGTTCCTCGACAATTGCGGTCCCACCCAACACCTGCTCGCCAACGTCGTCATCGACGTCGACGGGGACACCGCGATCAGTCGCGCCTACGTCCATGACGTTCACCTGAGTTCGGACGCCGATCCCGCGATCCGGTTTTACACGCTCGGTGACTACACGGACACGTGGGAACGGCGCTCCGATGGATCGTGGAAATTGAAGGAGCGGTTCAAGACCAATCGAGCCCACGTCGGATCGCTGGACATCTTTCGTGGCTAACGGCGCTGCCTGAAAAGCTTGCCGCCTTACCGCCATGCGTGACAGAGGCCACACCAGTGTGGTAGAACCAATATTACTATTAGACATATGCCAACTAGATAGATAGGGATCCGATGACATCAGCCGTCAAGACTGTCGAGACTCCTACGGCCGTGATCGACCGCATCTCGCTGGTCCTCGACGCCTTCGACGGACAGGGCCGGCTAACGCTGGCGCAGATCGTGCGCCGCACCGGCCTGCCCCGATCCTCGGCGCACCGCATGCTCGAGCGCCTGGTGCAGCTGCGGTGGCTGCGCCGCAGCGGCCGTGACTACGAACTGGGCATGCGCCTGGTGGAGCTGGGTTCACTGGCAGTGCACCAGGATCGCCTGGTACGGGCGGCCGGCCCCTTGCTCGGCGAGTTGCACCGCGCCACCGGGCTTGTCGTGCACCTGGCGGTCTTGGACGGCGCGGACGTCGTCTACCTGGACAAGGTCGGCGACCAACGGATACCCACTCGTGTGGGCGGTCGCCAGCCCGCGCACTGTACCGCGGTTGGAAAAGCGATCCTCGCCTATCGCGACGACGATGCCGAGCTCGATCTGCGGGTTCGCAAGACGAAATACTCGATCTCCAGCGGCCCGCAGCTCGCCGTCGAGCTGGCCAAGGTGCGTGCCCACGGAGTCGCGTTCGAACGCGAGGAGTCGCTGCTCGGATTCGGTTGCGTGGCCGCGCCGATCGGCGGACCCGGTGAGGCGGTCGCCGCGGTGTCGGTCTGCGGTCCGATGAACCGCATGATGTTCGACCAGCGACTGGCCGCGCCCGTGCGCACGACCGCGATGGGTGTCTGGCGGAACGTCGAGGACGGCCCCCAGCGCGTCGCGCCGACTCTGCAGCCGCTGCGGCCGCTGCGCCAGGCCCGTCCGGCGCTGCAGTACGCGTGACGCTCGATCCGCAGATCGCGCCCCTGATCGACATGCTCGACGCCGGCTTCCCGCCGGTGCACACCATGAGCGGTGCGGAGGCCCGGGCGCTGATCCGCTCCAGGTTCGTGCCACCCGCCAAGCCCCCGCACGTCGCCGAGGTCCGCGACGACATGATCGAAGGACCGGGCGCCGGCATTCCGGTCCGTGTCTACCGACCCGACAGCCGGAACACGAGCCTGCCGATTCTGGTTTACGCCCACGGCGGCGGCTTCGTGTTCTGCGACCTGGACAGCCACGACGCGCTTTGCCGCGACATCGCGAATCGCGTTCCCGCCGTGGTGATCTCGGTGGACTACCGGTTGGCGCCGGAGCACCGCTGGCCGGCGGCGGCCGACGATGTGTACACCGTCGCCCGATGGGCGGCGCACAACGCGTCCGACCTCGGCGGCGACCCCGGCCGCCTGGCGGTGGGTGGCGATAGCGCGGGCGGCAACCTGGCCGCCGTGACCGCCCTGATGGCACGCGACCGAGGCGGCCCGCTGCTGGCCGCCCAGTTCCTGATCTACCCGGTTTTGGCGGCGAACTTCCAGAACGAGTCCTATCGGTTGTTCGGCCGCGGCTTCTACAACCCGAGGCCGGCGCTGCAGTGGTATTGGGACCAGTACGTGCCGTCGCTGGCCGACCGAGAACACCCGTATGCCACACCTATGAACGCCGAGCTGGATGGGCTACCACCTGCCGTCATGGTCATCGCCGGACACGATCCGCTACGAGATGAGGGACTGGTCTTCGCCGACGCGTTACAGGCTGCCGGCGTGCCGACCGTGCAACTGCGCTACGACGGCGGCATTCACGGCTTCATGACGATGCCGATGCTCGATCTTGCCCACCGGGCCCGGGAGGAGGCCGCTGCCGCGCTCGCCGACATCTTGCGGCGATAGGGCGCTGACGCCTCCCGATGGTCGGGAACCGGACGCGCGCCGTTCGGTGCGTGCCATACGGTCAGGTAATGGCAGATGGCCAAATCTTCGTGATAGACCGTGTGATCACCAAGCCGGGTTGTGCGCGCCGGTTCGTCGACACCTACCTCGCCGAGTACGCCCCCGGCGCGCGCGATCGCGGCATGACGCTGCGGGACGTCTTGGTCAGCCCGCCCATTTGGTTCGACGACCAGACGAACACGGTGACCATCACCTGGACGCTGCCGAGCGTGCCGGCTTGGTGGGAGATGACCTGGCACGGCAGGCCGGACCCGGCGCTGGGCGAATGGTGGTCACACATTGCCGAATTGGTGCAGGATCGATCACGATCGTTCGCAGCGGCAGCGGACGATGTCGAAGGGCTCTGCGATGTTTAGCGTCACCAGGCTGATCGACGTCGCCGAGGGCGACCGCGACCGGGTGCTGGCGGCGCTTCGCGGCGCGGCCGCGCAGGTAGACGGCGAACGCGGTCTGGTGGAACCGACCCTCCCGGGTGCCCGCAACGGCGGTGACATCCTGATGCACCTGCGGTTCACCGATGCCGCCGAATGGGACTCTGCTGCCACGCTTTTCGACGATGTCCTCGGCGACCCCGCGGTCCGTCGCGTCAACGGGGCCACCTACTTCGGTTGCCCCGCCAGCACGGGCTGGTCGACGAAACCCGGGGCCGTCTATCGCACCTTGCTGCTGAGCGTGGTGCCCGGCACCGACGCCGCGACCATCTCCCGTTTTGAGGCCGATCTGCGGCTGATGCCGAAATACGTACGGACCATCACCGATTGGCAGCTCAGCCGTGTGGTTGACGCGTCCGGCGCCTCGTCGTGGACCCACGTGTTCGAACAGCTCTTCACCGACGTTGACGGCCTGACGGGCCCGTATCTGATGCACCCGATTCACTGGGCCCACGTGGACCGATGGTTCGATCCCGAATGTCCGGACGTCATCGTGCGTGATCGGGTCTGCCACAGTTTTTGCCGAAGCGATAGGACAATCGGGTCGCCGGCGGTGGCGCCGTGATCTATAAGCCGGCGGACAAAATGTTGGGGTTGGCCGTCGGCGGAGGTTGCAGAGGTGGGAACAACTCGTCGCCGTCGAGACCGTGCACCGGCAACTGTTGCGACCAGGGGTAATGCAGGCTGAACGCGACCAGTCCGGTGCGCTCGGCCGCGGGCAGGTGGCACATCGCCAATACGGTTTCGGCAAGGTATTCGACGGGTTCGGTCGGGAAAGACTCCGGGATCAGCTGTGCCGCGCCGGGTGTGCGGATGGCCGTCGACGGACCGACGCAGTTGACTGCAATGTTGGCGTCGAGCAGTTCGGCGGCCACGCCCTGGGTGAAACGGTGCAGCGCTGCCTTCATGGACGCGTAGACGACGTCGCCCGCCGTCTTGTTGTAGTCCCGGTACGGCCGCACCGGGGCCACACCGGTCACCGAGCCGATGTTGACGATCCAGCCCGCGCCTTGTTTACGCATGTGCGGCACAGCCGATTTCGTAAGGACGAACGGAACCCGCAGGTAGTGTTCCACGGTGCGGTCGAAGGTTTCCAGGCTCATGTCCTCTACCAAGGAGTAGTCGGCGAAACCGGCGTTGTTGACCAGGATGTCGATCCGGCCGGTGCGGTCGAGGACCGCGTCGACCAACCCGTCGCGCTGCTCGGCGTCCTCAAGGTTGGCCGCGACGCCGAACGCTTGGCCACCGGCCGCCTCGATCAGCTCGATGGTCTCGTCGATGGTGCCCGGCAGCGCGGAAGTCGTTCCGGCGCGCACCGACAAGGACGGTGTGCGCGACCGGGCCGTGACCGCCACGGTGGCGCCTTCGGCGGCCAGCCGCTGGGCGATTGCGCGGCCGATTCCCCGGCTGCTGCCCGTTACCAAAGCCGTTTTGCCGCAGAGTAATCGGCTCATCGCAGCGTGAGATCCTCTTCGAGCGGGGCCCTATGATCGCGCCAGAAGTCGATCAGGCGATACGGGAAGGCGGTGACGATCCGCCCTCCTCCGGAGCGGTAGTAGGTATGGGCGGAGGGGGTATGGCACCAGACGGTGCCGGCCATGGTCGCATCGATATCGGCGACGTAGCGCTCGTAGGCGCCCTGCGTCACCTCGATGGTGGCGGCTTTGCGCAGCGCCATCAATTGCAGGCATTCCATGACGTAATGCACCATCACCTCGACGCCGAAGTTATGGCCGGCCCCGTGTCCCGGGCTGTAATTGGGCGCCGAGGAAATGAACATGTTCGGGAAGCCGGGCACCATCCCGCCGCGGTAGGCGCGCGGGACGTCGCCCCACTCCTCGTTCAGCGTCCTGCCGCCGCGGCCCCGGATGTCCACGGTGGAAAGGAAATCCAGGTAGTAGCCGGTCGCGTAGATGATGACATCGAGGTCGATCTGCCGACCGTCGGATGTCACGATTCCAGCCTCGTTGACCCGGGCGGGCTCGCTGGCCTCAACGTCCACATGCTCCCGGGCCAGCGCGGCGTAATAACCGCCGGGATCGCGGATGATCCGCTTGCCGTAGGGAGCGAAGTCGGGAGTCACCTTGCGGGCGAGCTCGCTGCCGGCACCGAATACCCGATCGATGTAGTCGAGGCACATCTGCAGCAAGGCATCGTTCGCCGGAGAGATCGACCGGTGTTCGGCCGCCCATTCCGGGTCATGCAGGATCACCGGGTAGTTGTTGTCCGCCGTGCCCCAATATGATTTGAGCCGTATCCAATTCGCGTAGTACGGCAGCCGGCTGCCCAGCCAGCGCTGGTATTCGGGAACGTCGTCGGACGCCCGCCTCCGCGGCGCCACCCAATGCGGCTGACGTTGGAACACGGTCAGGTGCGCGACTTGGTCCACGCAGGCATCGACGATCTGCACCGCGGTGCAACCGGCACCGATGATGGCGACCCTCTTACCCGTCAAATCAAGGTCGGGATCCCACTGCGCGGAATGGACCGACAGTCCCGAGAACGTCTCGCGGCCGGGCAGATCAGGCCAGCGGGGCCGGTTGAGATATCCGGCGGCCGGGATCACCACGTTGGCATAACTCACATCCCGGGCGCCGTCGGGGCCGACCGAGTGGATCTGCCATTGCCTGCGCGTCTCGTCCCACCAGAGTGCTTCGACCTCGGTACCGAACCGGGTGCGCTTCCGCAGATCGTTCTTGTCGGCCACCGAAACCAGGTAGGACTGGTACTCCGCGCCCATGGGGTAGTAGCTGGACCAATCCCCCTTGATATCCCGCGACAGCGAGTAATACGCCGATGGTGTGTCCACGCCGATGCCCGGATAGGTGGTGGTGTACCAGGTGCCCCCGACTTCGTCGTTTCGGTCGAAGATCTGGTAGTCGATGCCGGCATCGGCCAACTCCAGCGCGGCGGTCAGCCCGGCGATACCCGCACCGACGATCGCGACCCGAAAGCCATCTGGGAGCTTGGCGGTGCGCGGCAGTACCGGCTGTGACGGCTGGAACCCGCCCTGCTCCAACAGCAGTGGGATGTAATCCGCACCGACAGCTCCCCCGAGTGCCACCGGCGCAATCCGTGCGAACAGCTGTGGGTCATCGGCGGGTACGGCGGCGGCCGCGCGTGGTGAACGCAGTGCCGCGATCACCGCATCGACGAGCGCTGTCGCCGTCTCGGGGTCGGTGACACCGGCCTGCTCCGGCGGGTCGGGCACATGAGAGATCTTCGCCGCGAACCGGTCGACCACCGCCGGGTCGCCGGTCAGTTGCGCCAACACGGCGACCAGCACGCCAGGGTCCGCCTGGCAAAGGTTGGCCCGCAGCTCGTCAGGATCCAAATCCACCCGTCCGGTGCTTTCGGTCGTGACGGGGACACCAGCGCTCATACCAACGAGTATCGAGGCCGTCCGCACAGATGTGCAGATCCCTGTCTACTCAGCGGGACGCCGACGCCCCCGACTCCGTCGAACGTGGCGGACATGCTCGGCGACCATTGCTGTCAGATGCTGAATGCGATGGCAGAATCTGACAGAGCCATGTTGGCACACAAGACACCGAAGGGGTGAGCGGAAAAGGAGCCTGACGTGACTGCGCCCGCCAAGCCGACTTGAGCGAACGCGCCGCACGATTCGATCTCGGTGCGGACCCCTTTCACCGCGAACTGCCAGCGCAACTCGTGATCCAATGCTGCAGACACGCGTACGTCCACTGGGTGGAGGACGGCAACTTCCGCCGTTTGAAATCCGGGTTGCGAATGGGCGTCGAGATGACACTTGCATCACTGTCGCCCGTTCCAGGCGGTCACCGATAGGAGCGCATATTCTCACGCGAGGCGGGTGACCTCTGGCAGAGACCGTGTTCCACTGACCGGGCATCAGGCCTGTCGCCCGGGCCACACCCGGAGTTGACTAACCCCATGGCCAACGACATCACGCTGCCCGAATTGCAGGAGTTCATCGCCGGCTTCTGGTACCACTACGACGAGGCCCACTACGACGAGATGGCGGCCGGCTACGCCGAGGATGTGCACTATCTGACCCGAAGCGACTCCGGCGCAAGCCCTTTCGAGGAACTGATGTCACCGGAGCTCAACGGTCGCGAAGCGGTGATGGAATGGCTGACGGAGCACCGCAAGCAGAGCCCGTATCCGCTGCGCCACCACGCCACGAATGTCCATCGCACCGGCACCGATGGTGACGTCACCCGGGCGCGGTTCTACATCTTCGTCAACCAGATCACCAACTTCGTGCCGTTCGCCGTGTCCAGCGGGGTCGTCAACGTGGGCGTCCGGCGCGGCGCCAGCGGCCTTCAGTTCACCGAGATGGACGTCGTCCTCGACGCCACCAACTCGGTGCTGCTGTCGGAGCTGGCCGCCGACAGCACCGCGGGTTCGTGACTGCCGGAGGAGCATTCTCCGGCGGGGTCGCCGTCGTCACCGGAGCGGGCTCCGGCCTCGGTGCCGGGTTGGCGCGCCATGCCGGCGGGCTGGGGATGACCGTGGTGCTGGCGGACATCGACGGGGCGGCGGCCGCGTGCGTCGCCGACGAACTGCGCGCCGCGGGTGGGTCGGCGGTCGACGTCGTCTGCGACGTGCGCGACCCCGACGCCGTGCACGACCTCGCCGAGCGGGTCTACCGGGACGTCGGCGCGGTGCGCTTGCTGGTCAACAACGCCGGCGTCGAACAGTTCGGATATCTGTGGGACACCCCGGTGGCCAATTGGCAGCGGACGATCGACATCAACGTCAGCGGCGTCTTTTACGGCGTGCGGGCTTTCCTGCCGAAGATGATGGCCACCGACGAGCCGGCGTGGGTGTGGAACGTCGCGTCGGTCGGCGCGGTGGTGGCGATTGCGTTGCAGGCCCCCTACATCGTCAGCAAGCACGCGGTGCTGGCGTTGACCGAGTGCCTGTACCTCGAGGTCGAATCCGCTGGGCACGCCAATCACATTCACGTGCAAGCCGTGCTGCCCGGCCCCGTGTCGTCCAACATCTTCGAATCGGCCGGCGGGATCGATGCCGGCGGTACCGGTGATGTGGTCGCCGCCGAGGCGCAACGCTCGGCGATGCTGGACCTCAAAGGCACGGCCATGGACCCGACGACGGCCGCCAAGACGCTGTTCCAGCAGGCCACCGACGGTCGCTTCTACCTACACACCCACCCCGAAACGGTGGGCGCCGCGATGGCCGACCGGGCCGATGTGCTTGCGTCACAACGCCGCCCGGTGCTGCGCACCGAAAGCCGCTTCGGCCCGGCAAAGCGCTGACATGGTGACGCCCACGCTGGATCCCGACGCCGCGGCGCGCGTCGCATCCTTCGGTGAGATCCCGCCCATGCGCCGACGCGGCTTGGCAGCGGTGCGCGCCGGGCTGGAATCCGCTCCCCTGCCCGACGCGATGCCGGAAATGGCTCGCATCGCCGAGGCTTCCATCCCCGGACCGGCCGGACCGATCCCGGCGCGCATCTACCGGCCCATCGATGATCGCGCGCAACCGGCGGTCGTCTACTTCCACGGCGGCGGGTTGGTGATGGGCTCAAATCACTCGTTCGAACCGCTGGCGCGTGAGCTCGCGTCGGTGTCAGGAGCCACCGTCGTGGCGGTCGAGTACCGGTTGGCCCCGGAGTTCCCACCGCCGGCGCAGTTCGACGACGCCTACGCCGCGACCGGATGGGTTTCCCGAAATGCCGCCGGGCTGGGAGTCGATGCCCAGCGGCTTGCAGTGGTCGGCGACAGCGCCGGTGGCTCGCTCGCCGCGGCAGTCGCGCTGGCCGCCCGGGATCGCGGCGGGCCCGCGATCTGTGCACAGGTGCTGCTGTATCCCGGGCTGGATCGCGACATGTCCGTCCCTTCCATTGCCGCGCTGGCCGATGCGCCGCTGCTCGCCCGCGACGACATCGACTACATGCACGCGCTCGTCGACGGTGACGCGGGTCCGCCCACCGACCCCTATGTGGTGCCGGCCTATGCATCAGACCTGTCCGGGCTTCCGCCGGCGATCGTGGTGACCGGCGGCTGCGATCCCATCCGCGACTGGGGCGAGCGGTACGCCGATCGGCTACGCGATGCAGACGTGCAGACCACATGCACCCGCTATCCGGGCGTGTACCACGGCTTTTTGATGCGCTCCGACGCGACCGCGCGCGGCCGGCTGGCCATCGCCGAGGTCGGCGCGCTGCTGCGAGCCAAGTTCAGCCA
Organism: Mycobacterium sp. E796; assembly: GCF_001672815.1. GTDB lineage: Bacteria > Actinomycetota > Actinomycetes > Mycobacteriales > Mycobacteriaceae > Mycobacterium. Next base: position 44,481 of record NZ_LZKK01000032.1, on the reverse strand, counting down.
TCCCGTTCGTTTTTGACGTCCCGGTGACCGGACAACAACCGGCCGTATCGCGCTGACCGTGCCCACAATCGATCGATTGCAGAACTGCAAAGGAGACAGCTGATGCTCACCGACGAGCGGCGAATGGCGCTTTCCGACGTGCTGCGGCCGGCCGCACCGCCACGCGAAATCGACGATGTCTACACCGACGACCAGCGCGAGCGGATGCTCGACGTGGTGCGGACGGAAGGACCGTGGAAGCTGATCATCGCCCAACACTTCGCGTCGGCCGACGAGCTGATGGCCACGATGAGTGGGATGTTCCCGGAAGGATTCACCCCGTCGCTGGATTTGTTTCTGACCCCGACGTTCCGCGGCTACCTGGCCAATTACGGCGCGGTGCTCTACCCGCAACTGCACGACTGCTTTTACAACGCGCGGTTCCTGGAGCTGGCCAAGGCCTACTGGAAAGCCGAATACGCCAAGCCGCAGCTGATGTTGTTCAACATCAACGGTCCGTGCGCCAACCGAGACCCCGGGCACCTGGATTCGCCGAGTTTCCGCGGAGTGCGACACGAGAATGCCCCAACCTGGCTCACCAGCGTGATGGGTAAATCCGGGCTTTTCCAGGACTACCTGATCAAGATGGCCCAGGTAATCACCTGGTTCTCCCTGGATGCCGGCAGCGGCTTCACCTACTGGCCCGATGGGCCGCTCAAGGCGCCCAAGCGCATCCTGCCCCCGATCAACAACCGCGGCATCGTCGTCCAGAACGAGATGATGGTGCACCGCGGTGAGGCCAACGGACCCCTGGCTCAACAGATTCCGGCCGGCCTGGCGTTCGACACGATGTTCACCGGCGACCCGAGTGACCGCGACTCCTGGTTGCTGAAGAACGGTGACAACGTCATCGCGCGCCACCACACTGACGAACTGCGCTTCCTGGTGCACTGGTCAGCCGAGGTGTTCGCGGACTACGACGAGCTGAAAAAGAACATGGAAGGCTCCGACGACCTTTCGGTCGAGAAGGCCATCGACATCATGGTCGACGACCTGGCGAGCAAGGGCGTCAAGCTCGACATCCCCAGCGAACCGCTGCACGACCCGGCGTTCGTCGGCGCCCTCAACGCCGCGTACGACCTCGGCGGCCCGGCGGTGTATCCCGAGGAAGCCCCAGTCAGCGCCTTCCAGCTGGCATGACCGAAGGCGCCTGACTGATGGAACGTTTCGCCGACAGACGCGTCGTCGTGACCGGAGCTGGTTCCGGAATCGGGCAGGCCACCGCGGCCCCGCTGCTCGATGAGGGCGGCACCGTCGTGGCTTACGACGTCTCGGCGGACGGGCTGGCACGAACCGCGGCCGCCGCCGACGATGCCGGCACCGGTGAGCGACTGACCACCGCCGTCCTCGACAATTCCGACGAGGGTGCCGTGACGGCCGCAGTGGATGCGGCGCTGGCGGACCCGAGCGCCGTCGCGTCGGTGATCGCCATGGTGGCCTCCGACGACGGCGCGTTCGTCACCGGCACCGAAATCCGGATCGACAGCGGCGCGCACGCCTGAACTCGGCGAGCGATCACGGAAGTCACCGAATCACGTGTGTCGGATTTCGCGATCGTGCAGATGGCGGGCGGAAAGCTAAGGAACTTTCTCGCCGCAGTTGCCCGCACGGGCCGGGAGCCTGGCGGTCAGCGTCGAGGCATTCACCGCAGACCTCCTGATCCGAGAGCAGGTATTCAAAGCCCTGGACGCCCAAATGACCGAGGTGACGCTGTGGGCCCAGGGGCGGCCGGTGGGGGTCACGCGCGCGACGATCAGGGCCCAACACGTGTTGAGCCCGGTGGCGCGGGTGTTCAAGGGTTACGCGCTCGCCGCGGCGGGACTCCCTGTGACTCAGTCGACCCACCGAGACCCTGATGTGCGACGTTGCCGTTCGCCGTCCGGTGGACTCGGAGCTGATCCGGCTGGGCTAATAGCACGCATCAACAACCGCGCAAACGACTGCGTGGAAATCGCCTGTGCATCAATCGTCGGGCCGTTAATGAGGTCATTGCGGCGGACCGAGTTCTCCAATCATCATGGCGGCCCGTTGCGATGAGGCAATGATCGTCGGCATTGAGAACCGTGTCGCCAGCGAAAAAAGATGCCGTAAATCCCGTGGTTTCGCTACCCCGTAGTGGGGCCGAATTCGTGTAGCGTCCCTTACCGAATGGTGCGGATTAGTCGCGGCGACCCACGCCGGCTTGAAGCGGCGGGGGCTACCCGCCCGAGCCGTTGCGAGAGGACGCATGCCAGAAAGTGCACAACGCCTGCGGCCCCACTTCGAGGACGTGCAGGCCCACTACGACCTGTCCGATGACTTCTTCGCGCTATTCCTAGACCCGACACGGACGTACACCTGCGCGTACTTCGAGCGTGACGACATGACGCTGGAAGAGGCGCAGATCGCCAAGATCGACCTGGCGCTGGGCAAACTTGGGCTGCGGCCGGGCATGAAGTTGCTCGACGTGGGATGCGGTTGGGGTTCGGCGATGCTTCGTGCTCTGGAGAAATACGACGTCGACGTCGTCGGCCTGACCCTCAGCAGGAACCAAGTCGCCTACGTCGAACAGCAGCTCGCGGCATCGAACAGCCCCCGGTCCAAGCGGGTGCTATTGCAGGGCTGGGAGCAGTTTCACGAGCCGGTGGACCGGATCGTGGCGATCGGCCCGCTCGAGCATTTCGGCTACGACCGTCACGCCCCTTTCTTCAAGTGGGCCTATAACCTCTTGCCGGCCGACGGCACGATGCTGCTCCACACGATCGTGGTGTTAAGCCGCGAGCAGATCCGGCAGCGCAACCTTCCGTTGACGATGTGGCATATCCGCTTCGTGAAATTCCTCCTGGAAGAGATCTTCCCCGGCGGGCGGCTGCCGACGGTGGAAATGGTCGAGGAGAATTCCACGGAGATCGGGTTCACGGTTAGCCGGATCCATCGGCTGCGGCCGCACTACAAGAGGACGCTCGACATGTGGGCGGCGGCCCTCGAAGCGCACAAGAGCGAAGCTATCGCGACCCAATCCGAAGAGGTTTATGACCGCTATATGCGGTATCTGACCGGCTGTTCCCAGTTGTTCCGCGACGGCTACACCGATTTGTGCCAGTTCACGCTTGAAAAAGGATAATTACCGAATTACGGTGTGGCGCCTACGGTTTCGTCGGCGATCCGCACCGCACCGCGTCGCCACGTGTCCTTCGAAGATGTTCTTGAAATGCGTGGGCAATGACCCGTGAACGTAGGAAAAGTGCGCCATATCCACGACGTTGTCGGTGATTTCGCGGCGGTTGGTGTTCACAACCGTGGTGTACCCGTGCCAGTCGGTCCATTCGTCGCTGGTCGCACCCTCGATGCGAGGGATACTGACCTCGGGTCGGGGCGGCGTGCGGGCTAGCCGCGGGGTGCGCCTGCTGTACGGAACTTGTTTGCACCGCCCGTCGCCCCCCAACGCCAGTCATGCAGAGGACGTTGACGTTGCCGTCCGCGCTGCGGAACACGACAAGCTTCTGTCCGAAGGCGTTGATCACGTGCGGCTTGCCGTCACCGAAGTCTCTGACCGGGCCGAGGCAGTGCCGGCCGCGGGCAAACCGCGTCGGCGTGGCCTGCGCTTCTATGAGCCGAACTTCTCCGGCGTCGGGCTGCGATGTCACATGCGCTAGTGATGCCCGCGGGCGGAGCCGCGGTGGCGGCGTGTTCCACTCAACAGGAGGGCTCTTCCACCACCGCGTCGGCGCGGCATACGGTTCTCGGCGTGACTGAGCACAGCACGACGATTCCCGCCGGACTAGCGGTGTCCGATACCTCGGTCGACCTGCTGGTGGTCGGCTCGGGCACCGGCATGGCCGCCGCGCTGGCCGCGCATGAGCTGGGGCTGTCGGTGCTTATCGTCGAGAAGTCGTCCTACGTGGGCGGCTCGACCGCCCGGTCCGGGGGCGCCCTGTGGCTGCCCGCGGGACCGGTGCTGGCCGATGCCGGCGCCAACGACACCGCCGAGCGGGCCGCGACCTATCTGGACGCCGTGGTGGCCGGCTCGGCGCCTGCGGAGCGTTCCGTCGGCTTTCTGACCCACCTGTCCGCGACGGTCGAAATGCTGCGCCGCACGACGCCGCTGCGGCTCTTCTGGGCCCGCGATTACTCCGACTACCACCCCGAGGAGCCCGGTGGCAGCGCGGCCGGGCGCACCTGCGAGTGCCTGCCGCTGGACACGGCGATCCTTGGCGACTATCGCACCCGGCTGAGACCGGGTGTGCTCGAGGCCGGCGTCTCGATCCCGACGACCGGTGCCGACTACCGATGGATGAACCTGGTGGTTCGGCTGCCCCGCAAGGGCATTCCGACGATCGCCAAGCGGGTGGCCCAGGGGTTCGGCGGCCGTCTGCTGGGCCGACGCTACGCGGCGGGCGGCCAGGGCCTGACTGCCGGGCTGTTCGCGGGCGTGCTGCGCGCCGGCATCCCGGTGTGGACCGACACCACGCTGCTGCGCCTCGACGGCGACGGTAGCCGGGTGAGCGGCGCGGTCGTGAACCACGACGGCCGTGAGGTGACAGTCACCGCCCGGCGCGGGGTTGTGTTGGCCACCGGCGGTTTCGACCACAGCATGGATATGCGGTGGAAGTTCCAGTCGGAGTCGCTGGGCCCCAACTTCAGTCTGGGCGCCGAATCCAACACGGGCGACGGCATCCGCGCGGCCCAAGAGCTCGGCGCGGGCATCGATTTGATGGATCAGGCGTGGTGGTTCCCGGCCGTCGCGCCGCTGCCCGGCAAGGCGCCCGTGGTGATGCTCGCCGAGCGGTCACTTCCGGGTTGCCTGATCGTGGACCAACACGGCCACCGGTTCTGCAACGAGTCGACCGACTACATGTCTTTCGGCCAGCAGTTGCTCGAACTGGAGCGGTCGGGCAGCCCGATCGAAGCGATGTGGATCGTCTTCGATCAGCAGTACCGCAACAGCTATGTGTTTGGCGCGGAACTGTTTCCGCGGATGCCGCTTCCGCAGGCGTGGTACGACGCGGGCATCGCCGCGCGGGCCGACAGCCTCGCCGGACTGGCCGGACACATGGGTGTTCCAGTGCAAGAGTTCGTCCAGACGATGACCCGCTTCAACGAAAGCGCCTGCGCCGGAGAGGATCCCGATTTCGGCCGGGGCCGCAGCGCTTATGACCGCTACTACGGAGACCCCACGATAACCCCGAACCCCAACCTGCGTCCGCTGGTCAAGGGCCCGTTCTACGCCGTGAAACTGGTACTCAGCGATCTGGGCACCTGCGGAGGCCTGAAAGCAGACGGACGGGCGCGGGTCCTACGCGAGGACGGGAGCGCGATCGCCGGGCTGTACGCGATCGGCAATACCGCCGCCAACGCGTTTGGCACGACGTACCCGGGGGCGGGCGCGACGATCGCGCAGGGACTGGTCTACGCCTACATCGCGGCGCTCGACGCAGCAAGCAAGCCCTAGTCAGCCGTGCGCCTGGCCTCGAACTGCTTCTCGATTTCACGCCAGTAGCCGGGCATGGGCCGTGGTTTGCCGAAACCGCTCTTGGCGGCCTTCTGGATGATGGCGTCGGCCTCGTCGATGTCCTTCATCAGTTCCAGCGCGAACTCGCGCTCCGCGGCGTAGTACTTAGCCGCCCAGCGCAGGGCGATCACCGAATACGCCCAGGCCGGTTCCGCCTCGGCCCCCTCGGCGTCCTCGACGGCTTTCTGGTGCCGGGCTTCCGCGTAAGCGACATGCTCCTGAAGCAGTTCCTTGAGGCGGGCCGGGTTGCTGAGGTGGCCGAACGTCACTCGCAGCAGCACGCTGTGCTTGAGCACCGGCGGATCCACGGGTGCATCATTAGTCCACTCCGTGACGGCGTCCATCCCCGCCGCGGTGATCTTGTACAGCCGGCGGCTGCGGGGCCCCTCATCGTGCTCAACGCGCGACGTGACGAGCCCGAGAGCCTCGAGTTTCTTCAGCTCCGTGTAGATCTGGCTGTACGACGGGCTCCAGTAGTACAGGTCGACGCTCCAGTCGATCCACTTTTTGAGGTCGTATCCCGAGACTTCCTCTTCGTAGGACATCATGCCCAGCAGCGCCCAACTGGTGGCGGCAAGAGTCGACTTCACCCGCTTCTCGCCGTCGTCCATTTCGCAAGGTTAACAACGCCGGTCGGGCGGACGCGCCCGAAGGACCGCTGGCCGGGACATCGAATCGCAGGGGCCTTGCCAACTAAACCTGTCTGGTCTTCGATCGATCCATCCACAGCAGCACGACGCCCACGGCGGTGACGATGACCGCCGCCGCGTAAACCATCAGCCCGAACGCCGGCGTGACGGTCACGAACCCTTCGCCTTCGTTGTTTTTCGTCGACACGGTGTGGAACCAGACGAACGTCAAGGCACCCAGCAGGCCGACCACCACGCTGAGTCCGATGAGCCGGCTGGCCGGCATTCGGGATCCCGACAGCGCCGGCAACGCCAACAACGCGGCCACGACGGCCAACAGGATGACAACGAACTTCGCGGTTCCGTCGGCGGCGGCCCCGTGCGAGCTCAGGGTCCTGCCGAACAGCTTGAGGCTGACCGTCGCGAACGGCAGGAAAATTGAGACGACGGTGACGAGCAGGCCCCCGAACACGATCCAGGCGGGCACCGACATCCTTGCCGCGACGGCCTTCACCGCAGCAAGGCTTTCAGGGACCTCGTGTGCGCCGGCGCCCGGATTCGGCGGACCGGGTGGCGCCCATCGTTGTGAGCCGGGCTGCGCAGGAGTATCGGGCCCCGGGCGCGCCCCAGGCGGTGAATAGCCGGGCGGCGCGGGTCGATTGGGCGGCTGGGGTGGGCGCGGCGGCCCGGTCGGCGCCGGCGGGCGCGGAGGCAGGGGTGGCAGGGGCGCCGCGCGGGTCTGCGCCGCCGAAGGCGGCAGGTTGGGCCGCGGCGGAGGGGGCTGCACTGGTGTGACCTGGGTCGGCGCGGCAGAGGGCGGGGGTTGCTGCGGCCGGTTGACCGGCGGTCGCGGGGCCCGCGCATCGGGTTTGCGCTGCCGCTGCGGGGTCCAGGTCCGACCGTCCCAGAAACGCTGGGCGTTGGGGTCTTGTGGATCGTCGTACCAACCGGGCTGGTTGGGCGTCGTCATGGGCGGTTCCTCCCCTGTTGACCGAACTGCACCCGCAAACGCGAGAATACGCGCGGCCATGTCTGAGGCCCGGCCATGCTCGTCAGTCGCGCAGCGTGCGCCCCTCCGCGTCGGGCACCTTGCCGACGAGGATCATGATCCCGTCGATCAATGGCCAGATGGCACCGATCCCGCAGGTCAGCCAGGACACCGCGATTTGGGCGATGCCGACGTTGGTGTAGCCGAGGTAGAAGCGGCCGACGCCGAAACTACCGACAAAGATCTGCAGCAGCCCGGCGAGGAGCTTGCTCTTGTCCGACAGCGGCCGGCCGTAGGGGTCGACGCCGTACGGCGCGCCACCGTAGGGAGCGACGCCCGCGCCCGCGGCAGGGGGGTTTGCGTGCCATTGCCGGCCGTCCCAATACATTTGGCCGGGCTGGCCACTCGGGTCCGGGTACCACCCGGGGGACGGCTGTTCGGTCATTGTGTTTCCCTCTCTGCCGAAGGCGATGAATGCGCGTGCGGCTCACCGGTTTAGCCGCGCTCAACGATGACGCCAATCATTGCACCGCCGGGCCGGATTTGTCCGGTGTGGGCTTAGTTCTCCCGCAACCGATCGACGATCAGCGCTCGCGCGGCGCGGCCTTCCCGCGTGGGAGTCAGGGGGTAGACGTGCAACAAGCCGGGCTGTTCGTGGTAATCGATCTTTACGCCGGCCGCCGCGGCCTTTTCGGCCAGCAGTCGCGCGTCGGGGTTGAGAATGTCGCGGGTGCCGCTGAACACGGTCAGCGGTCCCAGGCCGGACAGCTCGGCGTTCAGGGGGCTGACCATCGGGTCGGTCATCGGCAGGTCACCACACCAGCGCCTGGCGAACTCCAGCAGGCCCACCCGCGTCAGCCATGGGTCGTCGACCGCGTCGATCAACGGGTTGGTCAGCGACGCGTCCAGGACGGGCGAGATCAGCACGGTTTCCGACAGGACCAGGCGGCGCTCGTCGCGCAGCATCAACGCGACCGACAAGGCCATCTGTCCGCCGGCGGAATCCCCGGCCAGGCACACGGAGTGGTCTGCCGCCGCCTTCTCGGCCACCAGTTCGGCGATCGTAGGCACCACCCCGGCGGCGGTGGTGAACGGCACCAACGGATAGATCGGCACGATGACTTGCGCTCGCGCGTCGGCGGCGATTTGGGCCGCCAATTTCCAATGCTGCGAAGCGATTTCGTTCACCCAGGCCCCGCCGTGCAGGTAGAAGACCGTGCGCTGCGCGGTGCGCGAGGCGCCGGAGGTCAGGGTGTAGATCGGCCAGACCGAATGCCGATCCAGGTGCAGGTTGACGTCCTTGGGCAATCCCGGCGGGGGCCCGTAGAACTGCGGATGCGCGGCTCGCCGGTCGATGTGATCGCGGGCGGTTTGCGCGCTGCGGTAGGTGCGCGCCCGCGTCAGCTGAACAACGGCCGGGAGCGCCCGACTCCTCCAGCTGAGGCTCACCTGATCTCGACCCCCCGCTTGCGCACCCACACCAGGGCGCCGACGGTTCCCACCATCCACACCGTGATGGCGATCGCCAAATGCACGAAGCTCTTCGTGTCGCGCCCGAACACCGGCCAGATGAGGGCGGGGACTTTCGTCCACAGCAGGCGGTGCTCCACCCCGTTCATCGGGTCGGCGACGTAGTACAGCGCATACGGCAGGGTCAGCGCCAGCATCCAGGCGCCGGTGCGGCGACGATCGGCACGCTGCCGCCACCGCCGCAGCAGCGGCTCGACGCTCACCGGGTGCAGCACCGAGAAGAAATTACCGACGCCCAGCCAGGACACGATGGGCACCGCGACGGTGGGGATCGTCACCGCCAGGCTCGCGGGCGTTTGGAACCACAGGGTGAGGACCATCGCCGTCAGCAACGTCGGCAGCCCGACGATCGCCAGCAGCGCCAGGTTCTTGATCAAGAGCACCCGCCAGAACGGCACCCCGTCGGACAAAGCCTGTTGGACGCGGTAGTGGTCGGCGCCGAGCAGGTTGGTGGTGGTGACGTCCGCGAGCACCCAGGAGGAGAAGTACGTGCCGACCAGGACGGCCCAGTCGTGGTGGTGGCGCCCGGGCGTGAGTGGCTGCACCAGCAACCAGGCGGCGGCGAAGACGATGTTGGCCACCACCCCCATCAGCCAGTTGCGTGGCGGCGTGAACGCCCAGCGGATCTCGGCACCGACCGCCGGCCCGAGGTTTTGCTGCAGGTCCTTGGCGGCCCGCCTGGCCGCGGCGGGGCGCGGTGCCGTCGCACGCGCCGCGGCACGCAGCGCGGCGTCCACACGTGGTCGCATCGTCGCCTGTAGTTCCAACATCTGCTCCCCCACATTAGAGCGGTCGTTCGTGTCACCACGCGCTCTGGCAACGCTTTTGGTTGCGTGTCGCAGCCGTTGTCAACTCGGCGGTCCGATATAGCGCCGGTGCAGTTCCTGCGTGAGAAGGTGGATCTCGCGGGTGAGCTCGGTGTTGGTCTTCAGTTCCAAGTCCTCCATCTGGTAGTCATGATCGGCCCGGGCCTGCTGGAACGCCGCCTGACGGTTCTGGCCGATCATCACGAAGGTCGACAGGAAGATCGCTTCGAGCGACACGGCCAGGGTCAGGGTGGGCCATGGACTCGCTTCCAGGAACAGCATCCATACGCCGAACAGGGCCGCATGTAGCCAGACGAAGTTCATCGACCCGGCGAACGCGGTGATCCGGTCGGCCAGGCGCAGCTGGAGGTTTCCGCCTCGCCTCCGGGCCTCCTCCAGGACGGCCGGATGGTGCGCCTGGCCGCCCCGCAGCAGCCGGCGCGGAATCAGTTGTGGACCGTGGCGGTGGGCATCGGCCTGTGTCGTCATGGGACCCGTTCCTTTCGGTGCCGTGGCGGCGCACGCCGCTGGCTAATGCTACTGATGCGGCCGCCCGTGATCCGACGCCCGATGGCGCATACCTAGAACGTGTTACAGTTTGCCCACCACGCGCGTAAGGAGGCCCGCATGGACGCCGTCGGAGCGGCCCGGCCGACCGAAAGCCCCAGCGGCACAAGCGAATTGCGCCGCCCGTGACTGCGACACGCAAGCGCGTCGTCGTCGCCGGACTGGGAGACGTCGGTGTCCTGACCGCCATCCGCCTGGCCCGGCACGCCGACGTCGTCGGGATCTCCGCCAAACCCGCGCTGGTCAGCGGCCAGGAACTCGGCGTCCGGCTCTCCCGCCCCGAGGACTGGGCCCGCGACTACTGGATCCCGTTCGACAGGTTCCGCCGCCTGGACGGCGTGCGCACGGTGCAGGCCACGCTGACCGGCGTCGACCTTGCGGCCCGCACCGTGTTGGGCCGGAGCGAGGACGGCACGCCCGTTGCCGAGGAGTACGACGCGTTGGTCATCTCGACCGGCGTCAGCAACGGCTTCTGGCGCCGCCCGACCATGCAGTCGCCCAACGAGATCGGCGCCGAGCTGCGCGCCGCCCACGACCGCTTGGCCGCCGCCGAGTCGGTGATCGTCGTGGGGGGCGGGGCGGCCGCGGTGAGCAGCGCCGTCAACATCGCGACCACCTGGCCGGGCAAACGGGTGGATCTCTACTTCCCCGGCGAGCGGGCGTTGGGCGAGTACCACCCGGCGACGTGGCGGCGCATCCGCGACCGTCTGACCGAGCTCGGCGTGGGCCTGCACCCGGGCCACCGTGCCCAGATCGCCGACGGCTTCTCGGGTGAGGAGATCACCGGGAAACCGGTCGAATGGAGCACCGGCCAACCCCCGGCGTCCGCCGACGCCGTGCTCTGGGCGGTAGGCCGGGTGCGGCCCAATACCGACTGGCTGCCACCGGAACTGCTCGACGAACGCGGCTTCGTTCGGGTGATGCCCCAGCTGCGGGTGCCCGGTCATCGGGGCGTGTTCGCGGTCGGCGACGTCGCGGCCACCGACCCGCTGCGCAGCTCGGCCCGCAATCGGGGGGATTCGTTGGTAGCAAGCAACATTCGCGCCGAGTTCGCCGGGCGGGAGTTGCGCGCCTTCCGGACTCCGGGCCGGCGGTGGGGTTCGTTGGTGGGCATCCAGCCCAACGGGCTGGAAGTCTTCTTCCCCACGGGCCACTCGTTTCGGTTCCCGTCGTGGTCGGTCGAGCGGGTGGTGATGCCGTGGATCGTCCGATGGGGCATGTATCGCGGGATCCGCGAAAATCAGCCGCTTCGGGAGCTCAGCTCTTGATGGACCCGGTTCGCTTGGTGGTGAACGTCGCGACGCACACCATGGCGCGATCGCCGCGCTGCCACGACTCCCGCGTGGGCGGCATGATCGCCAAGTCGATGTCGGGATCCAGCAGCGCCGTCGGCGAGTACGACGCCAGGTCGTCCTTGCAGTCCTTCCCGTAGGCGCCGAAGCCGGACTCGCCGGGGAACGGCCCGTCGGGAATGGTGACGATCCCGGCCACCTCCGCCGCATGGGGCCGGTCGCAGCTGGTGGTGTCCACCGAGGAGATTCGGTTCCCCCGCGGCAGCTCGGCGAAGCAGTCCCCCACCTTGATGTCCCGCGCGCTGACCGTGTGCGTCGGCGACAGGGCGACCACCGCGATGAGGACGGCGATGCCGACCGCCCACGCGCCGGACAGCACGAGCCCGCCGATCGCCAATCCCCTGCCGCGCTGCCCACCGGGTTTCGTTTTTCCCAGCGCGATGATGCCGAATATGACGCCGAGCAGAATTCCCCCGAAAGCGCCGAAAACCAGTGCGGCGATGGCGAATCCGCTGGTCGTCTGGGCCTGTGGCGGATGCGCGTAGCCCGGCGGCGGGTACGGGCCCGGCGGGTATGGCGCGGGATACGGACTCGGCGGGTACGGCGGCGGATAAAGCCCCGGCGGGTACGGCCCCGGATAAGGCGGCGGGTATCCCCCCTGGGGCGGCGGTGGCTGGAATGGGGGCGGCGGACCCGGGTCCATCGGATGCGACATGCCTAACTGTACGACCGGAGGTGTCGTCGCGCCTCATCGAGGCGTTGGCGGGTGGCCCGTAGCGGGCAGAGGTTCCTAATCGCCTGTGCGCGTGAATGTTTCGTCGAAGTCCACGCTCCATTGGCAGTCGGCGCGGCCCGACGACTCGTCCAGATGGTCGTGGCCGATCAGCTGTGTGATCGGATCCTGTGGCGGTTGGGGCAGCGCGTATTGCCCGGTGGCTCGGGCGTACACGGCCCCGCCACAGCCCGGATCGTTGTCGTCATGCTCGACGTGCAGGGTCCAGGTCCCGCCCTCGAACACCAGCGGTGTGTCAATCGTTTTCGAGTGGAAATAGCTCATGCACCGCTCCCCGGTGCGCAGGCAGTCGGTGATGACGGCCTGGTCGCTCTGCTGTGGCGCGATCCTGGCCTTGAATTTTCGGACCAGGTGGTAGCGGCCGTGCAGCGCCGCGGCCGGCGAGCCGACCCGCGGCGGCAGGGTGCTCGGGTCCGGGAGCTTGTTGATGTCGGCGTCTTCCGAACGGGTGAAGGTCACCGTCCGCTTCTCGTTGCAGGCATTGGCGGAAGCCCCGCGGTACTCGCCGACGAAGGTGCCGTCCGGCCGTGGCTCCAGCGTCAACACCTGCCACACCTCGGCCGGGGCGCCTCGGCATTTGTCCGAGCCGATGGTCACGGCCACCCAGCGCCCGTCGACCTCGTCGAAGACCGCGCTCGGTGCGAGCCTCAGCTCGCCGCCGACGCGTTGCGCGGTCGCGCGGCAACCGCTCGACCCGCAGGCCGAGCGGACGGCGTACGTGTCCGTTTCCGGGGCCGCGCCCTGCCCCGGCACACCCTCGAGAGTGGTGCCCTGGCCGAAGCGCACCTGGTAGACACCGGTGAAGGGGCCGGTGTTCGGCGTCGCGGCGGCGGTATTTACCGGCGGGGCGGTGGGATTGGTCGGGGCGGCGTGGCCCGGGTCGTGGCGGAGAAGCTTCACGCCCGCGAAGACACCACCGGCTACGACAAGTGAGGCGATGCCCACCAGTGCGCCGATGAGCGCCCGGGGACGCCGGCGGGGTCGGAGGGCGGGGAGGGTCGCGTCGATCCGGGGTTGGGTGTCCGGGAATGGAATGTCGCCGGGCTGGGTGAAGCCCGGCCCGAGGTGGCGGGCCAGTTGGTCGGCGAATTCGCGGCAGCTGCCGAACCGTTCGGATGGCTCCTTGGCCATTGCGGTGGCGAACACGGGGTCCAGCGCCGCGAGTTCGGGGCGGCGGGCCGCGATCGAGGGCGGGGCGGCGTTGATGTGTTGGCTGATCACGATGGCGGGGTTGGAATCGGCGTACGGCGGCGAGCCGGTGAGCAGGTGAAAAGCGGTGCAGGCCAACGCATATTGATCCGCGCGCCCGTCGACCCGCTCCCCCTTCAGCTGCTCTGGCGACACGTAGGCCACGGTGCCGACCGTCATGTTGGTCGCGGTCAGTCCGGTCGCGTCATCGATGTGGCGCGCGAGCCCGAAATCGGCGAGATACACCCGCCGCGCCTGACCGTCGGGGTCGGTGAGCAAGATGTTGGCGGGCTTGACATCACGGTGCAGAAGCCCCTGGCCATGCGCGTAATCCAGCGCCGACCCGACCGCCGTGATGATCGCCACGACGTCTTCGAGCGGCATCCCGCCCGGGTTGTCGCGCAGCAGCCGGCCCGCATCGGTGCCGGCCACGTAATCCATCGAGATCCAGAACTGGCCGTCCGCTTCGCCGCGGTCGTGGATCGTCACGATGTGCGGATGGGACAACCCGGCCGCCAGCTCGGCCTCGCGCATGAAGCGGCCCCGAAACTCCGGGTCGCCCGTCAGATCCGCGGGCAGGACCTTCAACGCGTCCTCGCGCGGCAGTCGGGGATGCGCCGCCAGGTAGACCTGGCCCATCCCGCCCGCACCCAGCACCCGCACGATCGTGTACCCGGCAAACACCTGACCCGTCTCGAGCGACATGGGCAAATCGTAAATGCTCAAGCCGCAGCGGCACGTAAATTCGCGACGAATACGGAGCCGCGCCGTCCGGGCAAACGGTGGTGCGCCGCCCTTCCCCTTAATCGCCGGTGCGCGTGAAGGTTTCGTCGAAGTCCGTGTTGAGCTCGCACGGCGCGCTCTGTTCCTGGTGAGCGCGGCCGGTGAGCTTGGCGATGGGGTCCCCGGGGGGCTGAGGCAGCGGATACACCCCGGTGGATTTCATGCGCGCAGTGCCCCCGGAGTGCGGGCAGGTGACATCGGCATCGACGTTCCACGTCCAGCGTCCGTCTCCGAATACCAGTGGTTGGTCGGCCGATGCTTCGTGGAAGTAGCTCATGCACCGGTCGGCGGTGCGCAGGCAGTAGGTCGCGACCGCGGTGTTGAGCTGCTGTTGCGGCAGGCCGTTCGCGAAGATCCGGGTGAGGCGGTAACGGCCGCGCAGGCCCTGGGCCGGCGACGCCGCCCGCGGAGGCTGGGCGCCCGGATCGGGAAGGGATTTCACGTCGACGTCGCCGGTGCGGGTGAAGGACACGGTTCGCTTGTTGGCGCAGGCGTTGGCGGCCGTCGCCGTGTATTCGCCGTCGAGGCCGCCGTCGGGACGGGGCCGCAGCACGAAGACCTGCCAGAACTCCGCAGTTGCCTCGCGGCACGCGTCGGGCGCGACGGCGACCGCGACCCAGGCCGCGCCGATCTGATCGAACACCATCGTCGGTTGCGCCACGGTTTCCCCGCCGAGGCGGGACGCGGTCATCACGCAGCCGGCGGGGCGGCACACCGAGCGCAGGCCGTAGGTGCTCGTCAGCGCCGGTGGGGAACCGGGGTCGGGCACGTCATCCAGAGCCATGTTCAGCCCGAACTCGGCCCGATAGGTGCCCGTGAAGGGGCTGGCCGGCGGGGCCGGGCTGCGCGGCCCGGTGAACTTCAGCAGTGCGACGACCCCGGCGGCGACCAGCAGCACGATCCCGGCCAGGGCCGCGGCGAGGACCGCGGGGCGACGGCCCACCCGCCTCCAGACGGACGGTTTCACCCATTGCGGCGCAAGCACAGTCGGGCCCGACGCTTGTTGGGCATCCGCGTCGGCCAGCTCGAGGTGCCGGCCCAATTCCCGGGCGAACTCCCCGCAGCTGTTGAACCGGCCGGACGGGTCCTTGGCCAGCGCGGTGGCGAAGACGGGATCCGCGCCGCTCAACTCCGGGCGGTGGCCGCCGATCGACGGCGCCGCGGCGCTGACGTGTTGGCCGATGACCACCGCGAGGTTGGGGCCGCCGAACGGCGGCGCCCCGGCCAGCAGATGAAATGCGGTGCACGCCAAGGCGTATTGATCGGCGCGGCCGTCGACCGACCCGGCCATCAACTGCTCGGGCGCCGCGTAGGCCGCCGTGCCGACCGCCATCCTGGTGGTCGTAAGCCCCGCGGCGTCGTCGACGCGTCGCGCGATCCCGAAGTCGGCCAGGAAGATTCGCCGCGGCTGTCCGTCCGCGTCGGCCACCAGAATGTTGGCCGGCTTCACGTCGCGGTGCAGCAGGCCCCGGTGATGCGCGTAATCGAGCGCCGAGGCGACCGCGTTGACGATCGCCATCGCGTCGTCGACGGGCATCCCGCCCGGGAATTGCTCGCGCAACAGCCGGGCCACGTCGGTGCCGGGCACGTATTCCATCGAGATCCAGAACTGGCCCTCATATTCACCGCGGTCGTGGATCCCCACGATATGCGGGTGGGACAGCCCCGCGGCCAGCTCCGCCTCCCGCTCGAATCGCTCCCGGTACTGGGGATCGGCGGTGACCTCGGTCGGCAGCACCTTCAACGCGTCCTCGCGCGGCAACCGCGGGTGCGAAGCCAAATACACCTGCCCCATGCCACCCGAGCCCAGCGGGCGCAGGATCGTGTATCCGGCAAACACCTGACCCGTCTCGAGCGCCATGGCCGAATCGTAGATGCACGCCGCGCGGATCAGTGGCTGTTGAGCAGCAGCATGAGCCCGTAGTCCATGTGGATCTGCTGATGGCAGTGCAGCAGCGACAGCCCTGGCTGATCGGCGACGAAATCGATCTCCATGCTTTGGAACCCGCCCAGCATCGCGACATCCTTGCGCACCCCGGCGGTCGGTGCGCCGGCGATGCGGGTGATTTCGAAGGTGTGGCGGTGCAGGTGCATCGGGTGCAGGTCGTCGGTGGCGTTGCGGAATCGGAACCGATAGCGCTTGTCGCGCTGCAGATCCAGCACGGGCCGATTGGTCTCCATGGAAAACGCCGTGCCGTTGAACATCCAGACGTTGAAGCCGTTGTCGGCGGCGTTGCGCTTCTCGATCAGCATCTCCATGGTGCGTTCCGGCGACGGCGCCGGCGCGGGGTTGGGCGGCGCGAACAGCCGGTAATCCCACTTGAACGGCGCGGGCGCGGCCCATTGCGGGTCGCCGCCGCGTCCGGCGTATTCCACCACCACGCCCATGCCGTGGCCACGGTCGTCGTCGGACAAGTCGCCGAGCACCCACACGCCGGGGTTGGTCATGTTGACGACCGCCGAAATGCGTTCGGCCGCACCGAGCCACAGCACCGGCACCGGCGCCGGATTGGGCACCGGGTTGCCGTCCAGCGCGACCACGTTGAAGGTGTGCCCGGGCAGGGCCAGGCTGCGGGATTCGGTGGCGCTGCCGTTGAGGACATGCAACAGCACCCGCTGTCCGGGCCGGACGCGGATGGGGTCGCCGTGGCCGAGCATGCGCCCGTTGACGGCGAACGCCCCGTAGCTCACCTCGAAGCCCTTCGGCTCGCCGCGCGCCAGCGAGGCCGCCATCGCCGCCTCGCCCTTCTCCTTGAGGTCTGCGTCCGGTTCGCCGGCCAGGAAATCGCTGGCCATGTCGCCCCCGTGGCTGAAACTGGGCTCGAACTCCTTGAGCGTCAGGAAGATCTCTTGGTCGTAGGCGCCCGGGTTCTGTCTGGGTTCGATGTAGACCGGGCCGACGAGGCCGCTGTACTGGCCGCGGGACAGGTCGGCGCGCGGCACCACATGGGTGTGATAGAAGCGGAAGCCCGCCGGGCCCGGCACAAACGAAATGCGCCGCATGCCGTGTGCCGGGATGTCGGGGGTGCCCTCCTCGGCCGACCCGTCGACGTCGACGCCCACGTGCTGCCCGTGCCAGTGCAGCTGCTCGGGGGCATCGGTGTCGTTGAAGATGTCCACCCATGTCCGTTGCCCCTCCTTGAACCGCAGCAACGGACCCGGGAATTGGCCGTTGTACGTCAGGGTCGACGCGGTGTGGCCGGGCGCCAGCTCCACATTTCCGGCGCCGATCCGCAGCGTGTAATCGGGCTTGCCGGTGGGCGGTCCGGGCGGCGTCGTTCGCGAACAGGCCGCCGCGACGCCGGCGGCACCGCTCGCGGTGATCAGCGCCAGCCCGCCGAGGAAGCGGCGTCGGTCGAACGGCATCATCGTCGCTCCCGGGCAAGGGTGGGCAACAGGAATTCGATCCGGTCGTTCAGTTCGCTTGCCACGCGCCGGAATTCGGGATAACTCGCCTTGCCCGCGGCGGACGGGTCCGGCAGGCTCCAGTGCATCGTCGTGGCCACGCCGTGGTCGTCGGCGTATTCGCGGACCTTGTCGCACAGCGTGATCACGCAATCGAAGCGGCGACGGGCGACCGCGGCCAACGGCCGGGGCCGGGCGCCGCCGAGGTCGATGTCGTACAGGTCGCGCATGATCCGCACCGCGTTCGGATGAATCTGGGGTTTGGGATGGCTGCCCGCGCTCGCGGCCCGGATGTGGCCCGCGCCCTTCTTCCGCAGCAGCGCCTCCGCCATCGGCGAGCGCGCACTGTTGCCGGAACACAAGAACAGCACCGACCCGGCCGGCCGGATGGTGCCAGCGGGTGCGAGCGCCGGATGCAAAACGCTTGCCGCCCCGGCGAATTGCGCCGCACACCTGGCCAGGTTCAGGTGGTAGTAGGTATCGCGGGCATCGAAATTGCTGCGCCGCGCGTCGATCAGCCCCGCCGAGCGCAGCAGCCGCAGGTGATACGACACCAGGTTTTGCGGCTCGTCGACGGCGGCGGCCAATTCCCGTACCCGGTGGTCGCCGGCCGCGAGTTCGGCCAGCAACGCCCACCGCACCGGGTGAGACGCCATCTGCATCAACGGGGGCACGCCCGGCCGCTTGGTTACCGCCACCCCTCGGAGAATACATCAAATGGATTTGATAGGTTGGGCGCCGTGAACGAGCTGCGCCGGACCCTGGGCGTGTTCGACGCGGTGGTGATCGGGCTGGGCTCGATGATCGGCGCCGGCATCTTCGCGGCGCTCGGCCCCGCGGCGCGCGCCGCCGGCTCCGGGCTGCTGCTGGGCCTGGCGTTGGCGGCGGTCGTGGCCTACTGCAACGCCACCTCCTCCGCGCGGCTCGCCGCCCTCTACCCGGCCTCCGGCGGCACCTATCTGTACGGGCGCGAGCGCCTCGGCGACTTCTGGGGCTACCTGGCGGGTTGGGGCTTCGTCGTCGGCAAGACCGCCTCGTGCGCGGCCATGGCCCTGACCGTCGGCGCCTACGCGTGGCCGGCGCAGGCGCACGCAGTGGCCGTCGCCGCGGTGGTCGCGTTGACGGCGGTGAACTACATCGGGGTGCAGAAGTCGGCGTGGCTGACCCGGATCATCGTCGCGGTGGTCCTGGCGGTGCTGGCCGCGGTCGTCGTCGCCGTCTTCACCTCCCACAGCGTCGAGACCGAGCGCCTGCACCTGACGGGAGTCACCGTCGGCGGCGTGATCCAGGCGGCGGGACTGCTGTTTTTCGCCTTCGCCGGCTACGCGCGCATCGCCACGCTGGGCGAGGAGGTGCGCGACCCGGCGCGCACCATCCCCCGGGCCATCCCGCTGGCACTGACGATCGCGCTGGTCGTCTACGCGCTGGTGGCCGTCGCGGCGCTGGCCGCGTTGGGGCCGCGGCGCCTGGCCGACGCGGCCGCACCGTTGTCCGAGGCGGTGCGGGTGGCGGGGATGGTCTGGCTGGCGCCGGTCGTGCAGGTGGGCGCGGCGGTCGCGGCGCTGGGCTCGCTGCTGGCGCTGATCCTGGGGGTCTCGCGGACCACCCTGGCGATGGCGCGCGACCATCACCTCCCCCACGCACTCACCGCCGTGCACCCAAGGTTCGGCGTGCCCCACCGCGCCGAGCTGCTGATCGGCGTCGTGGTGGCGGTGTTGGCCGCGACCGCCGACCTGCGGGGGGCGATCGGTTTTTCCTCGTTCGCCGTGCTCATCTACTACGCGGTCGCCAACGCCTCGGCGTTCACGCTCCGGCCCGACGAGGGGCGCCCGCCCCGCGCGATCCCGGTGATCGGGCTGGTCGGGTGCGTGGTGCTGGCGTGCGCGCTGCCGCTGTCTTCGGTGCTGTCCGGGGTCGCGGTGCTGGGCATCGGCGCCGCGGCGTACGCGATTCCCAGGCGATCCGAACGGGAAGACTGAGCGGGTGACCGAGCCCGGAACAGACGCATTCGAAAAGCTGGTGGCGCTGCTGAACTATCCGATGTTCGTGGTAACCACCCACGCCGGCGGCGTCGACGCCGGCTGCCTGGTCGGTTTCGCCAGCCAAACCAGCATCCACCCGCCGCGGTTTTTGGTCGGCTTGTCCACGAAGAACCACACGTTCCGGGTGGCCGCCGGGGCCAGCCACCTCGCCGTGCACGTGTTCGACCACGAGCACCTCGGCGTCGCGGAGTTGTTCGGCAGCCAGACCGGCGACGAGATCAACAAGTTCGACCGCTGCTCGTGGCATCGCGGCCCGGCGCAGCTGCCCATTCTCGACGACGCGGCCGCCTGGTTCGCCAGCAAGATCCTCGACCGTTTCCGCCTCGGTGACCACGTCGGGCACCTGCTCGAACCGGTGGACGGCCAACCGCCGCGAGAACTCGAGCAGTGGGTGTCCTTCGGCGACGTCCGCCATCTGGAACCGGGCCATGAGGCCTGAGGTGACGCCACGGGTGGGCGTCGTCGGCGACATCGCGGAACTCGCGTCGTTCTACGCCGATCCCCCACCGGGCGTGCGCGCCAACATGATCTTCAGCGCCGACGGTGCCGCGGCGTTCACCGGTCGAGCCGGCCCGCTGTCCTGTCCCGCCGATCAACGGCTGCTCAGGATCCTGCGCGGCTTCGCGGACGTGGTTCTGGTCGGCGCGGGGACGGCGCGCGCCGAGAACTACGGCCCGGTGCGGCTCGTCGACGCGCACCGGGGCGCCCCGCCGCCGATCGCCGTGATCACCCGCACGGGGAACCTGCCCGCCAGGCTGTTCAGCGATCCCGACCAGCCCCCGATCCTGGTGACCTGCGCGCGCTCGGCCGCCCGCCACGATGCGCGCCGGCGGATCCTGGTGGCCGGCGAGGACTCCGTCGATGTGGCGCGCGCCGTCGGCCTGCTGCGCGCCCAGGGCATGGACCGCGTCCTGTGTGAGGGCGGCCCGACCCTGCTCGACGAGCTGGTGGAGGCCGACGCCGTCACCGAAATCTGTGTGACGGTGGCGCCCAAGCTCGCCGGGAGCCAGCCCGTCGGCGCCCGGCGGCCCGCACGGCTGTCCGTGCCGGTCGAGATGCGGCTTGAGCATGCCTTGGCCTACGACGACTACGTGTTCCTGAAGTATCGCCGCTGAGCGGGCGGTCAGCCCCGGGAATAGCCTCGGCGGACCGTCCGGTCGAGAATGCCCAGGGTTGCCCGCAGCGCACCCTCGGAGAGCACCGGAAAAATCCCGGCGTCGCGCCACTGCGGGTCGATGTTCGACCAGTCGTAGAACGAGGTGACCACGGTGGACGCGCCGTCGTCGGCCGGCTCGAGCCGGTAGCCGTAGACGTGGCCGATCTGGGGGCGGATCTGGCCGAGAATCGTCCACGAAATTAGCCGGTCTTTCTCGAACTCCTTGATGTCGACCGTGACGTCGTATTTGCCGAGCTGCGGGTAGTCGTTGAGCGACTCCCGGTCCATGTGCACCACGAAGCTGTCGCCGACGCCCGTCACCGGGTCACCCTCGGCGTCCTGGAGCATGCCCGAGGAGTCGATGGACACGTGGCCCTGCGGGTCGCACAGCACCGCGAAGATGTCGGCGGCCGGGGCTCCGATGGTGCGGCGGGTCTCGATGCGTTCGTCGGTCATGGGTCCTCGCAGCCGGCGCAGACAGCTTGGTTTGCCTCGCCGGTTACTCTACGTCGTCGCGTCCGGTCGGCGTCAGTGCCGTCGCGATTGCTGGACGCTCGCTCGGCATGCAGCGACGCACTGTGCTTCCTATGATGAAAGCTTGGGGAAAATTTCATCGAATTGCCTGCGCGACACAATCTTCAGTCCATCGCCGTCCGACTTCTTCTCGCGGGCACAGAGAGGAGGTTGGCCGGCGACGTGAGCGACTCAAACGGCGAGGACGAATACCGCAACCTGGCGGTGAACCGGCTGCGGCCCAGCGAGCTGCAATGGGCGCTGAACAACGATTCCGTGCACGGGATCGCCTACGCGTTCCGCAACCCCGTCGCCGTCGCCGAGTCGATCGACGATCCGCAGGACGACCGCAAGACCTACCTGATCCGGGTCAGGCGTGACGATTTGGCTTCCGCCCTGGGAAAGATCAACGACTGGATCGTCAGAAATCCCGGCCCGGCGGGCATGCAGGCCTACGGCTTCGTCCGGGCGCTGTCACGGGAGGGGCTCAGCGAAAAGACCGGCGACGAGGAATGCCGGTGATCCCCGCCCACCCCGGAGTTCGTAGCCAGCCGACCGGGAATTAGCTGGCTTTCTGGCAATTCGGCGTGCCCCGCGGTTGCCCGAACCATTAGCCTTATGCCTGGCACGCCGCGCTTCGGTGTGGGTTTTGCGGCGCGTGGCGGCGGGTGAGGAGTCGGCGATGGGTGACACGACCGCGGATTCGCGGGAGGGCTCGCAGTTCGGGCCGTATCGGCTGCGGCGGCTGGTCGGCCGCGGCGGCATGGGCGACGTCTACGAGGCCGAGGACACGGTGCGGGAACGCATCGTGGCGCTCAAGCTGATGTCGCAGACGCTGTCCAGCGATCCGGTCTTCCGCTCGCGCATGCAGCGCGAGGCCCGCACCGCGGGGCGGCTGCAGGAACCGCACGTCGTGCCGATCCACGACTTCGGCGAGATCGACGGTCAGCTCTATGTGGACATGCGCCTGATCGACGGCAAGAACCTGGCCGCGACGCTGAGCCGTTTCGGGCCGCTGTCCCCGCCGCGGGCGGTGGCGATCGTGCGCCAGATCGGCTCGGCGCTCGACGCGGCGCACGCCGCCGGAGTGATGCATCGCGACGTGAAACCGGAGAACATCCTCGTCAGCGCAGACGATTTCGCGTACCTCGTGGATTTCGGCATCGCCAGCGCCACGTCCGACGAGAAGTTGACGACGTTCGGCACCACCGTGGGCACGGTCAAATACATGGCCCCGGAGCGGTTCAGCGATGGCGAGGTCACCTATCGGGCCGACATCTACGCGTTGGCCTGCGTCTTGTATGAGTGCCTGACGGGCACCCCGCCGTACACGGGAGACACGATCGGAGTGATGGGGGCCCACCTCAACCAGCCGATCCCACGCCCCAGCGCCGCGCGCCCGAGCATCCCGGTCGCTTTCGACGCCGTCATCGCCCGCGGCATGGCCAAGGATCCCGCGGCGCGCTACGCCACGTGTGGTGATCTGTCGGCGGCCGCGTATGCCGCGCTGGCCACGCCCGATCAGGATCGGGCCACCGACATTTTGGAGCGCAGTCAGGTGGCGAAGCTGCCCGCCGCGTTCGCCGGCCAGCAGCCCAGCGGTTTTGCCGCCGCCATGCCGCCGCCCGCAATGGCGAACCAGGCACCCCCTCAGGCACCCCGGTGGACCACCGGATCGGCTCCCGGGGCACCGATGCCGCAGCCGACGGGGTGGCCCGGCACTCCCACCTGGGGCACGGGCGACATGGGCAGCGTCGGCGCACCGCTCTGGGGACAGCCGCCCCAGAGCAGCCGCAAGCCCTGGCTGTGGATCGGCGTCGTCGTGGCGGTCGTGGTGGCCGTGGTGGTCGGGTTGGTCATCGTTGCCGCCCACCCGTGGCAGTCGTCGTCCCCGTCCGCCCGGTCCTCCACGCCGACGTCGGCGGCGCCTCCGCCGGACGCGGTGGAGCTCAAGGTGCTCGATGACGGTGTCTCCGTGGGCAGCTCGGCCGCACCGACGACGATCGACATTTTCAACGAGCCGATCTGCCCGCCGTGCGGCAGCTTCATCCGGTCGAACGCCGGTGACATCGACAGCGCCGTCAACAGCAAGAAGCTGGCGGTGCGCTATCACCTGCTCAACTTCCTCGACGACAAGTCGCACAGCAAGAATTACTCCTCTCGCGCGGTGGCGGCGACGTATTGTGTTGCGGCGCAGGATGATCCGAAGCTGTACATGAACTTCTACTCCGGTCTGTTCGCCAGCAACTTTCAGCCCGCCGAGGACGCCCCCGAGGACCGCACCGACGGCGAACTGGCCCAGCTGGCCAAGACCGTCGGCGTCGACGCCAGCGTGATCGATTGCATCAAGGGCGGCGACGACGTCGGCACCGGCAAGGCCAAGGCCGCCGCCGGGGACGCGACGCTCACCGGACTCAACGCCACCGGCACCCCGTTCGTGTGGGACGGCACCAGGTCGGTGAACTATCAGGATCCGACCTGGCTCACCAAGCTGCTCGGCTAGTTCGCGCTAGGAGTGCGGCGTGGAAGGCGCCGGAGCGGGCGTTTGTGAGGGGCCCATCATTCCGCCCGGCCCCATCATTCCGCCCGTCCCGCCCGGGCCCATCATTCCGCCCGTTCCGCCCGGGCCCATCATCCCGCCCATGCCGCCCATTCCGCCGCCCGAGCCCATCATGGGGCAACTGCCCTCGTGGCCGCCGTAATAGCCCCGGTGCCAGCCGGAGTGGGCGCCCAAGAGCAAGCCCCAGAAGAAAATCGACCCGACGACGAACACCACACCGGCGACGATGATTACCCACGCCGCGGCTTGGCCCAGGCGGCTGGGGCCGCCGAATCGGTTGTCGTAGCGGGGTTGCTCACTCACGGTGGTCGGTTCGATCGTGGATTCAGGTGTGTCCGTCATGCCTCGAAGGATTGCACACATATACCCCTCGGGGGTAGGGACTATTGGCCCTAGCATGGGGGCGGTGCGTCTGGTCAGCTTGGCGAAGCGGCTCCGGCTGGATGTGGAGGCTAGGACATGGTCAAATTCACCCGACGGGCGGGACTCGCCGCGCTCGGCGCGCTCGGCGCAGGCGGTCTGTTGGGCCTGCAGGCGGTCCGCCGCAGCGTGGTCGCGCCGCCGTCTATGGATCTTCGGCTCACCAACGGATGCGGCTTCATGGGTGCCGGTTCGGTGGACATGAGCCGATACATGGAAATGTTCATGCGGCACCGCGAAATCAGCCGCACAGTGGAAGAGATTCCCGGCGGCGTGCGCACCACCACCCAATCGAACGCACCGGAGCTCGCCGCGCAACTGCAGGCGCATGTTTCGAGCATGTACGCCCACCTCGATCAAGGGACGGAGGTCAGTTGCATGAGCCAGAGCCTGCCGACGCTGTTTCGCCACGCTAGCGGCTATCGCCGCCAATTCACCCTCTCCGCAACGGGTGTGGTCGTCGAGGAGACTTCCGAAGATCCTGCTCTCACCGACGCCATCCGCGCGCACGCGCGGGAGGTAACCGGGTTCGTCGAGCAGGGTATGCCCGCGATGATGCAGCAGATGATGGGCGGCTGCATGATGGGGCCCGGCGGCATGATGGGTCCACGTAGATAGTCGGCAGCAGAACGTATTACATCAAGCGGACGCGAGCGCGGGTCGACTGTGTGGTTCGGGCTGCCGGCGGGTGCCGGCGCCGACGCGGCGTAGCCGCAGCGAGTTCGTCACCACGCTGACCGAGGACAATCCCATCGCTGCGCCCGCGATGACCGGGCTCAGCAACCCGAGCGCGGCAAGGGGAATCGCGGCGGTGTTGTAGCCGAAGGCCCAGCCGAGGTTCTGATAGATCGTGCGGAGGGTCTGCCTCGACAGCTCGATCGCCTGCACGACGCCGTCGAGCCGGTCCGATATCAGGGTGATGTCCGAGGCCTCGATCGCGATGTCGGTTCCGGTGCCGATAGCAATGCCCAGATCGGCCTGCACAAGGGCGGGCGCGTCGTTGATGCCGTCGCCCACCATCGCGACCACATGGCCCCCTTCCTGCAGCAGCCGAACCGCGGATACCTTGTCTTCGGGCAACACCTCGGCCAGCACCCGGTCGATGCCGACCTCTTTCGCGATCGCGGCCGCGGTGCGCGCGTTGTCGCCGGTGATCATGGCCACCTGCAGCCCCATGGCCTGTAGCCGGCGCACCACGTCGACGGCGTCATCTTTGATCGTGTCAGCCACCGCGAGCACACCGACAACCTGACCGTCACGGCCAACGAATACCGCAGTGCGGCCGCGCTCTTCGAGTTCCGCTGCGACGGTGGCGAGGTGCTCGGGCAGCGTCAAACCATGATCCTCGATGAGCTTGCGCCTCCCGACGAGTACGGCCTGGCCATCGATTTGGGCCCGGACGCCGTGCCCGGCAAGGTTGGCGAATTCCGTTGCGGGCGGTATCTCCAACCCCCGCTCGAGCGCGCCCGCGACGATCGCCGCACCGATCGGATGCTCGGAACCCGACTCGGCCGCGGCCGCGATCCTGAGCACTGGATCCGGCTGGCGCCGCTTGCCGGGAATCACGTCCGTGAGTCGCATTTGGGCGCGGGTGAGGGTGCCGGTTTTGTCGAAGACCACGGTGTCGATCTTCCTGGACGCTTCGAGCACCTCGCCGCCCTTGACCAGGATTCCCAAGTCCGCGCCGCGACCCGTGCCGACCGTGATCGCCGTAGGGGTGGCCAGGCCGAGCGCACACGGACATGCCGTGATCAGCACCGCGATCGCAGCGGTCATGCCGCCCAACGGGTTTCCTGCGAACAGCGTCCACCCGGCAAACGTCGCGACCGCAACAGCGACGACGGCCGGCACGAACACTGCCGAAACCCGGTCGACCATCCGCTGTACCGGAGCCTTGCCGCCCTGCGCCTGCTCAACCAGACGCACGATCTGGGCCAGCGCGGTGTCGGCCCCGACAGCGGTGGCGCGCACGGTCAACAGGCCGTCGACGTTGACCGTTGCTCCCGCAACCCGGTCGCCCACCGTTTTCTCGACCGGCACAGACTCGCCGGTCAGCATCGCTTCGTCGACGGCCGCGCGCCCGTCGACGATCTCACCGTCGACGGGGATCTTCTCCCCGGGCCGCACCCGTACGAGGTCGCCGACTTGCACGAGATCGACTGAGACGAGCAGCTCCTGGCCGTCGACGAGCAGGCAGGCCTCCTTGGCGCCCATCTCCAGCAGCTTGCTGATCGCCTCCGACGCCTTGCCGGTGGCCCTGGCCTCGAAATAGCGGCCCAACACCACGGATGCGCTGATCAATGCCGCGGTGTCGAAGTACACGGGTCCGCCGGTGAACAACTGATAGATCGAGTAACCGAAGGCGGTCATGGTGCCCAGCGTGATCAGCGTGTCCATGTTCGCGCTCAACGCACGCGCCTGCTGCACCGCCCCCTTGAGAATCGGCCAGCCAGAGACGAATTGGACCGGTACGGTCGCGGCGAAGGCCACCCACCTCGCCCACGAGTACGCGGGGAAAAACGTCATCACGCCGAATGACACCAGCCCCAGCGGCACGGCAAGCCAGACGCGCCGCAGCCACTTTCGCTGCTGTTGTCTGCTGTCCTCGCCCGGCGACGCATGGCACGACGAGACCGGTCCCTGGCCACAGCCGCCACTTGCCACCGGCTTGTCGTCCGACGCACCAGCCAAGAAACGACGGATGCCGCCGGTAATCGTGCGAACCACACCGGGATTGGCGGCGTCCGCCGAATATGGGGCACGCGCGGGCACCAATTCGACCGGGATCTGCTCGGCATCGGCAATCGCCGACAAGACCGCCGCGGTGTCGCAGTCCTCGCGCGAATACAAGACCACCACCGACGCCGTCCGCGGATAGGCGTACACCGCGCGCACGCCGGCCACCTTGCCGACCATGTCCTCGATCGCTACGGCGCGCACCGCGTCGAAGCGAAATCCGCTGGCGTGCACGCGCATCCGGCCCGCGGCGTCGGACAGGACTCTGAGTGCGACGTCGGGGTCGCACAGAGTATCAGTGGCCATCGCCGCGCTAGTCCGTCACCGCAACGGGCGAGACGTCCTCTCCGAGGCGCTCTTTGGCCTCGGCGATCACATCGGCCGCCGTCAGTCGAGCCCGTTCCGCACCCTCGCCGGCCTTGCGCTCGGCCTCCCGGGCGACCCGCATGCCCCAGGCGGTGACGGTTACGGTCGCGGCGCGCAGCGGAAACTTCGCCACCGCCTTGCGTGTCGCCCCGTACGCGGCGACCCCGACCGCACCAGTCACCACGGTGGGGACCGCTTTGGCCACGAATCCATGCAACGCGATCATCTCGAACGTTCCCTTTCTGTCGTCGCCCCGTCACCGAGGTGCGTGTACTTCGTCATCTCGGGCCCGCCGTCGTCGCCGGAGCCTCATTCGTTGGTTCACCCACCGCGGCGCCGCCCAGGTGCGCCTGCGGGCCGGTCAATGCCGGCGTGAACTTGAGCGCGTCGACCAGCTCGTCGATCGCGGCTTGCCCGCGCCCGTCCAGCACCGCCGTCGAAAAGCAGGTCTCCAGGTGGTTGTGCAGCATCACCCGATTCGCCCGCTCCAACGAGGACTGCACCGCCGAGATCTGCTTCATCACGTCCACGCAGTACGCGTCGGACTCCACCATCCGGATGATCCCGTCAAGGTGACCCCGAACCGTCTTCAACCGGTTCAGCGCCGCGTGCTTTTTCGCTGTCAGTTCCTGTTCCCCGCAACGTTGCATAGGGAAAGCATACGCCACCCCTCCCGGGGTGGGGTAGCCTTCCCGATCTAGCGGCGTTTTCTCGCCGCGCGCGATGCGTGTCGTCCTCCTATGCTTGCGCCAACCGAAGGGAGTGGAAGTGGACAACGGCCAAGAAAGTGGCTGGTCGTGGACCGATGTGTGGCTGCCGGCGATGCTGCTGGGCCTGGCGGGCATCGGCTGGTGGTGGTCGGTGATCAGCGCCGGCCGCATGCGCGGCGACGGGATGTCGACGGGCGCTCAGATGTCGTCGGGCGACCAGATGTCAATGGGCGACCAGATGTCGATGGGTGCCCAGTCCACGATGCCGTTGGCGGCGTTCCTCATCGCGTGGGTGGCGATGATGGCGGCGATGATGTTGCCCGCAGTCCTGCCGCTTGTTCGCCGTTACGCCGGCGCCGGGAATGCCGCCTCGCCGCTCATATTCGTCGTCGCATACCTGGCCGTATGGACCGCGGTCGGGATACCCGCATTTATTGCGTCGACCCGCCTCAACCCGGTGCTACACACATGGCCGTGGGTCGGCCACGTTGCCGGTGCGGCAGCGGTTGTCGCGGGGCTGCATCAGCTGACGCCGCTCAAGGCGACGTGTCTACGGCATTCCCGCTGGCCCGCAACGATTTCCCCGGGTTCGGCCGGAGAACTCAACAGTCCGGCCGGATCGCTTATTGCCGGCGGTCGCTACGGTATCTATTGCGTTGGTTCGTGTTGGTTGCTGATGGTGGTGCTGATCGCTTTCGGCACAATGCAACTGGCGTGGATGCTGGCCATCGCCGTGGTGATCTGGCTGGAAAAGGTTACGCCCTTCGGTGACCAACTCAGACGTGTGACGGCCGCGATGCTTCTGGTGCTCGGTGTGGCACTACTGGTACACCCCGCGCTAGTCAGCCATCTCGTGTGACGACAACGGCAATCCGTGCTACCCCGGGGGCCTAATCGCCGGTGCGCGCGAACTTTGCGTCGACGTCCGTGCTGCCGCAGTTGGTCCCGCCGGAATTCGTCACGTCCTCGTGACCGTGCCCGGTGAGCAACGCGATGGGGTCCTGTGCGGGCTGGGGCATCGGGAAATGCGCGACGATCCGTACGTGCGCCGTGCCGCCCTTCGAGCAGCGGCCGTCGAACTCGCGGTCGTAGATCCATTCCCCGCCGCCGAATACCAACGCCATGGCGGAAGCCGGGGGTGCGTGAAAAAAGCTCATGCATCGGTCGCCGGTGCGCAGGCAGTCCGTGCGGACGACGTAGTCCTGCTGCCCTTTGAAACCGGTCGGTGTGACATCCGATTCGTGGTAGTGGCCGCGCAGCGCCTCGGCCGGCGAAACCACCCGCGGCGGCAGCGCATTCGGGTCGGCCACGCTGCCGAGGTCGATGTCTCCCGTGCGGGTGAACGTCACGCTACGTTTGTTGGCGCAGCCCTTGCCCATGATCTCGGTCGCCTCCCCGGCGAGCGTGCCGTCGGGACGCGGTTGCAGCGTGAAGGTTTCCCAGATCTCGCCTTCGGCGTTGCCACCGCCGCACGTGCTCGAACCGGCGGTCACCGCCCGCCAGGTTCCGTCGACCTGATCGAACACGGTCGTCGGCACCTGCATGGTCTCGCCGGTAAGGCGCGTCGCGGTCGCCACGCAACCGGTGGGACGGCACGCCGAACTGACAGCCCAGGTTTCACCTGACGGCGCGGCGCCCGGGGGCGGCATGCCTTCGATGCTGGTGATCCGGGCGAAGTCGGCCCGGTAGACGCCCGTGAAGGGACCCGTGTTCGGCGGCGGTGCCTTGGGCCCGGGGCTGGCCGTGGGCGCCGCGGGGTGCGCCGGCTTGCTGGGCTGGGTGAGCTTCTCGGAGGCGAAGACACCGCCGGCGATCAGCAGCGCGACGCCCACCAGGGCGGGGATCAGTGCGGCCGGGCGCCGGCTCAACCGTTTCCAGCCGGCCGGTTTCGGCCGCAGCGGGACGGTGGGCGCGGCGACCCCGAAAGAAGGCTGGGTGATTTCGTTGTCGGGGCGGGCGGGGATCTCGCCGGCGTATGCGAAGCTCGGCAGCGGCCGGCCGCCGAGGTGGGCCGCGAACTCCCCGCAGCTGGCGAACCGGCCGGACGGCTCCTTGGCCATCGCGGTGGCGAACACCGGATCCAGCTGGGCCAGCTCCGGTCGCTGCGCACCGATCGACGGCGGCGGGGCGTTGACGTGCTGGCTGATCACCACGGCGGGATTGGAGTCGACATAAGGTTGCGCACCGGTCAGCAGGTGAAATGCGGTGCAGGCCAGGGCGTATTGGTCGGCGCGCCCGTCGATCGACTCGCCCTTGAGCTGTTCGGGCGCCGCGTAGGCCGCGGTACCGACCGTCATGTTCGTCGCGGTCAGCCCGGTCGCGTCATCGATGCGGCGGGCGATGCCGAAATCGGCCAGGAACACCCGCCGCGCCTGCCCGTCGGGTTCGGCCAACAGGATGTTGGCCGGCTTGACGTCGCGGTGCAGCAAGCCGCGATGGTGCGCGTAGTCCAGCGCCTCTGCGACGGCGGTGATGATCGGCACCACCTCGTCGAGCGGCATTCCGCCGGGATAGTTTTCGCGCAACAGCCGGCCCACATCGGTGCCGGGCACATAGGCCATCGAGATCCAGAAATGGCCGTCCTGTTCGCCGCGGTCGTGAACCCTCACGATGTGCGGATGTGATAGCCCCGCCGCCAGGTCGGCCTCGCGCACAAATCGGGCCCGAAACTCGGCGTCGGCGGTCAAGTCAGGCGGCAGCACCTTGAGCGCGTCCTCGCGCGGCAAGCGTGGGTGCGCCGCCAAATACACCTGACCCATGCCGCCCGAACCCAGCAGTCGCAGGATCGTATATCCGGCGAATACCTGGCCGGCCTCGAGCGACATGGCCGAATCGTAAGTCTTGTCTTCGCGGCTTTGCGGCACTTTCTGTCCCTTTCCGGTCTGTTACGGGCACGGCCCGTCAGCGGAAAGGTTGCGGCACAGCACTTGGCAGAAGTTGGCGAGTTTCTTGCGAAATTCTTGCGCGCGCGGATCGTCGGGCGTGGGGGCCGCGGATCACCGCCGCTGGCGCGGCCGGCCCCCACACCCGACGATGTCTATCACAGGATGTAGAGCATCTCCTGGTAGGTGGGAAGCGGCCACAGGTCGTCGGCTACAACGCTTTCCAGCGTGTCGGCGGCCGCGCGGACCGCCGCCATGGCAGGCAGCAGCTCCTTCTGCGCGTGCGTAGCCTCGGCCAGCGCCGTCTCCGCCGAGTGGTCGGACAGCGCCGACTTCAGCGTCGCCAGGCCCTCTTGCAGCTCGGCGATCGGGGTCGAAACCGCTTCCAGCGCAACCGTGCTCGCTTCGACGCCGGCCTTCTTCAGCGTCGCGACGTTCTGGGCGAGCTCGGTCTGGTACCGGATGGCGGCCGGCAGGATCACGGTCGTACCGAGTTCCAGCGCCAGTTTCGCCTCGACCGCGATGGTCAGGGCGTACTGCTCCAACCGGACCTCATAGCGGCTGTGCAGCTCGCGCTCGTTGAACACCCCGTACTTCTCGAAGAGTTCAACCGACTCCGGCTTGATCAGCTCCGGAATGGCGTCGAGCGACGTCTTGAGATTCGGCAGACCGCGCGCGGCCGCCTCGATCTGCCATTTCTCCGAATACCCGTCGCCGTTGTACACGACCGCACCGTGCTCGGTGATGATATCGGTGAGCAGCCGCTGAACGGCATGGTCGAAGTCCTCGCCGTCGGCGACGGCCTTCTCCAGCACCGTCGCCATGTAGTCGAGCGAGTCCGCCATGATCGTGTTGAGGACGATCAGCGGCACGGCCACCGTCTGCCCGGAGCCTGGCGCACGGAACTCGAACCGGTTGCCGGTGAACGCGAACGGGCTGGTCCGGTTGCGGTCGCCCGGGTCGGTCGGCAGTGGTGGGAGCGTGTCGACGCCGATGTGCATGACGCCCTTGCCCTTTGACGACGTCGCCGCGCCCTTGGCGATCTGCTCGAACACGTCGGCAAGCTGCTCGCCGAGGAAGATCGAGATGATCGCGGGCGGCGCCTCGTTGGCGCCCAGGCGGTGGTCATTGGTGGCCGATGCCACCGACACCCGCAGCAGCCCGGAGAACTTGTGCACGGCACGGATCACCGCGGCGCAGAACACCAGGAACTGTGCGTTCTCGTGCGGGGTGTCGCCCGGAACCAGCAGCGAGCCCAGCTCGGAGTTGCCCATCGAGAAGTTGACGTGCTTGCCCGACCCGTTGACGCCGGCGAACGGCTTCTCGTGGAACAGACACTCCATGCCGTGCTTCTTCGCGATCGTCTTGAAGATCGTCATCAGCAGCTGCTGGTGGTCGGAGGCGATGTTGGCCCGCTCGAACATCGGCGCGATCTCGAACTGGCCGGGGGCCACCTCGTTGTGCCGGGTCTTGGCCGGGATGCCGAGCTTGAACAGCTCCCGCTCGGTGTCCATCATGAAGCCCAACACCCGCTCGGGCACCGCGCCGAAGTAGTGGTCGTCGAACTCCTGGCCCTTGGGCGGCTTGGCGCCGAACAGGGTGCGCCCGGCGTTGACGAGGTCCGGGCGCGCCAGGAAGAAGTGCCGGTCGACCAGGAAGTACTCCTGCTCCGGGCCGCAGAACGAGACGACGTGGTTGAGGTCCTTGTGGCCGAACAGCTTCAGGACACGCTCGGCGTGTTTGCCCATCGCCTGCTGACTGCGCAGCAGCGGCGTCTTGTAGTCCAAGGCTTCGCCGGTCATCGAGACGAACACCGTCGGGATGCACAGCGTGTTGCCGTTCGGGTTCTCCAGGATGTAGGCGGGGCTGGTCACGTCCCAGCCGGTGTAGCCGCGCGCCTCGAACGTGCTGCGCAGGCCGCCCGACGGGAAGCTCGACGCGTCCGGCTCACCCTGGATGAGGGTCTTGCCGGCGAACTCGGCCAGCGTCTGGCCGTCGGAGATGGGCTCCAGGAAGCTGTCATGCTTCTCGGCGGTGAGCCCGGTCATCGGGTAGAAGACGTGCGCGTAGTGGGTGGCACCTTTTTCCAGCGCCCAGTCCTTCATCGCCACGGCGACCGTATCCGCCACCGCGGGGTCGAGCTTGGTGCCCTTCTCGATGGTCGCGACGATGGACTTGTACACCGACTTGGGCAGACGGGCCTGCATCTCGGCCTTGGTGAAGACGTTCGAGCCGAAGACCGCGCCGGGCTCTTCGCCAGGTACGAAACTGATGGCTGGGGGGACATACGCCTCGACGTTGTTGATCGCCTGCAGGCGGACCGCGTTTCCGCTCAATTTAGTTCCTATCGCTGAGGGGGGCCCACGATTTCCTGTGCCGGACAGTGGACCGCCCCACAGTAGGAACGTTCGATGGCAAACTTGTTACGCCGATGTCAACGGCGGGTCCGCAATGGTTTCGATCATGAGACGCGGCCTCCGGCGCTACCCAACACGCCCGAATGCGAGAAGGCCCTACGATTAAGCGGCACAACCGGTCACCGGATCTTCTGGTGATCTGACCCGTGAAGAAGTGGACCTGCACTTCCTGTGGGGGCAGCGGCGGCTTCCTAAAAATCGATGACGGCAATCCGCTGTGCCTTGATTGCGCCGACCTCGGTCACCTGGTCTTCCTGCCTTCCGGTGACGCGGCGCTGACCAGGCGGGCGAAGAAAAACAGTGGCCTTTCGGCGGTGGTTGTCCGGTGGAGCCGTACGCGTAATCGCTATGAGCGCCAAGGGATCCTGGCTGAGGCGGACGCGCTCGAACGCGCTGAACAGGAATGCCTGTCGGATGCCGAGGCGCGCTCACGCCGCCGAGAGCGGGACCAGGCACGGCGCGCATCGGAGTATTTAGAGTTTCAGGCCGAGTTCGCCACCGCGATCCGCGAGCTGTTCCCTGGTTGTCGCCCCGCCCGGGCCGACGACATCGCGCGGCACGCAGCGATGCGCGGTAGCGGTCGAGTCGGTCGAAGCGCCGCCGCGCGTGCATTCGACGCCGACGCCGTCTACCTCGCAGTCGCGGCATCCGTCCGACACCTCGACACCAACTACGACCAGCTGTTGATGTCGGGCGTCGACCGTGCGATAGCCCGAGATCGGGTGCGCCAACGCGTCGAGGACGTATTGAACGCTTGGCGCGAAGAAATCGCGACGCCCGATCTGGCCGATTAGCTGTCGGCGAGCGCCACTCGAATGTCGGTGTGGGCGAAATCGTCGCCCTTGAAGAGGAGGGGCTGGCCGCTGATCTTGGCAAGGGCATAGGAGAAGCAGTCGCCATAGTTGAGGCCCGCGCGGTGGTGCCCCTTGCCATATCTGCGGTAGGCGACTCGGGCGGCATCGGCCTGATCGACGTCGACGCCGACAATGTCAACGCCCGCCCGATGCAACCACAGATCCAATTCGCGGCCGCCCGGTTCACCGAATCGCACCTCGATCACGATTGCCGTCTCCAGGTACGAGGCCGCCGACATGAGCCGGACGGGGTCTGCTTCGACAACCGCCTCGAACCGTTCGGCCTCAGGCTCATCCGTGAGCATCGCAACCAGCGCGGAAGTGTCGATCACCATCAGGCGGGTAAACCGTCCTCGTCGAAGCCGAGGATCTCATCCGCACTTCGGTTGTCATGGACCGGCAACGCCGCGCAACGACGGCGGATCGCGGCCAGCTCTTCACGCAGGGGCACGGACCTCGTGCGCCCGGTTTCGCGCGCGAGTCGTTCCCGCAAGGCCACGACGACCGCTTCCGTCAAGCTCTCGCCCGTCCGAGCCGCGAGTTCCCTGGCGAGCCGATCCGCCTCAGGATCCTTGATGCTCAACGCCATGTCTAGATTCTATATCGTTTTCTATATTCTCGCCGCCGCGCCCTGAAAGGCCGCCTCGCCCGGCCGAAAGGGGGACCCTGCAGGCGCGCGATCCGCAGGGTGCCGACGATCAACACCGCCGCCAACGGCAATTCCACCACCCCGGCGATGAGCGCCGACAGAAAAAGGTCGCCGGCTTCGGCGGTCAACACGTCGAACCAGGCGTC
Organism: Mycobacterium sp. E796; assembly: GCF_001672815.1. Lineage (GTDB taxonomy): Bacteria > Actinomycetota > Actinomycetes > Mycobacteriales > Mycobacteriaceae > Mycobacterium. Next base: position 9,519 of record NZ_LZKK01000032.1, on the reverse strand, counting down.
GCACACGAGCAGCACCCCGGTCGTGAACGCAAACAGCGTCAGCAGTCGGTGCTGCAGGAAACCGAGCACCGCGGTGGCGACCATGAACGCGAGTAACAAGATGTCGAAGCCGACCCAGGTGGCCTGCCAATGCTGCGCGGTGTAGTCCTGCGGCAAGGTGAGGGCTAGGTAGACGGTCCACGGGATCAACGTGATCGCCGCGCACAACGCCAGCCATGCGCGGATCCGGCGGATCTGGAGCACGCGCCGCGACCGCATCACCCGGGAATCATCCCGTGACCGGTGCCTGCGTTGCTACGTGTCGAGAATCTCTGCGCCAAGTGTCGTAGTGAATTCTGGGTTTTCAGCGTGAAGTTATGGCGGCGTCTTGGCGATTCTGCCGCCGTGGGCTCCCACGCAACGCCCACGACTCACACTCAACGCCCCAAGCGTCCGAGGCCCGGCTAGTGCTGGGTCGGCGCTTCTTCCTCGCGCTCAGCGTCGGCCACCGTCAAGGGCAACGCCAGCTCTTCGAGCGGGCGCCGTTCGGCCGCGACGCCCAGCCACAGCTCGATCAGGCCCGCGACCGCCATCACCGCCGCGCCGATGAGGAACGACCAAACAACCTGACCCCGCTCTCCGGAGTTGATCAGCTGGCCGAACAGCAGCGGGCCGGTGATGCCGCCGATCGCCGTTCCCACCGCGTAGAAGAACGCGATCGCCAGCGCCCGGGTCTCCATCGGGAAGATCTCGCTCACCGTCAGATACGCGGCGCTCGCGCCCGCCGACGCCAGGAAGAACGCCACCGCCAGGACGGCGATGAATGTCCAGGCGCCGCCCGTCTGCGTGACGAACAAAATCGCGAGGACGACGGCCACCACGGCGGACCCGATGTAGGTCGCCGCGATCATCGGTTTACGACCGACGGTGTCGAACAGGTGGCCCAACGCAAGCGGTCCGACGAAATTGCTTACCGCCCACAGGATGAAGAACACCGGCACCTTGCCGGACGGCACCCCGTAGAACCCGCTCAACAGCGTGCCCAGGTTGAACGTGACCCCGTTGTAGAGGAACGCCTGCCCGATGAACAGCGCCAGCCCGAGCACCGCGCGGCGCGGATACAGTGTGAACGCCACCCTCGCGATCTCCCGGAACGGGATCGCTTCGCGCTGACGAACTTTGAGGGGCCGGCCCGCCGGTTCTGGCAGCGCTTTGTCGCTCCCCCGCCGCACCTCTTCTTCGATTTCGCCGACCACCCGCTCGGCCTCCTGCGCACGCCCGTGGATGAACAACCACCGCGGGCTCTCCGGGACGTTGCGCCGGACCAGCAGGACGAAGATGCCGAAGATGGCGCCGAGGCCGAAGGCGAGCCGCCAGCCAATGTTCGGTGCGAAGTTCGACGTGTCGAGCAGGACCAGCGCCCCGGCCGCCCCGGCGGCCGAGCCAAGCCAGTAGGTCCCGTTGATCACCAGGTCCACCCGACCGCGCACCCGAGCGGGGATCAATTCGTCGATCGCCGAATTGATCGCGGCGTATTCGCCGCCTATGCCCGAGCCGGTGAAGAAGCGGGCGATGAAGAAATACCAAGGCGCAAAGGCGAATGCGGTCGCGACGGTGGCGGTCAAATACACCACGAGCGTGAGGATGAACAGGTTCCGCCGGCCGAACCGGTCGGTCAGGTGACCGAAGACCAGTGCGCCCAGGCAGGCCCCGGCGATGTAGAACGCGGCCGCCACGCCGATCTGCGCGGGGGTGAGACCGATGCCGCTGCCCTTCTCGGTGAGGCGAGACGACACGTTGCCGACCATGGTGACCTCGAGCCCGTCGAGAACCCAGACACCGCCGAGCCCGATGACGACACGCCAGTGAAACCGCGACCAGGGCAGCCGGTCCAGCCGCGCCGGGATGTGGGTGGTGATGGTTCCGGTTTGCACGCCCGCGCTCATGTGACTCCTATCTGCGTGCGCAGAGCATTACCCAAACAAGGCCTGTCGCAAGCTCAATCCCGGTCGGCGCGTGACTCCTCCGGAGTCCAGGCCGGCGGCTGGCCCGGTTGACCGGGGAACAGGTAGTCGATGAACGCCGCCGCCGTGGGCTGGGGTTCGTGGTTGGCCAACCCCGGTCGCTCGTTGGCTTCGATGAACGCGTAGTCGGCCCCGGTGACGTCGGGCACCAGCAGGTCGATGCCCGTCACCGGAATCCCGATCGCCTCGGCCGCCGCCACCGCGACGCGACACAGTTCCGGGTTCACCTGGGCGGTGACATCGTGGATCGTCCCGCCCTGATGCAGGTTGGCGGTGCGGCGGACGCGCAGCCGATTCCCCTGCGGCAGTACGTCGTCCAACTTCCAGCCGGCCTCGGCCAAGGTCGCCTCGGTGATGTCGTCGATCGGGATCTTCGACTCGCCCCCGGTGGCCGCGGAACGCCGGCGGCTCTCGGCCGCGATCAGGTCTCGCACGGTGTGGTCGCCGGTTCCGATGATCTCCGGCGGCTTGCGCAGCGCGGCGGCCACGACCCGGCCGTTGATCACCACCAGGCGGAGGTCGTCGCCGTCGACGCGCTCCTCGATGAGCACCTCCGGGTAGTGCTGGCGCGCCCGGGCCACCGCCGCAGCGAGCTCGTCGGGCCCCTTCTCGGCCACCACCCCCACGGTGATGCCCTTGCCTTGCTCTCCGCGGGTGGGTTTCACGACGACCTCGCCGACCTCCTGCAGGAACGCGAAGTCGCTGTCGTCGAAGGTGGCCAGACGCGCACGCGGGACGGTGATGCCCGCCTCGGAGACCAGACGTCGCGTCAATCGCTTGTCGTCGCAACGGCACATCGCGATCGCCGAGGTGAACTCGGACAGCGATTCCCGGGTGATCACGCTGCGACCGCCGTGCGTGAGCCGCATCTCGCCGGTCTCGGCGTCCAGGACCTCGACCCAGATTCCGCGGCGCATCGCCTCGTCGGCGATGATCCGCGCGTAGGGGTTGAGATCCTCGACCGTCTCCGGGGGCGGGGTGAACAGCGGCTCGTTGATCGCGTTCTTCCGCTTGATCGCCAACACTGGAACGCGGACGAAGCCGAGTTTCTCGTAAAGACCGATGGCCGCGGCATTGTCGTGCGCCACCGACAGATCCATGTAGGCCCGTCCCGCGCGCCGGAAGTGATCGGCCACCGCCCGGGTCAGCGCCTCACCCACCCCGGGAAGCGCCGCGGCGGGATCGACGGCCAGCGTCCAAAGGCTCGACCCCTCCTCGGGATCGGAGAACAGCAACTTGTGGTCGACGCCGGTCACGGTGCCCACCACCGCATCGTCGTCGTCACGCACGGCGAGCAGGTAGGTCACCGCCTCTTGGTGCAGGTGGTTGTCCCAGATCGTCTCGATCGGCGCGGGCACCATGCCGCAGCGCACGAACACGCGGTTCATGGCGTCGGCGTCGTCCGGGTTGTTCAGGGTGCGCACCGTCATGCCGACCGGCGACGGCGCCAGGTTCTCCTCGTCCGGGTGCCCGGTGAAGCGCAGCCGATAGGTGTGGCTGGGGTCGATGAAGAGCTCGGTCGGCGCCCCGGCGACCACGACGTGGGACTCGCGCGCGTAGATGCAGATGTCGCGCCGCCCGGCGACCTCGCGGCGCAGCGTCTCGGCCAACGTCTCGGCGTCGGCGAACGTCTGACCGAAAATCAGTCTGCCCCAACCCATTTCGAGCTCGACATCCTTGGCCATCGCGTCGACGAGCTCGGGTGGGGAGGCGTCGTGCAGGCCCATGGTGATGGCCTCGGTGTGATCCTCGGCGTGATCGTGCGAGTGATCCTCGGAGGGGTCGACGGCGGTCATGCGGCCGGACCCGTCACGCCGTGGCGCTGCAACCACAGCTCCAGGAGGGCGATCTGCCAAAGCTCATTGCCGCGCAACGGTGTGAGCTTGCCGTTCGGGTCGGCCAGCAGGGCGTCGACCGCTTCGGAGTTGAACAGCCCGCGCTCCTTGGCCACCGGCGCGTAGAGGGCGTCGCGAACCATTTCCAGGTAGGGCCCTTCAAGGTGAGTCAACGCGGGAACCGGGAAGTACCCCTTGGGCCGGTCGATGACCTCCGATGGGATCACCCGTCGCGCAGCCTGTTTGAGGACGCCCTTGCCGTCGTGGGCGATCTTCAGCTCCGGGGGGCAGGTCGCCGCCAGCTCGACCAGCTCATGGTCGAGGAACGGAACCCGGCCCTCCAACCCCCAGGCCATCGTCATGTTGTCCACCCGTTTCACCGGGTCGTCCACCAGCATCACGGTCGTATCCAGCCGCAGGGCGCGGTCGATGCCGGTTTCGGCGCCCGCGCGAGCGAAGTGTTCGGAAACGAAGCGCTGGCTGGGATCGCCCGGCGCGAGGTTGCCCGCCCCCAGCAGACCCGCCAGCTCGGCCGAATCGCGATCGAAGAAGGCGCCGCGGTACTCGGCGACCGCCCCCTCCAGCGTCGCCGCCGCCGGGGAACCCATCGGCGGGTACCAGTGGTAGCCGGCGAACACCTCGTCGGCGCCCTGACCCGACTGCACGACCTTCACGTGGCGCGCGACCTCTTGGCTCAGCAGGTAGAACGCGACGCAGTCGTGGCTGACCATCGGCTCGCTCATCGCGCCGATCGCCCCGTCGAGCGCGGGCAGCATCCGGTCGGTCCCGATGCGGATCTGGTGGTGGTCGGTGTCGAAGCGCCGGGCGATGATGTCCGACCACCGGAACTCGTCGCCCTCGACGCCGCCCGCCGACTCGAAGCCGATCGAGAACGTGGACAGCCCGTGCTGGCCCGCCTCGGCGAGCAGACCCACGATCAGGCTGGAATCGACACCGCCGGACAGCAGGCAGCCGACGGGGACGTCGGCGACCAGCCGGCGCTCGACCGCGACCCGCAACGCGGACAGCACCGCATCCTCCCAGTCGCGTTCCGACCAGTCGGAGCGATCGGCGCGCCTGGTGAAGTCCGGCGTCCAGTAGGTGGTGGTGCTGCGCCGGCCGTCGGGCTCGATGGCGACCACCGACGCGGGAGGGATTTTGCGCACGCCGCGCAGAATCGTCAGCGGCGGCGGCACCACGGAGTGGAACGTCATGTAGTGGTGCAGCGCAACGGGATCGATGCGGGTGTCCACCCCACCGCCGGCGAGCAGCGCGGGCAGCGTCGACGCGAACCGGACGCGATGACCGTCCTCGGTGAGGTACAGCGGTTTGATGCCGAGCCGGTCCCGGCCGAGCAACACCCGACCGCTGTCGCGCTCGACGATGACGAAGGCGAACATTCCGTACAGGTGGCTGACGAAATCGTCGCCCCAGTGGTGGTAGGCCTTGAGCAGGACCTCGGTGTCGCTGTGCGAGAAAAACCGGTACCCGTGGTCGCTCAGCTCGCGCCGCAGCTCCTTGTAGTTGTAGATGCAGCCGTTCCAGGCGACTGCCAGGCCCAGCTCCGAATCGACCATCGGCTGGGCGCCCGCTTCGGTCAGATCGATGATCTTGAGGCGACGATGGCCGAGAGCAACCCGGCCTTGTGACCAGGTCCCCGCCGCGTCCGGCCCCCTGGGCGCCAGGACGGCAGCCATTGCTGACACCGCCGCTACGTCGGGAACCCGGCCATCGAGTCGAACTTCACCGGTGAGTCCACACACTCGTTTCACCCTACCGCGAGCCGATCCGAGGGGGCCAGCGCAGCCGTGCGGCAGGTAGCCGACGCCGGGCCCGATGACGCGATTTCATTTCCCCGATCGGCCCCGACCACTTATCGTTTCCTGGACCACAGTTTGCTGGGAGGCTGATGTGGACGGGCCACGCTGATGCTGGTCGACTACTACCTGCGGATCCTGCATCTGGATCGGCGATTGCCGCTGAACTTCGACGCGGGTCCGCTGCACGTGCACCTGTACGCGCGATCCGTGTTCTTCCTGTGGGTCACCGTCGTGATCCTGGTGGTCGCCGGCGTCGTGGTGCTCGCGTCGCGCCGGCGTGAGCTGATCCGGCGGTGGACCACGTGGGTGATGATCGCACCGGTGGTCGGCATCCCCATCTGGATAGGCCGGGGCACCACCGCCACCCTGGCGGCTGCGCTGGCCGTCGTCGCGGTGTTCGAGTACGCGCGCCTGGTGAAACTCGGCAAGGCCGACACGTATCTGCTGCTGGCGCTGGCCGTGTTGTATCCGCTTGCGGCGTGGCTGCATCCGCCGCTGCTGCGCCTCGCGCCGATAATCGTGCTGGCGTGCGCGCTGCCCTCGGTATTCAGCGGCGACGTCGAAAACGGCGGCAGGCGAACCACTTTCACCGCGTTCGGTTCGGTGTGGATCTGCTGGTCTCTGGCGCACCTGGTGACGTTGTGGTCCGACGCGTACCTGGTGTGCTTCGCGGCCGCGGCCACCGACGTCGCGGCCTGGTGCGGCGGAAAAGGACTGCGCTTCTTCGGATGGGCGCGAAAGCCGTTGTCCCCGTTGAGCCCCAACAAGACGGTCGGCGGGCTGGTCGGTGCGGTCATCGGGGCGTTTCTGGTGCTGACGTTGCTGGGCACGATGACCCTCGGCCTGCTGGTGGCGGTGGCCTTCGGCGGCGTGCTCGGCGATCTCGTCGAATCGATGGTGAAGCGGCAGGCCCAGGTCAAGGACGCGGGCACATGGCTCCCAGGCTTCGGCGGGCTGCTCGACCGGATCGACTCGCTGTTGCTGGTCCTCCCACTGGCCTATCTGCTCGGTTGAGCAGCGTCAGGCGGCGTGCGACCGCGCACCGAACGTGCACTCACTGCGAGAAATATTCGAGAAATTCACGCTGAATGCACGCTCGGCGCGGCGATTCAGGCGGCGTGCGCCAACGGACGGCTCTTGACCGCGGCGTCTCCCCGCAAGGCCATGACCTGCTCGCGTAGCTGCGGCGCGGACGTGCCGGCCGGGTCGACGGGCTCGCCGATGCGCACCTGCATCGGCGCGTGGGAGATGAAGCTCGCGCCCTTCGGCAGCACCTCGGCGGTCCCGAGCACCGCAACGGGGACGATCGGCACGCCGCAGTCGCGCGCCAACCGGACCGCGCCGGAACGGAATTCGGCGATGTTGCCGTCCGTCGACCGGGTGCCCTCGGGGTAGATGACGACGGTGCGTCCGGCTTCGAGCGCGGGGCGGGCCGCGGCCAGCAGCTGGGCGTAGGTGTCCTTGCCGGACCGCCGCACCGGCAGGATCCCGATCAACGAGGACGCCACGAAGCGGCGCACCGGGACGTCGAACCAGTAGTCGGCCGCCGCGGCAAACACCGGCTGGGCGCCGGCGGGCAGCGCCGCCAGCAGCACGGCGGTGTCGGCGTGCGAGGAGTGGTTGGCCACCACCACGCAGCCACCCTGCACCGGCCAGCGGCCGGTCACGGTCAGCCCGCCGGACACGGCGCACACCGCCCGCCAGAGCCGGTGCCGCAGCACGCTGCTGATCCTGGTCGCGGTCATGACGCCAGCACCGCCAATTCCTGCGTGCCCTGCGCGGCCGGGCCGTCCTGACGCTTCGCCGCCAGCTCACGGTGGGCGGCCCGTAGCCGCAGCACCGTGGTGATCAGCGAGCCGTTCACCAGCTGGGTCGCCACCACCGGCAGGATGACCGGGAAGGCGGTGGCCAAGAAAACGAAGAGGCAGCGCTCGGTCTTGCCGAGCGGACCCCCGTTGCGCCGGGGCGCGCCGGCGGCGGCTCCGGCCAACGAGGCGAAGGTGGGCAATGTCGCGGCCAGCGCGGCGACCAGCACCATGATCACCGGCCAGGACAGCCAATGCAGCCCGGGGCCGCGCTGCCGCGCCGCCCACACCGCGAGCCCCGCGAAGGTCAACAGGTCCGAGGCGCGGTCGCCGATCTCGTTGACGACGAATCCCCACGGCCGGCTGACCCCGCGGGCGCGGGCGACCGCGCCGTCGAGGTTCGCCCCGGCCAGCCGCAGCGCCAGGAAGAGCGCCGTCAGGGGCCACCAGCCCAGTGCGACCGTCGCTCCGGCCACACCCGCCGCCAGCACCCCGGCGACGGTGAAGACGTCCGGCGAGATGTTCCGTCGCACCGCGACGTTCACGATCGGCGTCAGCCGGCGCGTGTACCACGGCTTGAGCGCGTAGAGGCCCTGCCATTTCCGCGCCGCCTTGGCGGGCAACGGGGTCACGGCGGGGGCGACGGCCTTGATCCGGGGAAGCGTGGCCGTCTCTGCCACCGCGAGGGCGCGCGATCCCGACGCGTAGCAGCCGCGGTGGGCGATGCGGGGCTCGCTCACGGGGGTCAGCGTGCTGATGCCGCGCATGCGCTGGGTGGGCGCGTTGTCGAGGTCGGTGCTCACCGGGTTTTCCTCTCTGGTGGGTGGTCTGTAGTTGTGTGCAAGTTGACCCGTCCAGCGCCGCTACCGGTCCCAAGATCGGGACCGCAGCGACCCGGTCGGCCGCTCGCATTCCTTTGAGCCACCGCTCCCCCGCGGTCGGACACTTTTCTTGCGAACTTTCCTTGCGGGCCGGTCGCCGTGACCGGCAACGCATACGTTGCTGCCCGGCGCTTGCCGCTTCGTCGCGAAGTTCTTGCGGAATTCTTGCGGCCGCTCGACGAGAGGAATGTCTAGATTTCGGTTACCGTTCAACCAAGTCGTTCTTGACTCGAAGCCGATTCACCCGTTTAGGGGGAGGCCATGACCCAGACGAACGCGGGGGCCGCGAAGTGGTCGATCGCCTGCGGGGTCCTGTTGTCCGCGGCCGCGTTACTGGGTGCGGCGCCGGCATCGGCGGAGCCGATTGACGACGCGTTCGTCGCGGCCCTCGCGAAAAACGGGATCTCGATGTCCGACCGCGGCACCGCGGTTTCGATGGGGCATACGGTGTGCGCCGGGTTCGACAAGGGCGAGGCGTCAACCGCGGTGGCGATGGGGATCGTGAAGGACACCCCGCTTTCGCCGAAGCAGGCCGGCTACTTCGTCGGCCTTTCGGTGGCTGCCTACTGCCCGCAGTACCGGGGCAAGACCGACAACTCGATGAACTGGATGGTGCCGTTCCCGCCGATGATGTGAGCGTTGCCCTTGCCTCAACGGTTATTTTTGAACCGAAGCAAATTCGCCCGCACCAAGAGGAACAGTGGCCCATACAAACATGGGTTCTGGAAAGTGGTCGGCGTCAGTGGTGGTCCTGCTTTCCGCCGCGGCGCCGCTCTTCGCCGCGCCGGCATCGGCCGACCAAAACGATGACGCGTTCATCGCCGCCCTTGCGAGCCAGGGGATCCCGATTTCCGATAACAACGTCGCCATCGGGATGGCCAGGAACATGTGTGCCCTACTCGACCAGGGCACGACGCGGCCCCTGCTGGTGATGAAGCTGATGAAGGATGCGAATCTCTCGGCGAAACAGGCCGGCTTCTTCCTGGGGCTGTCGTCGTCCGCGTACTGCCCGCAATACCGGACGACCACCGGGTAAGGCAGGCGTGCTCGTCAGGCCGAGCCGACTCCCGCCTGATCCTCCGTCACCTCGCTGGCGATGGGCGGCACGCGGGTGGCGCGCACGTAGACGGTGTCGCCGTCGCGCAGGGCCAGGGCCTCGGCGTCGCCGCGGGTGA
>NZ_LZKK01000031.1 GCF_001672815.1 Mycobacterium sp. E796 | reverse complement strand
CCGTTCACCGCCAATGCCGCCGAGGCCCGCGACATCGCCGAGCTGGCCGCGAAGTCAGATCGCGTCGTCATGGAGGCAATCCAATACCGCTACCATCCGTTGACTTCGCGCGTCGAGCAGATTCTCACGTCAGGCGAGCTGGGCAAGCTCGAGCGGATCGACGTCTCCTTATGCGTATTGCTGCCGAAGCGCTCCAACGCCAACGTCTACGACTACTCCCTCGCCGGTGGCGCGCTGATGGACGCCGGAGTCTACGCGGTTGACATGCTCCGCACTTTCGGCGGTTCGACCCCGGAAGTCGTTGCGGCACAGGCAAAACTGCGCGGGACTCAACTGGACCGGGCGATGACGGCCGAGTTGCGCTTCACGAGTTGGCTCACGGGCCGGATCCGCTGCGCGCTGTGGTCGTCGGATCTTTTTCGAGCGAGCGCCAGGATCGTTGGCGATCGCGGCCGGCTGCATTGGCTCAGTCCGGCGGCACCTCAAGTTCTCCCTCGGCTCTCCATCCAATCAGCCGACAGCAAGCGCGTCGAGCGCTTCCCGCGGCGCGCCACCTTCGCGTACCAGCTCGAGGCTTTTGCCGCGGCGGTGCTGCGCGGCGAACCGGTGAAGACGACGCCGGAAGGCGCGATCGAGAACATGTCCGTCATCGATACGATTTACCGCGCCGCCGGTCTCTCGCTCCGCGAACCGGCGTAAACGCCATGAACGCCGCGCCAGTCGACAGTCGAGAGGGC
>NZ_LZKK01000030.1 GCF_001672815.1 Mycobacterium sp. E796 | reverse complement strand
ACCGAATTCCCGCCCCTGCTCAAGCATTTCGCCGACAAGCAAAACCTCTTGATCAACGCGGTCGACGCGACCGGCCGACTCAGCCAGGTCGCCGACCAATACCTGTCCGCCTCCCGGGGCGACCTGCACCAGGACCTGCTGGCGCTGCAATGCCCGTTGCGGGAACTGGGCCGTGGCGCCCCCTATCTGATCCGCGCGCTGAAGCTGATCCTGGTGCGGCCGTTCGACGTCGACGCCGTTCCGAAGTCGTTCCGCGGCGACTACTTCAACCTGTCGCTGACGCTCGACCTGACCATGAGCTCCGTCGACAACGCGATCCTGACCGGGACCGGATTCTCCGGAGCGCTGCGCGCGCTCGAGCAATCGTGGGGCCGCGACCCCGAAACGATGATCCCCGACGTCCGCTACACGCCGAACCCGAACGACGCCCCGGGCGGGCCGCTGGTGGAAAGGGCGGACCGAGGCCAATGCTGACCCCCTTCATCAAGCGTCAGCTGATCCTGTTCGCCCTCCTGAGCCTCGTGACCGCGGTCGCGCTCGGCGGGTACTACCTGCGGATTCCCACCGCGGCGGGGATCGGCCAGTACACGCTGCACGCGGACCTGCCGGCCTCGGGCGGTCTGTACGAGACGGCCAACGTGGCTTACCGCGGCGAAACCATCGGCAGGGTGACCGACGTCGAGCCGACCAAGTCGGGCGCGCGGGTGACCATGAGCATCGCCAACCGCTTCAAGATCCCGATCGACGCGACGGCGAACGTGCATTCGGTGTCGGCGGTCGGTGAGCAGTACATAGATCTGGTGTCGCTCGGCAACCCGGGCAAGTACTTCCAGCCGGGACAGACCATCACCAAGGGCACCATACCCACCGACATCGGTCCGGCGCTGGACGCCGCGAACCGCGGGCTGGCCGCGCTACCCAAGGACAAGATCTCCTCGCTGCTTGACGAAACCGCCCAAGCCGTAGGTGGATTGGGGCCCGCGCTGCAACGACTGGTCGACGCGACCCAGGCGATCGCCGGGGATTTCAAGACCAACATCGGTGACGTCAACGACATCATCCAAAACTCCGGGCCGATCATCGACAGCCAGGTCAACTCGGGTGACTCGATCGAGTGGTGGTCGCACAACCTGGACATCCTCGCCGCGCAGAGCGCGGAAAACGACCAGCACGTGCAAAGCATCCTCACGCAGGGCGCGCCGACCGCCGATCAGGTCAACGCGGTGTTCGGCGACGTCCGCGAATCGCTGCCGCAGACGCTGGCGAATCTCGAGATCGTGCTGGACATGCTCAAGCGCTACCACAAGGGCGTCGAGCAATTGCTCGTCTCCTACCCGCAGGGCGCCTCGGAAGGCCAGACCGTGACGACGCCGTTCCCGGGCTACGCATCGCTCGGCACCTCGCTGACGATCAATCAGCCGCCGCCGTGTCTGACCGGGTTCCTCCCGGCACCGCAGTGGCGCTCGCCGGCGGACACCAGCCTGGCGCCGATGCCGTCCGGAACCTATTGCAAGATCCCGCAGGACGCGCCAGCCAACGCCGTGCGCGGGGCGCGCAATCTGCCGTGTGTCGATGTGCCGGGCAAACGCGCCGCGACGCCGCGGGAATGTCGCGATTCCAAGCCGTACGTCCCTGCTGGCACCAACCCCTGGTACGGCGACCCCAACCAGATCCTGACCTGCCCCGCGCCCGCGGCGCGCTGTGATCAGCCGGTCAAGCCGGGCCTGGTGATACCCGCGCCGTCCGTCAACAACGGCATGAATCCCGCGCCCTCCGACCGGGTTCCGGGGACACCGCCCCCCGTCAGCGATCCGTTGCAGCGCCCAGGCTCGGGCACCGTCCAATGCAACGGGCAGCAGCCGAACCCCTGCGTGTACACCCCGGGCGGCCCTCCCGCGGCCGTGTATAGCCCGCAGAGCGGCGAATTTGTGGGCCCCGACGGCGTGAAGTACGCGGTCGAGAATTCGACCAAAACCGGCGACGACGGGTGGAAGGACATGCTGACGCCGCCCCGCTGAGCGAGCATACGGTGAATGCCCTTGATCTGCACCGCTTTTGGCTGTACCTCACGGTTCTGGGCGACCGGAGGGTCGTCCTCCCCCAGATAACCGCACCCGTTCGCGCGGTGACGCGTCACGCGGCTCCTCCGTGCCGCTTCAGTGTCCTGACCGGGCCATTGACACTGACCGCACGTACAGTCATATACTAGGGCTTCGTCGGGTTGGCGCATTCATCACGCTCCAGGTCGGTGCGGGTCGGAGATCGGAGCGAAATGCCGGAAGTGATTGGCCTGGGTCAGCTCCGGAGTGACGCGCGCGCATATCTCGAGCGGGTTGCCGCCGGAGAGGCGATCGATGTCGTCCGTCGCGGCAAGCTGGTGGCGCGAATCCTGCCGGTCGGCGACTGGAGGGTGGCTCCGATCCCAGCGCGATCCGTCAAAGCCCCGGCCTCCGACGCGGGCGGCTGGGTCGGGCTCGAGGAATTGCGAACCCGTGCCGGGCGGTGCTTCGACCGGGTCGCGGCCGGCGAGACGGTCTACGTCGTCCGCGGCGGGCGGATATTGGCCCGAATCGTGTCGGCCGCAGACGGCGCGACAACCCCGCCGCCGGCGGACGCTGGCCGCCGGATCGAGCTGGACGAGCTGCGTAAGCGCGCGGGACGCTATTTCGACAAGGTCGCGGCGGGCCAGACGATTGAGGTCGTCCGCGGCGGCAAGCTGGTGGCCCACATCGTGTCGGCCGCCGGGGACGACGCGCGCAAAGGGGCCTGATCGCCGCCCCGCCCCCTATCAGGCCGGGCTGCCTCTTATCTGATCGGCAATTGGCGGCGCGTTTTGCCGTCGCCAATGTGGGTAGGCTACCCTAACCGATTTAGATAGGAAGGCTTACTTACTATGCCGGTTAGGTTCCCGTTTCACCCACACGCCGATGCGTCTCGCCGCGCCTGGCTGCCCTGCCCGAATTGCGGCTGGGGCCGCGACAAGTGCTCGGAGTGCCGGAGCCGGCGCAACTGCGGCAACCACTGGCAGTACCTGCTGAGCAACCGCGCGACGGTGGTCAACCTGCAATGCCCGGGCTGCGCGAACCTGTGGTCGACCGACACCCGAAACCGCTAGGCCTCGACGAGCGCGTCCTCGGGCAGCGGGCGTTGGCACACCGCGCGGGCGTCCTCGGCGCCGAGCCCGAACAGACGCAGAACACTTTCCGTCACGCTGTCGGCGGCCCGTGCGTCGTCGCGATCCGGGTTGTCCCGCAACAGCTTTCCCAGCCCGAGTAGGGCGCCGCCCGCCATGAAGAGGGCGAGTTCGGGGTCGTCGACCGTGAACCTCCCCGCGTCGACGCCGGCCCTGATATCGCGCAGCGCCCGCGGGGCCAGGCCCCGATCGGACGCGAGCAGCGCCAGCCCGTTGGCCAGCAGGATGTCGCTTTCGCGCGGCCGCCGGCGGAATAGCCGGCCGATCAACCGGAAGCTGGTGGCAAAGGTTTCCGCCGGGTCGTCGATCGACTCGGTCAACCGGTCCAACAGCGCTCCGTGCGCGTCGAGCACTTCGGCGACCGCGGCCTCGAACAGCTGCTCCTTGCTCTCGAAGTGGTTGTAGAAGGATCCCATCCCCACGTCGGCCGCCTGGGTGATCTCGAGGACCGGCACGTTGGTCTTGCCCTCGGCTATCAGGCGCTGGGCTGCGCCGATCAGCGCCGCCCTGGTGCGCTGTTTGCGCCGTTCCAAGCGGCTGGGCTGGTCCTGGGCTTCGGGCATCGCGCTCATGTTAGGAGTATGCATCACTTTTGAAGATTTCGTCAGATAGGCCTTGACGGCGCGCCACGAGTATGTGACGATTTCGTCAGTTACCTTTGGAGATGGCGATGAACCTGACGAAAAACCCCCACCGAAATCTGCACAGCGACAAAGGCGCGCTGCGCGGCGAACACCCGGGCCGGTCCAGCAATCCGGTGATCAAGGTCGCCGACATCGCCTGGTTGGAGTTCGACAAACCCGACCTGACCCGCGCCGAGGCGTTCGCCCGGGCCTTTGGCTTCCAGACCGCGCGGAACGATCCCGACGAACTACACCTGCGCGGCACCCGCGCGGGCGGCCCGTGCGTGATCCTGCGCCGGGGCCCGCGCACGCGCTTCACCGGCGTGGCCTTCCGGGCCTGCGACGAGGCCGACGTGCTGCGGCTCGCCGACAATTCCGGTGCTCCCGTGCGGGCGCTGCCGGAGACCATCGGCGGCCTGTCGGCCGACCTGGTCGATCCCAGCGGCACGCAGGTGCGCGTCGTCGCCGGCATGCACGAGCTGCCCGCGCTGCCCGGCCAGCCGGTCCACGCTTTCAACTTCGGATGCGGCGCGCGGCGGACCAACGCCGGTCAGCGCCCCCCGCGCGTGCCCGCACGCATCGAGCGGCTGGGGCACCTGGTGCTGCAGTCGACGAAGTATCTCGAGACGCTGAACTGGTACCTCGACAACCTGGGGATGATCGTCAGCGACTTTCTGTACTTCCCGGGCCAGCGCCGCCGCGGACCGACCATGAGCTTCATCCGCTGCGATCTAGGATCGACCCCCGCCGATCACCACACGCTGGCGCTGGCGCTCGGGCCGGCCAACCGTTACGTGCACTCGGCCTACCAGGTCAGCGACCTCGACGCGCTGGCCGCCGGCGGCGAGTACCTCAAGGACCGTGGCTATGTCCGATCCTGGGGAATCGGCAGGCACATCCAGGGCAGTCAAATCTTCGACTACTGGCGCGATCCCGACGGATTCCTGGTCGAGCACTTCGCCGACGGCGACCTCTTCGACAACACCCTGGACCCGGGATGGGCACCCTTCACCGCGTCCGGACTGGCCCAGTGGGGGCCGCCGGCGACCAAAGACTTCCTCGGAACGGACCTGAAAGGTGCTCGCCACGAACTGGTTTCGATGATCACCGCGCTACGCGCACGCAACGAATTCGATGTCAACCGCCTCGCCGGCCTACTGAAAGTACCCACCTCATGACAATTTCCGTGCTGCACACCGCCTCTGAATCCGGTAACGCCTGGTGGCTCAAGACCCCCGACGGCGCGGTGAAGATCGACACCGCCGCCACCACCACCGGGGCCCTGCTGGCCGACCGCGCCGCCATCGCGGCCGCCGCCACCGGCGGCGAACCCGTCGCGCTGGACAGCCTGGCATTGGTCTCCCCCGTCACCCGTCCGTGCCGGGTGATCGCGCAGATGACCAACTTCGCGTCGCACGTTAAGGATGCCGGCATGGACCCGGCGTCCATTCCGCTGACCTTCTTCCGCAAGGCGTCGGCGTCGATCACCGGTCCGTTCGACGAGATCGTCAAACCCCCCCACGTCAGGCTCCTCGACTACGAGGTGGAGATCGGGCTCGTCATCGGCCGCGAAGTCCCTATCGGCACAACCATTTCCGAGGACAACCTCGCCGAATTCATCGCGGGGCTGGTGGTGACGAACGATGTCTCCGCGCGCGACATCCAGCTTCCCCAAACCCAGTTCTACGAGGCCAAGTCGTACCCGACGTTCACGCCGGTCGGTCCGGAGCTGGTGCTGCTGACCGCCGACGAGCTCAACCGGTTCGGCGACCTGCGGCTGCGGCTGAGCGTCAACGGCCAGGAGCGGCAAAACGCGCTCGTCGAGGGCGACATGCTGTATCGGCCGCTGGAAGCGCTGCAATCGCTCACCCAGTTTCAGGAACTCGCTCCCGGCGACCTGGTGCTCACCGGCACCCCGGTCGGCACCGCGCTCAGCGCCCCGCCGAAGCCCGTGCAGATCATCTCGAACCTGTTGCCGCCCGCCGTGAAATGGAAGATGTTCTTCAAGGGTCAGGCCGGCAACCGCAACTACCTCAACGACGGCGACGTCGTGGAGGCTTCGGTGGCCACCGACGACGGGGCGATCGACCTCGGCGCACAGCGCAACGAGGTTCGGTTCAAATGAGCGACAACGTTGTTCCGCATGTTCCGGTGGTGATCGTCGGCGCCGGACCGACCGGGATCACGGCCGCCACCATGCTGGCGCAGGGCGGGGTGGACAGCCTTCTCCTCGACCGCTGGCCCGACGTGTACCCGCAACCGCGCGCCGTGCACTTGGACGACGAGATTTATCGCGTCATCGCACGGCTCGGCATGGCCGACGAGTTCGCCACGATTTCGCGGCCCACCCTCGGATTGCGCTTGGTGGACAACCGATTCCGCGTGCTCGGCGAGTTCCACCGCCAACCCTCCCAAAGCCGGAACGGTTTCCCGCAGGCCAACATGTTCGACCAACCGGAGTTCGAGGCGCTGCTGCGCGCGAACCTCAAGCGGTATCCGAACGCCCAGTTGCGGGGGAACGTCGAGGTCACCGCAGTGAGCGACAGCGGACAGGGAGCCCGAGTCACGTTCACGGACATAACCGACGGCCGGGTGCACCACGTCGACGCAGACTACGTGTTGGGCTGCGACGGCGCCAGGAGCATCGTACGCACCGAAATTGGCTCGGCCATGCGGGATTTGAAGTTTGAGCAGCGGTGGCTCGTAGTCGACATCGCCAGCGACTCCGACCTGCACCAATGGGACGGCGTCCACCAGGTGTGCGACCCGGTGCGCGCCGGGACCTACATGCGCATCGGAGCGGGCCGCTACCGGTGGGAGTTCCGATTGCTGGACGGCGAAAGCGCCGAGCAGTTCGGCACGTTGGAGTCATTGCGACCATTGATCGCGTCCTGGATCGCCGAGGTTGCCGACTCCGAGATGACGCTCTTGCGGGTCACGGAGTACACGTTCCGGGCGCAGATCGCGGATCGGTGGCGCCGCGGCAACGTCTTCATCCTCGGTGACGCGGCGCATCTCACTCCCCCGTTCATCGGGCAGGGCTTGTGCGCCGGAATGCGGGACGCCGCCAACCTGGCCTGGAAGATCGCCGCGGTCGGTAATGGCACCCTCGATGCAAGCGTTCTCGATTCCTATGAGCAGGAACGCAAGCCGCATACCCGGCACATGATCCACCTCGCGCTGGGCGTCGGCTGGGCGATGACCGGCGGCGGCCGCGCCGGCGATCTCGTGCGTCGCCTGGTGCTACCCAGGCTGCGGCTGATCCCCGGCCTGCGCGACAAGGTGGTCGACTCGACCACCCCGCCGCTGCGGGCTTCCGCGCTGGTGCGCAAATCCCGCCGGCCGGGCCAGCTCGCCGGCACCCTGTGCCCGAACCCGTTGCTGCCCAACGGTCAGCGTCTCGACGACGTCGTCGGCACCGGGTTCGCACTGATCACCACGAGTCTCCCCGGCGTCGAGGAGCAAGCGCTCCTCGGGCGCCGAGGCGTCGCCGTCGTGGTTGCCGAGCCCGGCGGCGAGCTCGACTCGTGGCTGCGCGGTGGCCGAGCCACCGCGGCGTTGGTGCGACCGGACCGGACCGTTATGCGCGCGGGCCGCGACCAGGCGGCGATATGTGCGTGGGCCGCCACCGTCCTGCACGCCGGCTGAACTGCCGAGCAGACGCAGAATCGCACGCGGAACGGCTTCAGCGTGCGATTCAGCGTCTGGTCGCGGCAGAAGGGGCGGCTAGGCTGCCGGTGCCGGCTTGGCGACGATCACCGGAATGCGAACCGAGTGCAGGAGCGTGTTGCTTACGGAGCCCAGCAGCACCCCCGTGAGACCGCCTCGGCCGTGGCTGCCCACGACGACAAGCTGCGCGGATTCCGCCGCTTCGATGAGGTGGTGCGCCGGCCGGTCGCGCACGATCACGCGCCGGACCGTCACGTCCGGATAGCGTTCTCCCCAGCCCGCCAGGGCTTCGCCGAGGCTGCGCTGCCCCTCCTCCTCCACGGTCGCCCAATCCAAGAACGGCACCTCGGTCGTGACGTCACTCCATGCGTGCAACGCGACCAGGTCAACGCCCCGACGAGAGGCCTCGTCGAACGCCAACTCCGTCGCGTGTTCGGACGTCCGAGAGCCGTCGATGCCCACCAGGACGGGAGCGTCCTGGCGGGGTAGCTCCTCGTCACGGATGACCGCCACCGGACAACTGGCATGCCGCACCACGGTCGAGCTGACCGAACCGAGCACGCCGCGGGCCAACAAGCCTCGTCCGGAGGTGCCCACAACGACCATTTCCGCGTCATCGGACATTTCGATCAGCGTGGTCGCCGGGGCGGCGTATACCAATTCCCGGCCGATGGCGACCTTTCCGTCCTCCGGCATCGCGTCCTCGGCGATCTTCATGGCGTGCATGATGGCCTTCTTGCCGTCGTCCTCCAGCCGTACCGCCAGGGACTCGGGGTACGGGACCGGCGGCCAGGTCGCGGTGGGCGTCACCACCGCGTGGACGACGGTCAGCGGAACCTTTCTCATCGTCGCCTCGCGTGCCGCCCAGCACGCGGCGGTGTTCGCTGCGGGCGAGCCGTCGACCGCGACGACGATGCCCAGACGTTTCACGGATTCAGACACTTTGGTTCTCCCTTCGTCACCAGCGACGCTATCGGGAGGCGGGGGTGTCGGTCGTGAGGCTTTAGTCCTCAACCGCCCGGGACTGAGGACAGTCACTGAAACCCGTTGCGGCCGTTGGCTCACTCAGCCGACGGAAGTCGTCCAGCGGTAACCGCCCATTCATTCGTTAATCGGGGCCCGTTCAGGTTTGGCGACGCTGAAGCCGCGCGATGATCCAGAAGGGCAACGCCACGAAGACGGTGCCGCCGATCAGATTGCCCACGGTGGTGACGCCGATGTTGGTGAGCAAGCCGTCGTGACCGAAGCCCCAGCTGATGCCGGCGTGCGGTGCGGCGTGATGAAACAGGTTGAGCAACAAGGGAAGCCCGAGAAAGCCGACGTTCGCGATCACGTGCTGGGTGCCGCCGATCACAAACGCGAACGGACCGTAGAACGCGAATGCCATCCGCGCGACGTCGCTGCGCGCCTTGAAGAACATGCACATGGCGGTCTGCAGGAACCAGGTGCACACCACGGCCAGCAACAGCGCGGTGCCGACCGGCTGGCCGGCCTTCAGGGCGCCGACGGTTGCCGCACGCTCGGCGAAGGCACCCAGATACGGGCCGCCGGCGGCACCGCAGAGCGTGACGAACACAAACGCACCGGCGATGTTGCCGATGAGGCCGACGCCCACCAGCCACGCGTAGCCGCGAACGCTCATGCTGCGCTTCAGGACGGCAAGCAACCCCGCGGCCATGTCCGCGGTGATCAGCGACATGCCCGACACCAGGATCAGCACGAAAGACATGCCGAACGCCAGGCCCATCAGTAGGCTCGCCACTCCCGCGGTCTTCACACCGGTGCTCACGACCAGCGCGAGCAGCACCCCGAACGCCACCATCGCGCCGCCGACCACGGAACGGACGAAGAACGCCCACGGATTTGCGGCCTTTTCCACAGCCATGGCCGCCACCCGGTCCACCATGGCGCCCACGCTCAGCGGCTCG
This sequence comes from Mycobacterium sp. E796, assembly GCF_001672815.1. Lineage (GTDB taxonomy): Bacteria > Actinomycetota > Actinomycetes > Mycobacteriales > Mycobacteriaceae > Mycobacterium. Next base: position 17,643 of record NZ_LZKK01000030.1, on the reverse strand, counting down.
AACGGATCCTCGGTAGGCCCCTTGGTCACGCCAGACACGTCGGATGACAAGGAGACCAGCGCGTCTCCCGCCGTGACTCGCCTTTCCAACTGCGGCGCTTGCGTGTCGGTCGTCATTCGTGTCGGCCTTTCGGAAAGTCGTGGATCGCGTTGATGACCCCGCTGATGTGCTCGTCGCTGAGCTTTTCCCCCTCGAAAACGTGGTTGAGCAGGATCTTGAGGTCGAGCATCTGCTGCAGATAGACCAGGCACGGAGGGCAGTCCTCGAGGTGCTTGGCGACGATCGGGCCCCACCCCGCGGGATCGGAATCGACGAGTTCGTCGACGAGCCGCACGAAATCGACGCAGTCGATGGCTGGGACCGTGTTGTCGTAGACGGTCATCGTTGATACCGCCTTTCCAATTCATTTCGGAGGTTTCCACGGGCGCGGTAGAGCAGGGCGCGCTGCGCCTCGGCGGACAGCTGAAGGATGCCGGCCGCCTCTTCGGCCGATGCGCCGACGAGGTCGCGCAGGATGATCAGCTGTTTCTGCCGCTCCGGCAACGCATCCAGCGCGGCGCGCACGAGCCCGACGAGTTCGCCTGCCACCGTCTGGTCCTCGGGTAGGAAGCGATGCGACGGCGGCGAGCTCCAGTGCCCGGCGTCGGGGTGGCCGAGGGGGTGCATGCGACCTGCCAGTGGGTCCACGGCTTCAGTGTCGGTGGCCGCCAGGACCTCGTGGTCGCGGATCCGCGACTCACGCCGCCGGTACCGCGATGCGGTGTTCTTGACGATCCCGAACAACCACGTGCGCACCGAGGAACGTCCCTCGAACGAATCGGACGACTGCAGGACCTGCACCCATGCTTCCTGCACCGCTTCTTCGGCCACCGTCGTCGAATTGACCATGGTGCGAGCGAAGTTCACCATCGGCCGGTGGAAGTCGCGCACCAAACTGGCCAGCGGAATTCCGCCGACCAGGTGTTCAGACTCGGCGCCCTCGGGGGGCAGCGCGACTGGGGTCACCATCGACCCTCACTCAGGCGCATCTAGCAAGTTCCCAGCGCAGTTGGGCTTCCGACGGGGACTGCACGGGAATGAACGCCGCTTCCCGATATCGCCGACTCGCCGAGGTCCTACTGGCGTAACCCTTGCCACCGGCGGTTCGGATCTCCAGATCGGCGCTGGCGCCGGCAAGTTCGGCTGCGGCGAGCCGTAGCGACAGCAGCTCTTTCTTCGTCGGCGTCCGTGACGTCTCGGACCCGCCGACCGCTGCCGCCAACCTCGCCAACGTCGCCTCCGCCGAGGCGAGCTTTTCCGCGATGCGTTCGACGTCCGCGGCGAAGACGGCGTTGACCCCCGTCAGCCCCGGCCTGCTCTCCTCCACCGTGGTTCTCGTCAGCCCCAGGCACATCGCCGACTGCAAGACAAGGAATGTCGGGCGCACCGTGCGCAGAAACCCATCGAAGTCGCGCGACAACACCTGCTCCGCGGGAACGTACGCGGACTGCAGATTCAGATACGACGACGCCGTGCTGCCCAGTGCCAACAGGTCGAAGTGCTCCCCTACGACGACCCCGGGTGTGTCCAACGGCAGTGCCACGATGAGCTTTTCGCCGGCGTCGGTCCGCGCGGCGGTGACCATTGTCGAGTCCGGGTAGAGGTTGCTGGCCCACCTGATCGGACCGGACAATTCGTAACCGCCGTCGACCGGTGCGGCCGTAAGCTCCAGGCTGCCGCAGCCCGCCGCCTCCTTGAAGGCCGATGCCATGGCAGTGACCCCCAGCGCGGTTCCGGCGAGCAGCGGCCGCGCCGCCGCGATGCTGAAAGGCGTTGCGGCGGTGAGTAAGTACTCCACCGTCATCCGATGCGCCCACACCGAGAAACCGGTGCTCATGCACTCGCCGGAGATCCGCCGCACGACTTCGGCCATCTCGGGCAGCCTGCCGTCGGCGTTGCCCGGTGCACCGATCCCCAGCAGGCCGGCAGCGCCGAGCGCGGCGAAACTGCGGCGCGAGTGGTGCTCGCCGGCGTCCAACGCCCCGGCGTGGGCGCGGATGTCTTCCAGCAGTTCGAGGTCCAACCGGCCGGCCGCGGGGTCCAAGGTCGCCGTCATTTCACTAAATCCCTTTGCCACGATGCCTATTCGGTGACCAGCGTCGAGTCCACGGCCACCGGGTTGCGGAACGTGCTGACCACCGGCGACCAGGCGATCGCGTTGTCGTGGATCTGTTTGAGGGTCGCGTCGTCGGCATCGCCGGCGAGGGTGACCTTGCAGCGAACCGCGCTGAAGCCGAGGCGTTTGCCCGACGGGGTGTCGCCCACCCCCCAGACCGCGGAGATGTCGATGTCGCCCTCCATCTCGACCTCGATCTTGGTCAGGGTCACCCCACGGTGTGTGGCGTTGGCGAGCAGGCCGACCGACACGCACGACCCCAGCGCCGCCAGGGCTGTTTCTGACGGGTTGGGCGCCGAGTCGTCGCCCAGCAGCGCCGGCGGTTCTCCCACCAGCATCGGCGCGAGACCGCGCACGTAGGTCATGTTGCGGAACCCCGCTTCACAAACCGTCTTCGCCTTCAGCGTCTTCTTGCCGGTGTCGGGGTTGGCCTTGGCATTACACGACAGCCGGTCGAGCCCTTCGGCATCGATGACGAGCGCGTCGGTCATGAACGTCCTCCGTTTCCCGCGGTGTTTGGGGTCTCCACGGATTTAGTGCTCCCCGGAAGCAATGCGTGACGGCGGGCGCGCTCGCCCCGCGCCGACGAGGCGGCACGTCACTTGCCCGAAACAGCGCGGCCGCCGACGATCGCGCGCACCGGCGCGGTGTTGCCCGGATGAACCGACTCTGCCCGGTGTCGTGGGCTTCCTCGGCCGAACATCGCCGCTCTGAGGTAGCTAGTCGGTGGGGCGCCAGCACGCGTCAAGCAGGTCGGGCCCGCCGGGCGGGTTCGGCGCGCGAATAAAATCCCGCGGATCTTTTTCGTCGGAAGGTTCAGGGCCCGGGCGGTTGCGTGACGAAGTCGATGAGTTCCTCGACGCGGCCAATGAGCTCCGGTTCCAGGTCGTTCCAGTCGCGCACGCTCGAGCGGATGCGCCGCCACGCCCGGGCGATGTCGGCCTGGTTGTTGTGCGGCAGGCCGAGCGCCGCGCAGGCGCCGTGCTTCCACTCGATGTTCCGCGGAACCTCGGGCCAGGCCGCGAGGCCGAGCCGCTGCGGCTTCACGGCCTGCCAGATGTCGACGTAGGGGTGGCCGACGACCAGGGTGTCGAGGCCGCCCGGTCCCCGGCGTACCGCCTCGGCGATCCGGGTCTCCTTCGATCCCGCGACGAGGTGATCGACGAGCACGCCGAGCCGGCGCCCGGGGCCGGGCGCGAACTCCGCCACGATACCCACCAGATCGTCTATGCCACCGAGATGCTCGACGACGACGCCCTCGATGCGGAGGTCGTCGCCCCACACCTGTGCGATCAGTTCGGCGTCATGGCGGCCCTCGACGTAGATCCGGCCGGCCCGGGCGACCCGGGCACGCGCGCCGGGCACCGCGACGGAGCCGGACGCCGTCCTGCCCGCGGCGGTAGGCGCTGTGCGGCGCGGCGCCGTGAGGATCACCGGGCGGCCCTCGAGCAAAAAGCCTGGGCCGAGCGGAAAGCCGCGCGTGTGACCGTGCCGGTCCTCCAGGTAGACGCGGCCGTATTCGGCCCGCACCACCGCCCCGACGTAGCCGGTTTCGACGTCCTCGACCACCAGGCCGAGCTCGGCCGGGTGCTCCGTCGAGCGAGGTTTGCGCCGACCCGAGGCGAGGACATCCGTTCCGTAGCGATCGACCACCCGGCAATACTAGGAAGCGTTGCGGCCAAACGGGGTTACGGCGCGCCAGCGGATCGCAGGACCACCGCGGACCGCGGCCCGACCTCCAGCTGTTGCCCGGCGCGTCCGGTTCGCCTGGGGTCGAAGGAGTCGCACACGATGTCCCAGGGCAGGAGCGCAAGATCTGCCGGGACGGAGAAGGTCAGCGGCTCCCACCAGGCGTTGACGAGTACCAGGAAATCATCGTCGACCATCGGCGTGCCATCGGGGGCGACGTCGGGATCCGTTGTGCCGTCGATGAACAACGCGATGCTGCGTGCGAGGGGATCCGTCCAGTCCTGGGGGGTCATATCGGTGCCGGCCGCCGTGAACCAGCGCAGGTCCGCGGCGGCCGGGCCGGTGAGGAAGCGGCGCCTGCGGAACACGGGATGACGGCGGCGCAGCGCGATGAGGTCGGTGGTGAAACCGCTGAGGTCGTCGTCGCGCGCGGACCAGTCGAACCAGGTGATCTCGTTGTCCTGGCAGTAGGCGTTGTTGTTGCCGCGCTGGGTGCGGCCGAGTTCGTCGCCACCCAGCAGCATCGGGACCCCGCCGGACAGCAACAGGGTCAGCAGGAACGCGCGCTGCTGGCGCGCGCGCAGGGCCAACACATCGGGATCGTCGGTCGGGCCCTCCACCCCGCAGTTCCATGACCGGTTGTCGTCGGTGCCGTCGCGGTTGTTTTCGCCGTTCGCCTCGTTGTGTTTCTGGTCGTAGGAGACGAGGTCGCGCAGCGTGAATCCGTCGTGCACGGTGACGAAGTTGACCGATGCGCTCGGGCGTCGCCCCTCGGCACGATCGCCGTAGATGTCCGACGAGGCACACAGCCGGGATGCGAAGTCCGCCAGAAGCCCGTCGTGGCTGCGCCACCAGTCGCGGACCGTGTCGCGGAAGCGTCCGTTCCATTCGCTCCACAGCGGCGGAAATCGGCCCACCTCATAGCTGTCCATCTGGCCGACGTCCCAGGGTTCGGCGATCAGCTTTGCCCGCGAAATCACCGGGTCTTGACCGATGACATCGAAGAAGGCGGACACCGGGTCGAACGCGCCGCCCCCGCGGCCCAGGGTGGCCGCCAGGTCGAACCGAAAGCCGTCGACGCCCATCTGCGACAGCCAATAGCGAAGGGAGTCCATGATCAACCGCAGCGTCGTGGGATTGCCGGTGTTCAACGAATTACCGGTCCCGGTCGTGTCGTAGTAGCTGCTCGGGTCGCCCGGAACGAGCCGGTAGTAGGCGGGGTTGTCGAGCCCGCGGAACGACAGGGTGGGCCCGCCGGGTCCGCCCTCGGCCGTGTGGTTGAACACCACGTCGAGGATCACTTCCAAATCGGCGGCGTGCAGCGCATCGACCATGGCGCGGAACTCCGCGGCTTCCGCGCCCCATTGGCCGGCGCGCGCCGCGGCGGAGTAGTTTGCCTGCGGCGCAAAGAACCCGATCGTGTTGTACCCCCAGTAGTTCGTCAGGCTCCGGTCGACGAGAAACTGCTCGGGCACGCTGCGGTGGACGGGCAACAGTTCCACCGCGGTGACGCCAAGGTCGGTCAGGTGCTGCAGTGCCGCATCATGGGCAAGGCCCGCATAGGTACCGCGCAGTTCTTCTGGAACGCCCGGATGGCTTGCCGTGAATCCGCGAACGTGAACCTCGTAAAGAATGCTGTCGGCGAGCCCCTGCTGCGGCTTGGGTGCGGTGAGCGGCGGGAGCGCCGCACAAACCAGGCTGCGCGGCACATGCTGGGCCGAGTCCAGAGGGCTTGGCGCCGCGGGGTTTTCCAGGGAGTGACCGACGACTTCCGGTCCGTAGCGCACATCGCCCACGATTGCGCGTGCGTAGGGGTCCAGCAGTAGCTTGGCCGGGTTGTAGCGCAGCCCGCGGCCGGGGTCGAAGGGGCCGCCGACCCGAAATCCGTAGGCCTGTCCCGGCCCGATGCCTGGCACGAAGCCGTGCCAGACGTCGCCGTCGCGGTCGGGCATCACCAGCTGCGTCTCGGCTCCGTCAGCGTCGAACAGGCACAGTGTCACCTCGTCACCGCCGGAGGCGACCGCAAAGTTGGTGCCCCCGGCATCGGGTGTGGCGCCGAGCGCGTCGGGCCGGCCCGGCACGATTTTCGGTGTCATCATCCACCCCCCTGGGGTTGCCGAACCGCAAGTCGATCGGCACCGACCAGCACTCGCGCTACCAGGAAACCGAAGACGAATCCGCCGACATGGGCGAAGAAAGCGACGCCGCTGCCGCCGGCCTTGGGGTGGACCAGCGAGGAGTTGCCCTCGAAAAACTGGTAGAGGAACCAGCCACCCAGGAACACCCAGGCAGGGATGCCGACCGGGATCCACCCGATTAACGTGCTGATGCGCGAGCTCGGGTAGAGGACCAGATAAGCGCCCAGCACGGCCGCGATCGCGCCGCTGGCACCGAGTGTCGGTACCCGCGCATCGGAGGCCGAGCCGAAGAGCAGGGTCATGGCCGTCTGCGTCAGGGTGGCGACGAACCCCCCGGCGAAGTACAAGAGCAGGTAGCCGAGCCGTCCGAACGCATCCTCGACGTTCTTGCCGAAGATGAACAGGAACAGCATGTTGCCGAGGATGTGATCCCAGCCGGCATGCAGGAACATGGCCGTGATCCAGCCGAACCCCCAGGAGACGCCGACGTGACAGGCACCGTCGACGTTGCACGGATAAAACGACGCCCGGTCGATCGCGGCATCCCCGTTCGGCAATTCGTAGAACAGAAACACCGCGAAGTTGATCGCGATCAGCGTTGAGTTCACGATGGGAAACCGGCGGGCCGGGATACCGTCGGAATAGGGGATCATCCGGGCGACTCCCTTTGGCAGTAGGCGCGGGTCCTGGCGAGACAATCGTCGCGCTCGGACGCTCGATAGTCATTGTTGTGAATAACAGCATCCGCGCCTCGAACCTGTTAAGGATTCGGCCGTAAGCATGAGAAATCCATAAATTGTCGTAAGTAACTGCGTGGCCTTACCGGGCTGATCGCGTTGCCGCTGCTACGTTGCTAAGTGCCGCTAATGCACAGCGTGTGGCGGTGAGCGAGGTGGACGTTATGGACCTGTCCCATTGGGTGTCGAGCATTGTCGCTTTCTTGCGCGCCGGGTACCCCACCGGCATGCCGGCGACCGGTTACGCGCCGCTGGCGGCTTTGTCGCACCGGCGTGTCTCGAACGACGAGATCAACACCATCACAAGAGAACTCATCATGCGCCGATGTGCGCCGATCAGCAGCACCGACGTCGGGGTGGCGATCACGCACGTCACCAACGCGATGCCCTCCGACGACGACATCGCGCGCGTGCAGCGTCGGCTGCACGCGATCGGGTGCGCCAGCGCGTAGCCACTCAAGAGATCCTTCGGCCATCGGTGCCGAAGAAGTGCAAGTGCCCGGGTTCGGGGTGTAGGCGCACGCGGCTGCCCTTTTCCGGTGGGTGACGCCCGTCGGCGCGCGCGACGACAGGCTGGCTGATCACGTTGCCCGAACCCGTGATTCGGCCGTAGAGATAGGCGTCCGCGCCGAGCTCCTCGACCACGTCCACTTCCATCTCGACGCCGAGGCCGCCCAGTTCGAAGTGTTCGGGGCGGACCCCGACAACGACCTCCTCGGTGCCGTCCATCTCGCGCGGTACCCGGATCGGCCAGTCCCCCAGCGACACCGAGGAGTCCACGACGGGGAGGGTGAACAGGTTCATCGCCGGGGAGCCGATGAATCCCGCCACGAAGACGTTCTCGGGGTTGCGGTAGAGCTCTCGCGGTGTCGCAAACTGTTGCAGCACCCCGTCGCACAGGACGGCGACCCGATCCCCCATGGTCATGGCCTCCACCTGGTCGTGGGTGACGTACACGGTCGTGGTGCCGAGCCGCCGCTGCAGCGCGGCGATCTGGTTGCGGGTCTGCACGCGCAGTTTGGCGTCGAGGTTGCTCAACGGCTCGTCCATCAGGAAGACCTGCGGGCGCCGCACGATCGCACGGCCCATGGCGACCCGCTGGCGCTGCCCGCCGGACAGGTCTTTGGGCTTGCGATCCAGATACGGCTGCAGGTCAAGCAGTTTCGCCGCGGCCAGCACCTGCTCGCGGATCTCGGCTTTCGGGGTTTTGGCGATCTTGAGCGCGAAGCCCATGTTCTGCGCCACCGTCATGTGCGGGTAGAGCGCGTAATTCTGAAAGACCATCGCCACGTCGCGATCCTTGGGGTCGACGTTGGTGACGTCGCGGTCCCCGATCCGGATGCGCCCGGCGTCCAGCGTTTCCAGTCCGGCAACCATCCGCAGCGAGGTCGTCTTGCCGCAGCCGGACGGTCCGACCAGGACGACGAATTCGCCGTCCCCGACCTCGAGATCGAGGCCGTCCAGGGCGGGTCGATCCGTGCCCGGATAGCGCCGCGTCGCCTGCTCGAAACTGACCGATGCCATGGCTATCCGTTCATTCCGGTGACGGCGATGCCCCGGACGAAGGAGCGCTGGGCGAAGGCGTAGATGACGACCAGCGGCACCATGATCAGCATGGAGGTGGCCATGATCACCGGCCAGCGGGCGACGTATTCGCCGCGCAGCCTGACCAGGCCGAGCGTCAGCGTCGCCAGGCTGTTGCGCTGAATCATCAGCAGCGGCCACAGGAAGTCGTTCCACACGTTGACCCAGGTGAGCACCGCGAGCACCAACACCGCCGGCCGCGCGTGCGGCAGCAGGATGCGCCAGTAGATCTGCCATGGGGAACAACCGTCCAGGATCGCCGCCTCCTCGAGATCGGTTGGCAACGTGCGGAAGAACTGCCGCATGAGATATGTGCCGAAGGCGCTGCCGAACAAGCCCGGCACGATCATCGCCCAGGGCGTGTCCACCCAACCCACGGTCCGCATCAGGATGAACTGCGGGATCACCGTGACCGTCAGCGGCACCATCAGCGTGCCCAGGTATAGGACGAACAACGCCTCCCGGCCGCGGAACTGCAGCCGCGCGAACGCGTATCCGGCCAGCGAACAGAAGAAGACCTGCCCGGCCGTGACGCACCCCGCGTACAGCACCGTGTTGAAAAACATGCGCCAGAACGGCATCAGCGAGAACACCTCGGTGTAGTTGGACCACCGCGGATGGGCCGGCAACAGCCTGGGCTCGGTCACCTCGCCTTCCCGTTTCAACGAACCGGACACGGCCCACGCGATCGGGAACAGCCAGCACCAGGCGATCGCGGTCAGCGCCGTGTACACGAGGACGGCGCGAAACACGTTGCGCGTGAACACCCGCTCAGCCAAGACCACCGGACGCCTCCAAAGAACGCTGCCGCGCCAGCCGCAACTGCACCACGGTCAGCACCAGCAGGATCGCGAACATCACCCAGGCCAGCGCCGACGCGTAGCCGAATTCCAGGAACGAGAACGCGTGCTGGAACAGCATGATGCCCAGCACATAGGTGGCGCTTTCGGGCCCACCGTTCGCGCCGTTGAGGACGTAGACCATGTCAAACGCCTGGAACGCGTGGATGATCGAGATGACCACCACGAAAGAGATCGCCCCCCGGATCAGCGGCACGGTGATGAAGACGAATTGCCGTACCTCGCCCGCGCCGTCGATCCGGGCCGCCTCGTAGACGCTTTCGGGAACCCCCTGCATCGCGGCGAGCAGGATGACGGTGGCGAACGGCACGCTGCGCCAGACGCTGACGATGCACAGCGAAGCCATGGCCCACTTGGGGTCGACCAGCCATGGGATCGGCCCGATCCCGACCCAGCCGAGCATGATGTTGAGCAGCCCGTTGTCGGTGTTGAAGACGAACTGCCACACGACCGCCATCACCACCGACGAGATGGCCAGTGGTAGGAAGACGATCGTGCGGAAAACACCGATGCCCTTGACCTTTCGGTTCAGCACGCCGGCCACGACGAGGCTGACCAGGATGGTCGGCACGACGGTGCCGAGGGTGAAGATCACGGTGTTGCGGATGGCGATCAGAAACAGCGGGTCGGAGGTGAACAGCTCCTGGAAGTTCTTGAGGCCCACGAATTTCGGCGGCCTGAAGACGTCCCACTGCTGAAAGCTCATGTAGAGCGAGAAGCCGAGCGGAAACAGCATGAACACCGCGACCGCGGCGAGGTTGGGCGCGACGAACAGGCGACCGGCGCGGGCGCGTCGCCGGGAGGGACCGGACGCCGATGTCATGAGGTGCGCAGCACCTCGTCGAGCGCGGGCGGCAGCGCGGTCAGCGACGTCGCCGGGCGGGATCCACGCAGCACGGGCCCGAAGTTGCGGTCCATCAGGGCAACGATCTTCTCCCACGCCGGGGTGACCGGCAACCCGTCGGAATGCGCCGGGCCCTGGGTGAGGACGGCGAGATTGTCGATTCTGTGGTGTGATTCGGCGAATCCGCTCGAGTCGAGCGCGGAGCGCAGCACCGGCACGAACAACGTGGATTCACCGGTCAACGCCTGGCCAACCGGCCCCGTCGCGAATTTCACGAACTCCCATGCCTGCTCCTTTCGCTGACTGCTCGCGGAGATGGCCAGCCCGGTGGCACCGATGTTGGAGCGCGCGGGCTGCCCCTGCCGGCGCGGCCCCACCGGCAGCGGGGTGACGTCGAAATCCAGGTCATCGGCACGAAGGAATGTCTGATATCGCCAGTGGCCACCCAGCCCGATCGCCGCTTTGCCCGCCGCAAACAGATCGGGCGTGGACATCGACTGCACCTCGGATGCGTCGGGCGCCACCTTGTGCTTGTTGGCCAGGTCGGCGTAGAACTGCACCGCCTCGATGAAAGCCTCGTCGCCGAAGTTGAAGTGGGTCGGGTTCTTCAGCGGGGTGGCCCACGGTACGCCGTTGTTCATGGCGAACAGCCCGGCCGAGTAGTACGAGAACCACATGTTGACGAAGCCCCACTGCGTGACGCGCCCAGAACCACCCCGCTTGGTGAGAGCGGTCGCGGTATTCAGGAATTCTTCGAAACTCCACGCCCGCTCCCAGGTTCCGGGTGGCGCCGGCAGCCCGGCCTCGGCGAAAAGCCGTTTGTTGTAGAACAGATAGTTTCCGGACCACTGTTCCGGGAGCGCGTACTGGCCCCCATCGAACGCGAAGGTGTCATACAGCGAAGGGATGCTGTCCGCCTTCAGTTCCGCCGCGAAACCTGGATCGCGAGCCAGCATGGTGTTGAGGTCGAGCAAAACACCCCGGGCGGCCAGTTCAGCGTAGGTCAGTTCCCACGCCATCATCACGTCCGGGCACTTGCCGCCCGCGCAAAACGTCGATAGCTGCTGCATCACGCCCGGCGCCGATAACACCGCCCGAACCTTGATATCGGGGTGGCGGCGCTGAAACTCCTCGACGATGCGGATCCTGCGATCCCGCTCGTCCGGATTGGCCGCGAAGAAGAAGGTCAACGCGTCGTCGTCGGGGGCGCAGCCGGCGGCCCAGGGCGCCAGCGACGCCGCGGTGAGCGCACCGGCTCCCCGCAGCAGGCTTCGCCGCCCGAACGGCTTATCGAGCATGGTGCTCCCGATGTTGCCCGGTAGCGGCCTCCGCCGCCGGGCGTTTGGGATCTTTACTCGGCAGCGCGAGAACGGCCCGGCGCAGCCGGCCGGGGTCGCTGGTGATGTCGATGGCGTGGATGCGGTTGTCGGGGCCGACGCCGATCCGGAGCATGGCCTGGGCGCGACCGTTTGGCGCGAGGACGATGCCCGGGACGCCGTCGATGAGCAGGACCACGCCCGTCCGCGCGCGGCGGGTGAAGCGGCGGGTCTCCTCGGCGACCTCCCTCGCCCCGCGCACTTCGGTGGGCACGTCCGTGGGGACCAGCGCCGCGTCGACCCGGCGCACCACGTCGGGCGCCAGCAGCTCGAGCAGGGTGGCGATATCGCCGCCGCGGGACGCCGCCAGAAACGCCTCGACGACCGCTTGGCGCTCGGCCGCACGGGCCGGTTCGATCGCCGGACGGGCGTGCAGGCGTGCCCGGGCCCGGCTTGCCAGTTTCTTCGCCGCGGCCGGCGAGCGGTCCAGAAGGGCGGCGACCTCCTCGAACGGCATGGCGAACACGTCGTGCAGCACGAACGCCACCCGCTCCGCGGGTGAGAGCCGGTCGAGCACGACGAGCATGGCGCTGCCGACCGAGTCCGCGAGCAGCGCGTCCTCGTCCGCCGGGGCCGCCGCGGTCCCCGTGAGCCGGTCGAGCTCGGTGGGCTCGCCGAGCGGTCGCTCGGCGCGCCGCCCCCGCGCCCGGAGCTGGTCGATGGCCGCGTGGGCGGTGATCGTGGTGAACCAGCCGGTGAGGTTGCGGATGCCGTCAAAAGCCGTGCCGCTGGCCTTCAGCCACGCCGACTGGACGGCGTCGTCGGCGTCGGCCACCGAGCCGAGCAGCTGAAACGCGACCGACCTCAGGTGTCGTCGATCCGCGTCGAACCGCTGCGCGAGATCCGCCAAATCCTTTGGTGCGCTCATGGGTCACCTTTTCCGCGTGGGAGTCGTCAAGACGGTGAACGCATCCATCGAACTCTCTGTCGCAAAGGAGACCAGCACCATGACCCTACCGATTGTGCGCCGCGACGCGCGGGGCGGCCATCCGGCTCGCCGCCGCGGAAAAACCATGTAGGACAAGGGGTTGGAGCAGATGACGAACATCCATACCACGTACATCGTGATCACGCTGACAACCGCCGTCGTCACCGCCGGAGTAGCGGTGGCCGACCTGATTCCCGCCGGATTCGTCCTGGCGAACTCGGCCGAGGTCGGCGTGCCGCGCTCGTGGCTGCGGCCACTGGCGGCGATCAAGCTGGCCGGGTCCACCGGGCTGGTGGTCGGGCTGGTGGGCCTTCGCGCGTTGGGGATTGCGGCCGCCATCGGCCTGGTGCTGTTTTTCGTCGGCGCGGTGGTTACTCACCTGCGGGCACGCGTCTTCTACAACATCGCGTTTCCCGGCGCCTACCTGTGCCTGTCGGCGGCCACGCTGGCGTTGATGGTGGCGCGCTGAACCCTGCTAGGCGGGCAACCGGTCCTTGATGAGCTGGTCCTGCCTGCGGGCCATGTCGAGCACGACGTCGCTCGGGGCGGGATCGTTGGGCGCGCTGTCGAACTCCAGGTCAACGCCCACCCTCCCCTCGGCGAACGTCACATACGTCACCGATTTGGAGTTGTCGGGCGACGTCCCCACCGCGATGAGGCCGTTGGTCCCGACCTCGAACGGCTGCGGGGCCCCGGTCACGTATTTGCCGTAGGACGACGCGCGCTCCTTGGCCTGCTGCGCGGCGGTCGCCGGGTCGGTGAACACCACGACGAGATCGTCGATGCTGCGCGTCCGATCCGGATTGGCGTACGTCACGCCGGCTCCGGCGATACCGCCGGGGTTCTGCACTGGGGGTGCCGTGGTCGCGGTGTCGGGACCGATGTCGCTGGCCTGCAGCAGCAGATAGGTGTAGTCGCCCAGCGGTGCAACGCCGGACGGCGTGCTCGACGTGGGGGTCGATGTCGCCGAACTCGACGACGTGGTGGTGGACGACGTCGGCTTGGACGAGCTCGACGAGGAAGATGTCGTGGTTGTGACCGTGCAGGCCGTTCCCACCGTCAGGACGGCGGTGAACGCAAGTCCCACGCCGAAGATCCGCACCACACCCATTGCCCGCCTCCATTCAGTGACAGCTATTTCTACGGCAGGATCAGTTGCCTGGCAAGACATAGAAGCATCCGGCACTGGCTAACTTCGACGGCCCGAGAAAGGTGGGAGCCGTCAGGCGGGAAAGTACCGGATCCGGTCGATCGCGTTTCCCGGCCAGGCCACGTCGACGAGCATGACGCCGCGCCCGCGGGCCGAGCTGACCGAGACCGCGACGTTGGTCCCGGCGCCGATCACCTTGGCCCAGGCGGCCCCGTCGAGCCGTTCGGACAGTTCGGCAAGATCGACGCGGTCGTTGTCGCCCAAAGTTATTGCGGCCCTTGGCGACAGATGGCTTAGAGCCGCGGATGTGTCCTTCCGGGCGACCGCGCCGAGGAAGGCCTCCGCCAGCCGCTTGCGCCGCGCACCGGGGCGGCGCAATCCGGCCAGGAAGCCCGCGGTCCCCCCGAATCCCTGATTGGCCAACAAATCACGCGACAGTGCCACGGCGGGCACCGCCGCCCGCGACCCGGCCCGCAGGAACTGCAGCATCATCGCCGGCAACTCCCAGTAGGCGCGCAGGTGGGCAATCTTCCACTGGCCGTTGTCTTCTCGGAGGTCGTAACGCAGGAAAGCGGGTATGTACATCTTCACGTTCGAGGTCACGTTCGAGGTCACGCTCGAGCCCATCGACACCTCGAGCTCGAGGTCCCGCAGCACCGCGGCGCCAACGACGACGTCGAGGTCGCGGTGGAACTTGATGTCGCGGGGGCCGATGAAGGTGTCGTAGAAGCGGCCGATCCGGGAATGCCCCACGTGCGGGCGCGATCCCACCGGGTCTTCGATCCGGCCGTCGACGGTGAACAGCCCCACCCATTCGGCGCGGTCGTGCGCCGCCGCGGCCTGCGGCGAGCGTTCCACCGCGGCGAGCAGGCGCTCGCGATCCAGGGGCACCACCATCACGGGCCGCCGACCAGCTCGATGCCGAGGGTTCGCATCTCCCCCAACGCTTCCGCGGCCGAGTCCGCGGACACGGCCGCGGTCAGATCCACCAGCACGCGGGTGGTCAGGCCGGCCCTCGCCGCGTCCTCGGCGGTCCGCCGCACGCAGTGGTCGGTGGCGATGCCGACCACGTCGACTTCGTCGACCCCGCGCCGGCGCAGCCACTCGAGCAGCGGGGTCCCCTCGTCGTCGACGCCCTCAAAGCCGCTGTACGCGGCGGCGTAGTCGCCCTTTCGGAACACTGCCTCGATGCGGCGGGTGTCGAGGCCGGGGTGAAACTGCGCCCCACGGCTGTCCGCGACGCAATGCGGAGGCCACGACGACCGGTAGTCCGGGCGGTCGGAGAAATGGTCGCCGGGGTCGATGTGGAAGTCCGCGGTCGCGACGACGTGGTCGTAACCGGGCTCGCCGGCGAGGTACCCGGTGATGGCGGAAGCCAACGCCGCCCCGCCATCCACCGCCAGCGAGCCGCCCTCGCAGAAGTCGTTTTGCACGTCGACGACGATCAACGCCCGCACGCGCTCCACCCTATCGCCGGGCGGAACGCGACGGCCGCGAGCAGGGCCTTTGACTGGGCGCGGCTCCCAGCGGTTTGCCGCCCGGTCGGCCGGGTAACCCAGCTGCCATGTTGATCCGCAGAATCGCGAGGCCCCTGTTGTCGGCGGTGTTCATCGGCCAGGGAATCGACTCGCTGCTCAATCCAAAGCCGGCGGCCGAAGCCGCGGCGCCGGCCGTCGACGGTCTTCGCGCCCTGCCGGATCCGGTGGGGAGCAGTATTCCCAGCGACCCCCAGACGTTCGCTCAGATCAATGCGGCCGTCCAGATCGGCGGCGGCTTGCTGCTTGCCATCGGCAAGGCGCCGCGCGTCGCTTCAGCGGCGCTCGCCCTCACGGTGCTCCCGGCCAACCTCGGCGCGCACATGTTCTGGAGTGAGAGCGACCCGCAGCTGAAAGCCCAGAAGCGCAAGGACTTTCTGACCGATCTCAGCCTGGTCGGCGGGCTGATGATCGCGTCCGCCGATACGGCCGGCAAGCCGTCCCTGGGGTGGCGGGGCCGCCAAGCCGCGGAACGGCTCTCCGAGCGGGTGTCGTCGGCGCTGCCCGGGTCGGACGACGGCGAGCTCGGCGAACTCGGGGAAAAGATCGTGCACGGCCTCCAGGTCGGCGCCGAGCGCGGCCGCGAACTGGCCAGCACCGCCGCCGAACGGAGCGCCCCGTACGCCGAGGCCGCCCTCGAACGCGGCCGCGAACTGGCCAGCACCGCCGCCGAACGGAGCGCCCCGTACGCCGAGGCCGCCCTCGAGCGCGGCCGGGAACTGGCCAGCACCGCCGCCGAAAAGAGCGCACCGCTGGCAAAGAAGGCGCGCAAACGCGGCGAAGAACTCGCCAGCACGGCCGCCGAAAAGAGCGCACCGCTGGCGAAGAAGGCGCGCAAGCGCGGCGAAGAACTCGCCGACACGGCGCGGGACCGCGGGGTCGAGCTCGCCGAGATCGCGCGGTTGCGCGGCATCGAGTTGGCCAACACGGCGGCCGCCCGCGGCAGCGAACTGGCCGACACCGCCCGCGACCGGGTGGGCGAGGGGCTCCCGACCCGCCGGCGCCGGCGCATTTGGTAACCGCGTTCAGTTCGGCCAGCGGGCCGACAGTTCCTTCGGTGCCCACTGCGGCCAGTCGGGCGAGCCGACCACCTCGCCGCCGCTGAATTGGGCGACGATGCGCGGCCCGCGCAGGCGCGTGTTGTCGTAGACGGTCGCGATGTCCGACAAGGCGATGGCGCCCGCGGCGAGTGCCCCCAGCCGGCGGTGCCGCTGCCGGACCTTGTCCTCGGGCACATGGTGGCCGCCGGCTGCCACCCGGTGCCTAACCCGTTCGACCGCAAGGTCTTCCGGGACGAGCAGCGCGTGCAGGACGACGGTGAAGCCCTCGCCGCGCGCGCTGCGGATCAGGTCCAGCTTCGAGGGATGCGAAAAGACGGTCTCCGCAATGAAAGACCTGCCCAGCTCGATCAACTTGGCGCGCGTGCCGGCGGCGATTTCCGCGGCGTCGTACGCGTGCGAGGCGGGGTCCTCGGGCCAGCGCTGGCGGGCGATCTCGTCGGCGTTGACGACGAAGCTTCGGGGCAGCAGCGGCGAGAGGGTGAACGCGATGAACGTCGACTTGCCGGCGCCGTTCGGCCCGACCACGAGGTCTAGGCGGTTCATCGTCCCGCGCGCTCAGCGCTTGGCCGAAAGCACCGCCTCGGTGCCGTCGGGCCGGTGCTCAACGATCTCACCGGCGTCGTTGAGGGCCACCGTGGTGATGCCCTGCCCGGCCAGCGCCGCCCCGTAATCGGTGCGCGCCAGGCTTTCCTCGATGGCGGCCGAGATCTCGGCGTTGAACACGACGCCCTCCTCGACGGTGAGGTCGCCGGTCGCCAAGTGACCGGCCAACACCGCCTCCACCCGCCGCCGAGAGCTGGTGTGCTGGCTGGACACCGCCCGCCCGACCCGCGCCCAGTGGTCGAGTTGCTGCTTGGCCGAACGGCTCTGGCGGGCGCCCTCGGACGCCGCGCTGTCCATCAGGTCCGCGGCCACGCGCGTGACGCGATCGAGACCCTCTGCCATGACCTTCCTCCGCCCCTGCAGCATTTCGTTACAGAATGTAGCATACTGCTACATGATAAACGCGTCGACGATCGCCTCCACCGGTTGGCTTGCGTCGATGGTTTTGCCCGCCTCGTCGGCGCCGAGGGGTTCGAGCGCGTCGAACTGGGATCGCAGCAAGGCGGCCGGCATGAAATGGCCCGACCTCGCGGCCAGCCGGCGGCCGATCAGTTCGGGTGAACCGGCCAGATGGAGGAACTCGACCTCGGGGCAGTGGGCGCGGAGCTGGTCGCGGTATTTGCGTTTGAGCGCCGAGCAGCTCGCCACGGCGCCGTCGCGGTGGTCGGCCAACCACTCCCCGACGCGTTCGAGCCAGGGCCGGCGATCGTCGTCGTCGAGCGGTTCACCGGCGGTCATCTTCGCGATGTTCGCCGGCGGGTGCAGGGTGTCGGTTGGGTGGAATGGAACCGCAACCTCGCCGAATAGCGGCCGGCCCGCCCGTCGTGGTGATGGGCGTCTCGGGATCGGGCAAGTCGACGGTGGGGGCGGCGCTGGCCCGACGGTTGGCGGTGCCCTTCATCGACGCCGACACCCTGCACCCGCCGGCGAACATCGCGAAGATGACCGCCGGTGAACCGCTCGACGACGACGATCGCCGGCCC
>NZ_LZKK01000029.1 GCF_001672815.1 Mycobacterium sp. E796 | reverse complement strand
AGTGTGGTCGATCAGGGCCGCCAGCTGGGCCCGCGTGGGTTGGCTCGCCAACTAGAACCCTGCTGCCGGGCCGCCGGTGTTGATGCGTTCGGTCGGACGCTCAGTCGGGGGCTGGCCGAAGGGGCCTTGGTTGCCGGGACGGGCCCATGTCGACGGGCCCTCGTTCGGTGGTCCTGGTGGGCCCTGTGGGTTCGTCACCCAACCGATTCTGCCCTATCCACCTGAGCAAAGTCGGAGCGGTTGCGCAGCACCGCGATGCTGTCCCGGGCCGCGGCGACCCGGTCGACGTCGATGTCGGCGACCACGAGCTGCGGCTCGGCGCCGGCCGAGGCGACCACCTCGCCCAGCGGTGAGGCCACGAGGCTGCCGCCCACCCCCAGCGGCGCGCCCGACCCGGAATCGGTCAGGGCCGCGCCGGGATCGGCCTGACCGACCGCGGCGACATAACTCATCGAATCCAGTGCGCGGGCCCGGGCCAGCAGCGTCCACTGCTCGAGCTTGCCCGGCCCCGAGCCCCAGGACGCGCAGGCGACGATCAGCTGGGCACCGCGGCGGGCCAGCTCGGTGTAGAGCGCCGGGAAGCGGATGTCGTAGCAAATGCTCAATCCCACCCGGACGTCGTCGACGTCGACCACCACCGGTTCGTGGCCCGGTGCGACGGTGCGCGACTCGGCGAAGCCGAAGGCGTCGTACAGGTGGATCTTGTCGTAGCGGGCATCGGGCCGGTTGGGGGTGCCCGGCCCGGCCACGATCAGCGTGTTCTTCACCCGTCCGTCGCCGGACGGGGTGAACATGCCCGCGATCACGGCGATCCCGGACTCGGTCGCGATCGCGCGCACCCCATTCGCCCAGGGCCCGTCGACGGGCTCGGCGATCGGAGCCAGGGGGACGCCGAACCGGCACATGGTCGCCTCCGGGAAGGCCACCAGCACCGCACCCGCGTCGGCGGCCCGGCGGGTGTTTTCGCGGACCAGCTCGAGGTTCGTCGCCGGATCGCTGCCACTTTGGATCTGCGCCAGCGCGATTCGCATGGGCGCCAGCTTAGGCGCGGTGACGATGCGCGGCTCAGGCGCTCTGGGCGATCCACTCCGCGGTCAGCCGTTGTTCGCGGCTCACCAGCTCGTCCAGCTGGGCGCCGATGAGCCGCTCCACCTTGCCGCCGATGATCGGGATCCGCACCTGGACGGTGATCCGGGAGGTGAGCCGGGCGCCGCCGGTGTCGGAGATCGGCGCCAGTTCCCCCGGTCCCGACACGTTCACCGGGGTGTCCAGGATGGTGACCGCGATCGAGCCCGTGGCGGTGCCGTCGACGAGCGGACCCCAGGTTTCCTTGCGTCTGATGCAGATGTCGCCCCGGTGCAGCTGCTTGACGACGGCGTGCAGGTTGTGGCTGCGCACCACCTGCAGCGTGACCACCTCGACGGTGCCGTCCTGTCCGGACTCTCCGCCGACCCGCATCGACTCCAGCCTCGCCTCGTCGACGGGAATGTCAGCCAGCCTGGCCCGCCAGTACCCCTCCTCCAGGAAAGCGCGGTGGACCTCTTCGACGCTCTCCTCGTACTCGGCCGACAACTCGAATGAATGCGGCATAGCTGGCCAGGCTACCGTTACGGGCCATGAATTCGAGCGGTGCCGGTGCGCTCTTCGCCGGCGCGCGTGTCGATGAGGCGGTGCCGCTGGCGCCGTTGACCACCTTGCGGGTCGGGCCGGTCGCGCGACGCCTGATCACCTGCGCCAGCACCGATCAGGTGGTCGCCGCCCTGCGTGAGTTGGACTCCGAAGCCCGGGCGACGCCGGTGCTGGTGTTTGCTGGCGGGTCCAACCTGGTGATCGCCGACACGTTGAGCGACCTAACCGCGGTGCGCCTGGCCAACGACGGCATCACGGTCGACGGCAACGTGGTCCGCGCCGAGGCGGGCGCGGTCTGGGACGACGTGGTGGTCGAGTCCATCGAGCACGGCTTGGGCGGGCTGGAGTGCCTGTCGGGCATCCCCGGGTCGGCCGGCGCCACGCCCGTGCAGAACGTTGGAGCGTACGGGGCGGAGGTGTCCGACACCATCACCCGGGTGCGGGTGCTGGATCGCGAAAGCGGTGAGGTGCGCTGGGTGCCGGGCGACGAACTCGGCTTCGGTTACCGCACCAGCGCCTTCAAGCAGGCGTCCCATGCGGGGCGCGAAATCCCTTGGCTGGTACTGGAAGTGGAGTTCGCACTGGACCCGTCGGGCCGCAGCGCGCCGCTGCGCTACGGCGAGCTGACGGCGGCGTTGAACGCCACCGCCGGCGAGCGCGCCGATCCCCAAGCCGTGCGCGAGGCGGTGCTGATGCTGCGGGCGCGCAAGGGCATGGTGCTCGACGCGAGCGACCACGACACCTGGAGCGTGGGTTCGTTCTTCACCAACCCCGTGGTGGCTCCGGAGGCCTACGAACGGCTGGCCCGCGACGTCGAGGGGCCGGTTCCGCATTACCCGGCGCCGGACGGGGTCAAGCTGGCGGCGGGCTGGTTGGTGGAGCGTGCCGGCTTCGGCAAGGGCTATCCGAACGACGAAGCGGCACGTTGCCGGCTTTCGACCAAGCACGCGCTTGCCCTGACCAACCGCGGCGGGGCCACCGCAAACGACGTCATCGCGCTGGCCCGCACGGTGCGTGACGGAGTCCATGCTGTGTTTGGCATCACACTGGAACCGGAGCCTGTCCTGGTCGGCTGCAGGCTGTAGCGGCTAATCCCCTGTGATTGCGCGTCGGCGCCGAATTGTCGTGGCGCCGTTGGGGTCTATTCTCCCGGTATCTTTAGATGTCGTGAGCACATCCAGTACCCCGCCGCCGGTTAACCGGCGCTTGGCCCTGGCGGCCCTCGGGCTCGGCGTGTTCGCCCCCAGCGTGTTGGCCGCCTGCGCGGGCACCGCGGCCAAGCAAGCCGAGACCAAGAAGGAGCCGCCGGCGCCCCAGCTGAAGTTCCAGCCGGCGGACGCCGCCTCCGACGTGGTTCCGATCTCGCCGATCAGCGTCCAGGTCAGCGACGGCTGGTTCCAGAAGGTGGCGTTGACGAACTCGTCGGGCAAGGTGGTCGCCGGATCCTTCAACGCCGACCGCACCGTCTACACGACCACCGAGCCCCTGGGCTACGACGCGACCTACACCTGGAGCGGTTCGGCCGTCGGCCACAACGGCAAGGCGATCCCGGTGACCGGCAAGTTCACCACCGTGACGCCGAGCAAGAAGATCGGCGGGGCCTTCCAGTTGGCCGACGGCCAGACCGTCGGGGTCGCCGCGCCGATCATCATCCAGTTCGACGCGCCGATCAGCGACAAGGCCTCCGTCGAGAAGGCACTCACCGTCACCACCACGCCGCCCGTCGAGGGCAGCTGGGCGTGGCTGCCCGACGAGGCGCAGGGGGCGCGCGTGCACTGGCGCCCGCGCGAGTACTACCCGGCGGGCACCACGGTCAACGTCGACGCCAAGCTGTACGGGCGGCCGTTCGGTGACGGCGCGTTCGGCGCCGACGACATCTCGCTGCGCTTCCAGATCGGCCGCAAGCAGGTCGTCAAGGCCGAGGTTTCCTCGCACCGCATCCAGGTCGTCACCGATGCCGGCGTCATCATGGACTTCCCCTGCAGCTACGGCGAGGCCGACAAGGCGCGCAACGTCACCCGCAACGGCATTCACGTGGTGACCGAGAAGTACGCCGACTTCTACATGTCCAACCCGGCGGCGGGCTACACCAACGCCCACGAGCGCTGGGCGGTGCGGATCTCCAACAACGGCGAGTTCATCCACGCGAACCCGTCGAGCGCGGGCGCGCAGGGCAACAGCAACGTCACCAACGGCTGCATCAACCTGTCGACCTCCGACGCCGAGCAGTACTACCGCACCGCGATCTACGGTGACCCCGTCGAGGTGACCGGCAGCTCGATCCAGCTGTCCTACTCCGACGGCGACATCTGGGACTGGGCCGTGGACTGGGACACCTGGGTGGCGATGTCGGCGCTGCCGCCCCCGACGGCGCACCCGCCGGCCACTCAGATCCCGGTGACCGCGCCGGTCACCCCGTCGAACGCCCCGACGCTGTCGGGCACGCCCACTTCTTCTCCGACGACCACCACGCCTTCGCCTAGCCCCGGCGGTTAAACCGCGTCGCGCTGGCCTGGTCGCGCGGCTTCATGACGATCAGGTCGAGGTCGACGTGGGACGGCCGCGAGGCGACGAACCCGATTACCTCGGCGACGTCGGCGGCCGTCAACGGCGTCAGCCCGGCGTACACCGCGTCCGCGCGCTGTTCGTCGCCGTCGAAACGGACCAGCGAGAACTCGGTTTCGACCGCGCCGGGGGCAATCTCCGTGAGCCGCACGGGTTTTCCGAGTAGCTCGCCGCGCAGCGTTCGGTGCAGCGCGCCCTGGGCGTGTTTGGCCGCCGTGTAGCCGGCGCCGCCGTCGTAGGTCTCCAGCGCCGCGACCGAGGTGACCGTGACGATCAGGCCGTCACCGGATTCGACCAGCTTGGGCAGCAGCGCGCGGGTGACGCGCAGCGTGCCCATCACGTTGGTCTCCCACATCCACCGCCAGTGCTCCAGGTCGGCCTCGGCGACGGGTTCGAGACCCCAAGCGCCACCGGCGTTGTTGACCAACATGTCGACCCGGCCGAGCTTGTCCGCCAGCGCTTGCACCGCCGCATCGTCTGTGACGTCGGCCACAACGCCGGTCCCGCCGATTTCGTCCGCCAGCGCGTTGATCCGATCCGCGCGGCGCGCCACAGCGACCACGTGAAAGCCAAGGGCCGCAAGGGTTTTGGCGGTCGCCTCGCCGATCCCGGAGCTGGCGCCGGTGACCACCGCGACCCGTCGTTGCCCCCCAACTGCGTTCATCGGAATAACTCTAATAAACGTGCTAAATTCTCGGGGTGCACCTCAGCGCCCTGTTCGACAACACCGCCGCGTGTCTTTGCGCGGCGAGTGCGTGTTGTTGCCGCGCACTTTGCCGCTCCTGACCTTTCAGGCGTGGCCGAAGCCGGCCATTCGAACTCGGACAAAGGAATCTCGTGCGCACGACTACTCTCACCCACACTCATTCCCCCAGCCGCAAGGCACCCCTCCGGTTGCACCGCCAGATCCTGCCCCCGGCGCTGCACATCTCTGATTCGGCGGCGGCTTCCGTCTTCCGGGCCGTCCGGTTGCGTGGCCCGGTCGGCCGTGACGTCATCGCCGGCGTCACGTCGCTGAGCATCGCCACCGTCAACCGCCAAGTCATCGCGCTGCTCGACGCCGGGCTGTTGCGCGAGCGCGCCGACCTGGCCGTATCCGGGGCCATCGGACGCCCACGCGTGCCGGTGGAGCTCAACCACGAACCGTTCGTCACGCTCGGCATCCACATCGGGGCGCGCACCACCAGCATCGTGGCGACCGACCTGTTCGGACGCACGCTGGACACCGTCGAGACCCCGACGCCGCTCAGCGCCGCCGGGCCCGCGCTGGCGTCGCTGGCCGAGAGCGCCAGCCGGTACCTGAGGCGCTGGCACCGGCGCCGTCCGCTCTGGGTCGGGGTGGCGATCGGTGGCACCGTCGACAGCGCCACCGGCCACGTCGACCACCCGAGGCTGGGCTGGCGGCAGGCGCCGGTGGGCCCGGTGCTGGCCGACGCGCTCGGACTGCCCGTCTCGGTGGCCTCGCACGTCGATGCCATGGCCGGCGCCGAGCTGCTGCTCGGCCTGCGGCGATTCGCGCCGAGCTCACCGACCAGCCTCTACGTCTACGCCCGCGAGACCGTCGGCTATGCGCTGGTGATCGGCGGACGGGTGCACTGCCCGACCAGCGGCCCCGGCACCATCGCGACGCTGCCCGCCCACTCCGACTTGCTCGGCGGCGCCGGACAGCTGGAGTCCACCGTCAGCGACGAAGCGGTGCTGGCCGCCGCGCGCCGGCTCAAGATCCTTCCCGGCGTCGCCCCGGCGACCCGCATCAACGGGTCCGCGACCGCGATGACCGACCTACTGCGGGTGGCTCGGGCCGGCAATCAGCAGGCCAGGGAGCTGCTCGCGGAGCGGGCGCGGATCCTCGGCGAGGCGGTCGCCCTGCTGCGCGACATGCTCAACCCCGACGAGTTGGTGGTCGGTGGGCAGGCCTTCACCGAGTACCCCGAGGCGATGGAGCACGTGGAGGCGGCGTTCGCCGCAAACTCGGTCCTGGCACCGCGCGATATCCGCGTCACCGCCTTCGGCAACCGGGTGCAGGAGGCGGGGGCCGGGACGGTGTCGCTGGGCGGGTTGTACGCCGATCCCCTTGGCGCGATGCGGCGCGCCGGGGCGCTGGACGCTCGGCTGCGGGACGTCGCCGCCGACGAGACGTCCGCTTAGCGCGAACGGCGCGCTTGGGTCGGGTCGCGGCCCGTCCTGTAAAAGAGGCCGTGGGCCGCGGAGCGGGCCGTCCTGTAAAGATGAAAGGGTGCGGCACGACGACGTCCTCCGGCTGAACGGCCCGCGCCGGGTTGCAGTGTTGGCGGTGCACACCTCACCGCTGGCACAGCCGGGGACCGGCGACGCCGGCGGCATGAACGTCTACGTGCTGCAAACCGCGCTGCACCTGGCCCGCCGCGGCATCGAGGTGGAGATCTTCACCCGGGCCACCGCGTCGGCCGATCCGCCGGTCGCCCATGTGGCGCCCGGCGTGCTGGTCCGCAACGTGGTGGCGGGGCCGTTCGAGGGCCTGGACAAGTACGACCTGCCGACCCAGCTGTGCGCGTTCGCGGCCGGGGTGCTGCGCGCCGAGGCGTCGCACGAGCCGGGCCACTACGACATCGTCCACTCCCACTACTGGCTGTCCGGGCAGGTCGGCTGGCTGGCCCGAGACCGCTGGGCGGTGCCGCTGGTGCACACCGCGCACACGCTCGCCGCGGTGAAAAACGCGGCCCTGGCCGACGGGGATGCGCCCGAGCCGCCGCTGCGCACGGTGGGGGAGCAGCAGGTCGTCGATGAGGCGGACCGGCTGATCGTCAACACCGAAGACGAAGCGCGGCAGTTGATTTCGATTCATCACGCCGACCCGGCCCGCATCGATGTGGTACATCCCGGTGTGGATCTGGACGTGTTCCGCCCGGGCGATCGCCGCGCCGCGCGGGCCGCGCTCGGCTTCCCGCCCGACGAGGACGTGGTGGCCTTCGTCGGCCGGATCCAGCCACTGAAGGCGCCCGACATCGTGCTGCGCGCCGCCGCGAAACTGCCCGGGGTGCGCATCGTGGTGGCCGGCGGCCCGTCGGGCAGCGGCCTGGCCTCCCCGGACGGGCTGGTTCGGCTGGCCGGCGAACTCGGCATCACCGACCGGGTCACGTTCCTGCCGCCGCAGTCCCGCGGTGACCTCGCGACGCTGTTCCAGGCCGCCAATCTTGTTGCGGTGCCTAGCTATTCGGAGTCGTTCGGGCTCGTCGCCCTGGAGGCGCAGGCGTGCGGCACCCCGGTGGCTGCCGCCGCGGTCGGCGGCCTTCCAGTGGCCGTGCGCGACGGGATCTCCGGCGCCCTGGTGGCCGGACACGACGTCGGCGACTGGGCGGACGCCCTGGATCGGCTGCTGCGCCTGCCCCCGCCGCAGGCCGACGCGATGGGCCGTGCGGCCGCCGCGCACGCGGCCACCTTCTCCTGGGACAACACCACCGACGCGCTGCTGGCGAGCTATCGGCGCGCGATCGGCGACTTCACCGCCCTGCGCCAGCGCCGGTTTCGCGACCGGGCCTCGATGCGCAAGCCCCGCCGTTGGGCGACGCGTCGCGGGGTGGACGCGTGAATACGACGGTTCAGGCCGTGATCGAGCACACGCTGCGGGCGAGCGGGCTGGCCTACTCGGAATTCCCCGGCGCGCACGGCGGCCTGCCGGGCCTGGTGGTGGAGTTGCCCGGCGAGCGCAAGCTCAAGACCAACACCATCCTGAGCGTCGGCGAGCATTCGGTGCGCGTGGAGGCGTTCGTGTGCCGCAAGCCCGACGAGAACCACGAGGGCGTGTACCGGTTCCTGCTCAGGCGCAATCGCCGGCTGTACGGGGTCGCCTACACGCTGGACAACGTGGGCGACATCTACCTGGTGGGCCGCATGTCGCTGGCGTCGGTCGATGCCGACGAGATCGACCGGGTGCTCGGCCAGGTGCTCGAGGCGGTGGACTCGGACTTTAACACGTTGCTGGAGTTGGGTTTTCGCTCATCCATCCAGAAAGAGTGGGAGTGGCGGGTGTCTCGCGGAGAGTCGCTGAAGAACCTGCAGGCGTTCGCGCATCTCATTGACGACGACGACTCCGACGACCAATAGCGCCGCGTGAGAGACTTTCCGGCATGGGAGACACTGCCACGCTGGTGCTGCTCCGCCACGGCGAGAGCGACTGGAATGCCCTCAACCTGTTCACGGGCTGGGTCGACGTCGGGCTGACCGAGAAGGGCCGGGCGGAAGCGGTCCGAAGCGGCGAGCTGATGACCGAACACGGCCTGCTGCCCGACGTGCTCTACACCTCGCTGCTGCGGCGCGCCATCACCACCGCGCACCTGGCGCTGGACACCGCCGACCGGCTGTGGATCCCGGTGCGGCGCAGCTGGCGCCTCAACGAACGCCACTACGGCGCGCTGCAGGGCCTGAACAAGGCCGAGACCAAGGAGCGTTACGGCGAGGAGCAGTTCATGACCTGGCGGCGCAGCTACGACACGCCGCCGCCACCCATCGAGCGGGGCAGCAAGTTCAGCCAGGACAGCGACCCCCGCTACGCCAACATCGGCGGCGGCCCGCTGACCGAATGCCTCGCCGACGTGGTGGCGCGTTTCCTGCCGTATTTCACCGACGTCATCGTCCCCGATCTGCGGACCGGCAAGACGGTCCTGATCGTCGCGCACGGCAACTCGCTGCGGGCCCTGGTCAAATACCTCGACGAAATGTCGGACGAAGAGATCGTCGGGCTGAACATCCCGACCGGGATTCCGCTTCGCTACGACCTTGACGCGAACATGCGGCCGGTCCTGCCGGGCGGGACCTACCTGGACCCGGAGGCGGCCGCGGCCGGCGCCGCCGCCGTTGCCAGCCAGGGGCGCGGCTGAGTTCGTCCGCGCCCACCGGCAGCTTTTAAAGGCCTCTTCGCCAAACATCGCGTAAACGGCAGCGGAACACCTGTTGCGTAGGGTGTGACTTGTCCGATTTTGGCCGCGCTCCGCTAGGGCGGCGTTCACCAAATTTGTAGGATTTTGTTGTGACTGTGTTCTCGGCGCTGTTGCTGGCCGGGGTCTTGTCAGTGCTGGCACTGGCCGTAGGTGTTGCGGCCGGAGTCCGGCTGGCGCCGCGGGCGGTCGAGCGCCGTCAGCAATCCACCACCGAATGGACGGGCATCACGGTCGCGCAGATGCTGCAACGCATCGTCGCGCTGATGCCGCTCGGAGCCGCGGTGGTGGATTCGCATCGCGACGTCGTCTATCTCAACGACCGGGCCAGGGAATTGGGCCTGGTTCGTGATCGGCAACTCGACGACCAGGCCTGGCAGGCCGCGCAGCAGGCGCTCACCGGCGTCGACGTCGAGTTCGACCTGCGGCCGCCCAAACGCGCCGCGGGCCGCTCCGGCCTGTCGGTGCACGGGCAAGCACGGTTGCTCAGCGAAGAGGACCGCCGGTTCGCGGTGGTGTTCGTC
The DNA here is from genome assembly GCF_001672815.1 of Mycobacterium sp. E796. Lineage (GTDB taxonomy): Bacteria > Actinomycetota > Actinomycetes > Mycobacteriales > Mycobacteriaceae > Mycobacterium. Next base: position 24,265 of record NZ_LZKK01000029.1, on the reverse strand, counting down.
CACGACCAGTCCGACTACGCCCGGATGGAGGCCACCCGGCGCGATTTCGTGGCCAACGTCAGCCACGAGCTCAAGACCCCGGTGGGCGCCATGGCGCTGCTCGCCGAGGCGCTGCTGGCGTCCGCGGACGACTCGGAAACCGTTCGCCGCTTCGCCGAAAAGGTGCTCGTGGAAGCCAATCGACTGGGGGACATGGTCGCCGAGCTGATCGAGCTGTCCCGGCTGCAAGGCGCCGACCCGTTGCCGAACGTCACCGACGTCGAGGTCGATACCGTTGTGTCCGAGGCAATTTCGCGCCACAAGGTGGCCGCCGAGAACGCCGACATCGAGATTCGCACGGACGCGCCCAGCGGCCTGCGGGTGCTGGGCGACGAAACGCTGCTGGTGACCGCGCTCGCCAACCTGGTGTCCAACGCGATCGCCTATTCGCCCCCGGGCTCGCCGGTGTCGATCAGCCGTCGGCGCCGCGGCGACAACATCGAGATCGCCGTGACCGACCGCGGAATCGGCATCGCGCTGGAAGACCAGGAACGCGTCTTCGAGCGGTTCTTCCGCGGCGATAAGGCCCGCTCGCGGGCCACCGGCGGCAGCGGGCTGGGGCTCGCGATCGTCAAACACGTTGCGGCCAACCACAACGGCAGCATCGGCGTGTGGAGCAAGCCGGGAACCGGATCGACGTTCACGCTGTCGATTCCGGCCTACCAGGACGGCGACGAGGAACCCGAGCAACCGCGGGGTCGTGAGGTGCGGCCCAACCGGTCACAACGAGAGGAAGAATTGAGTAGATGACGAGCGTGCTGATCGTGGAGGACGAGGAGTCGTTGGCCGATCCTCTGGCATTCCTCCTGCGCAAGGAGGGCTTTGAGGCCACGGTCGTGACCGATGGACCCGCAGCACTCGCCGAGTTCGATCGCGGCGGCGCCGACATTGTGCTGCTCGACCTGATGCTGCCGGGCATGTCCGGCACCGACGTGTGCAAGCAGCTGCGCGCCCGTTCCAGCGTGCCGGTGATCATGGTGACCGCCCGCGACAGCGAGATCGACAAGGTCGTCGGCCTCGAGCTCGGCGCGGATGACTATGTCACCAAACCCTATTCGGCGCGCGAACTGATCGCCCGGATCCGCGCGGTACTGCGCCGCGGCGGCGACGACGACTCCGAGATCAGCGACGGTGTCCTTGAGTCCGGGCCGGTCCGGATGGACGTCGAGCGCCATGTCGTCTCCGTCAACGGTGACACGATCACGTTGCCGCTTAAGGAATTCGACCTACTCGAATACCTGATGCGCAACAGCGGGCGGGTGCTGACCCGCGGCCAGCTGATCGACCGGGTGTGGGGTGCGGATTACGTCGGTGACACCAAGACACTCGACGTGCACGTCAAGCGCCTGCGCTCGAAGATCGAGGCCGACCCGGCCAACCCGGTGCACCTGGTCACGGTGCGCGGGTTGGGATACAAGCTCGAGGGCTAACCGCTCGCGTCGCCGCCCACCGCCACGAGTGTGCATTCAGGACGGTCGAGTGTGTACCGGGGGCGGGGATCGTGCGTTCAGGGCGCCCAGGACGCACACGCAACTAGCGCGCGCCGACGATTTCGTCGGCCACCCCGAGCGCCAGCGCCATGATCGACAGCTGCGGGTTCACCTCCGGGCAGCTCGGCAGGATCGACGCGTCGGCGACCCAGACGCCGTCCACGCCGCGCAGCCGCCCCGTCTCGTCGACCGGGCACCGCTGCTCATCGCGGCCCGCCGCCGCGGTCCCTGTGGGGTGGAAGGCGGCCAGGTGCAGGCTTCGGGCGTCGCTTCGCCCCAGCGCGTCGCGCAGCGCGGGCAGCGACGCCACGGTCGTCGCGCCGGGCAGGCCGGTGAGCACCTCGACGGCGCCGGCGGTGAACAGCAGCCGGCCCATGGCCTCGATCGCAACCATCAGCTTGGCGGCGTCGCCCCGGGCGAGGTTGTAGCGCACCAGCGTCTCGCCGCGCACCGAGGACACCGAGCCGACGCCCCGATCGGCCACCATCGCCCCGAACGTCGCGACCTGGGGCGCGCGGTCCAGCCAGCCGAGCAGCTCGGCGCCGTAGCCGGGGTAGACCATCGAGCCCATCCCCGGCGGCGTGGAGGTTGCTTCGATCAGCACACCGTGGGACTCGTGGAACTCGTGGACGGCCGCGCTCTGCAGCACCCCGTGCCAGGCGACGACGTCGTCGTCGAACCGCCCGGCCAGCATCATTGCCGGGTGCAGCGCGAGGTTTCGGCCGAGGCGGGGGTGTGCGCCAAAACCGCTGCGCCGCAAGAGCCCCGGCGTCTCGGTGGCCCCGGCCGCGACGACGACGGTGTCCGCAAGGACGTCCAGCGCCGTGCCGTCGGGCCGGCGGGCCCGCACGCCGCGGGCGCGTCCGTGCCGGTGCAGCACCCGCTCGACGCGGGCGTGCGAGATGATCCGCGCCCCCGCGGCACATGCCTGCGGCAACGCGTTGAGGTGCACGCCAAACTTGGCGTTTCGCGGGCAGCCGATCGCGCACTGGCAACAGCCTTCGCAGCCCGGTGCGTTGCGCGGGATCGGCGCCGCTCGCCAGCCCAGCGTCGTCGCGGCGTCCAGCAGCAGGCGCCCGTTGCGGCCCATGATCCCCAGCGGCACCGGCGCCACCCGCAGCGTGCGCTCGACGTCGTCGAGGCGCTCGGCCAGCCGGTCCGGATCGGCCAGGTGCAGGCCGAAGTCCTCGCTCCAGCGCCGCACCACGCCGGCCGGCGGCCGGTAACACGTGCCGGAGTTCACCACGGTGGTGCCGCCGACCGCCCGACCGATGGGCAGCACCACCGAAGGGCGCCCCAGCGCGACGGTGGCGCCCGCGCCGCGGTACAGGCCGGCGTAGCGGTCGATCGGGTGGGTGCTGCGGAACTCCTCGACCGTCCAGCGGCGTCCCTCCTCGAGCACGACGGTGTCGAGGCCGGCCCGCGCCAATGTGCGGGCCGCCATCGCGCCGCCGGCGCCGGACCCCACGATGACGGCGTCGGCGGCGACGATGGAGGGGCTCTCGGTCGACGGGGTGACGGTCAACGGCGCATCGGGACGCGCGATGTCGTGTCGCTGCGCACGCGAAAGGAGCTCCGGCGCATAGGTTTCCGCGCCGTTGGCGAGCAACACGACCGCCTTCATGGCCTCGACCGCCGCGCCGGCGTCGGGGCCGAGCGCCGCGACCCGCCGCAGCACCCGGTCCCGTTGGCCGGCGTCGAGCCGCGACAGTGAGCGCCCGCTGGTGAGGTAGCTGGCCGCGGCGACCGAGAGCAGTCCGGCCCGCACGGCCCACCGGGAGGTCGCGGGCAGCCGGTTCAGGTAGCGGTCGACGCGCTCGACGAGCTGGGCCGGTGCCGGGCCGCCGCACTCCTCGGGGAGCAGCGCGGCGCCGAACGACGCGGCGAGACGGCTCATACGATGCGTCCGAGCCGGCGCCCCAACTTGATGAAGAACGGATAGGTGGCGAAGATGGCGCCCGCCGCTGCGTGCAGCGGCCAGCCCGCCCGCGCCGTGTCGACGCCGAAAACGCCGCTGTTCCACATGAAGTCGCGCCCGTTGCGGGCGCGGAAGGGCCGCCACAGCACTCCGAGGCCGGGCACGTTGTTGTAGAGCCCGAACGAGCCGCCGAAGAAGATCCCGAGCGTGGCGGCCTCGGCCAGATCGCGGCGGTCGGCGGGAAGTTGCCGCTCGATGAGCACTCCGGCGGCAAACAGCAGGGGCGGGTCCAGAGCAAAACTCACGTGGGGATCCTTTCGTTGATCTCCGGGGCGTCGGCGCCGCGCAGCCCGACCTCGGCATGCCCGGTTCCCAGCACCGACCAGCGCCGGTCGTCGAACTCGATGTGGATGTCGGCCTGCTCGGTGTTCGTACACACTGCGCGGCCGCCGTCGGGGTCGGTGTAGCCCAGGCTCACGCACCTCTCCGGCGGTTGGTCGACCCGGATGAGGACCCGGCGACCGCCGATGCGCCCCTCCAGCTGCCAGTGCCGCACCCCCAGCGTCGTGCGGATCCGCAGCGACGGCAAAGGGCCTGTGGGCCAATCTTTTCCGTCGATGCGGAAGCGGACGAACGCCATCGGCGCGAGCCTGCGCAGCCCCGGTTTGTGGGAGACGGCCGTGACCGCTTCCATGACGTCGCCGTTACCGAGGTCGGCGTGAATCCATCCCCAGCGCCGGGCGTTGCCGTGCCCGTAGATGTGGGCGACGCCGCCGCGCCAGCCGTCGACCTGCACCGTGGCGTCGGCGACGGTCAATGACCCGGCGAACTCGGCGGTCGGCGCCAGGACCACCTGGGCGCCCGGCAACAGCTCGCGCTCCCAGGCCGCGCGCGGGAACGTCCACAGCGGCGTGCCGGCGTCCTTCCATGACAGCTCCCACGCCAGCGATCCGGCGTTGCCGGCCAGCCTTTCGTGGGACGCGCGCACCCCGGCCGCGTCGAACCAGGCAGCTCCCGCCGCGGGCGACGTGGGTTCGGGGCCGAACCGCTCGGTGCGCGGCGGGCCGTCGGGCGCGAACCAGGTCGCCCAGCCGTGCGCGTAGGGGGCGTCCGCCGCGTGCAGCGGGGCCACCGTCTCGCAGTGGATCCACAGCCCGGCGTGGGTCGCCGCGTCCGACAAGGTGGCGTACCAGACTTCCAGGCGGCCGGCCTTGCCCCGCCAGCGCGGGGCCGTGGCCGATCGCATCTCGTCGTCCATGTGTTCACCTCCGGTTCGGACGCGCCGGTGGGCATGATGCCCCGCGCCCGGTTCGTCCACTATATTGGATGAGCCAATGAACCAGTCAAGTGCGCTGCAGCCGCCGGATCGACAGCGGGTAGACGAACAGATCGCCGCGTCGATCGCCGACGCGATCCTCGACGGCGCCTTTCCGCCCGGATCCTTGCTGCCTCCCGAGCGGGACCTGGCCGAGCAGCTCAACGTGAACCGCACGTCGCTGCGGTTGGGCCTGGCCCGTCTGCAGCAGATGGGCCTCATCGAGGCGCGGCACGGCAGCGGCAACGTAGTGCGCGACCCCGAGGCGCTCACCCACCCCGCGGTGGTGGAGGCGCTAGTCCGCAGGCTCGGACCGGAGTTCCTGGGCGAACTGCTGGAGATCCGGGCGGCGCTGGGCCCGCTGATCGGCCGGTTGGCCGCCCAGCGGGGAGCGCCGGAGGACGCCGAGGCGCTGCGCGCGGCGCTGGCGGCGGTGGCCGACGCCGAGGGCGCCGCGGCGCTGCAGGCGGCCGACGTCGCATACTTCCGGGTGCTCATCCACGGCAGCCGCAACCGCGCGCTGGGTTTGATGTATCGCTGGGTCGAGCACGCGTTCGGCGGCCGCGAGCACGAGCTCACCGCCGCCTATGAGGACGCGGCCCCGGTGGTGGCCGACCTGAGGGCGATCACCGACGCGGTGCTGGCGCGCGACGCCGAGGCGGCGGCCGCGGCGGTCGAGGGCTACTTAAACGCGAGCGCGCTGCGAATGATGTTGGCGTACAAGAAAACTCACGAGGCCTGAGCCGCGGCTTCGGCTACTCGGCGACCCGGGTGGCCGGGTGCACCGCGATGAGCCCTAACTTGCTGCGGCGCTTGCACATTGCCGCCAGCTCGGCGTAGGCCTTGTTCCCCAGCAGCTCTCGGAGCTCGTCGGCCATGCTTTCCCAGACCTGCTTGGCGCCCACGTGGGCGCCCGGATCGCCGGTGCAATACCAGTGCAGGTCCGCGCCGCCGGAGCCCCAGCCGCGGCGATCGTATTCGGTGACCCAGGTTTTGAGGATTTCGGTGCCGTCGGGCAGGGTCACCCACTCCTGGCTGCGCCGGATGGGCAGCTGCCAGCAGACGTCGGGCTTCATGGTCAGGGGAGCCACGCCCAGCTTGAGGGCCTTGGTGTGCAGGGCGCATCCCACGCCGCCGGCGAAGCCGGGCCGGTTGAGAAAGATGCAGGCGTCCTTGTGCTTGCGGGTGCGGTACTGGGGCTGGCCGTCGTGCTCGTCGAGCTCCAGATAACCCTTGCGGCCCAAGCCCTTTTCGCGGAACTGCCAATCGTCGTCGGTCAGCGTCTTGACCGCGTCGTCGAGCCGCGCCCTGTCGTCGTCGTCGGACAAGAACGCGCCGTGCGAGCAGCACCCGTCGTCCGGGCGGCCCTCGACCGTGCCGCGGCAGGCCGGGGTGCCGAACACGCACGTCCAGCGCGACAGCAGCCAGGTCATGTCGGCCGCAATCAGGTGCTCGGGGTTGTCCGGGTCGTAGAACTCCACCCATTCACGGGCGAAGTCCAATTCGACCTCTTGACCCGGTTGCGGCTGTGGATCTGCCATTTGATCAACGTTAGTCCACGATTCCGCCTGGTGACGCCGCTGACACACGGCTGCCCTCCGCGGCGCCCCCCCTGCAGCCCGACTAGGTCGATTGTCGGCTTCCTCCTCGCGCCACTGCGCGGCGCGCATCGTCACCCGACTAGGTCGATTGTCGGCTTCCTCCTCGCGCCACTGCGCGGCGCGCATCGTCACCCGACTAGGTTGTTTCTGTGCGGTTAGGTGTGCTCGACGTGGGCAGCAACACGGTCCATCTGTTGGTGGTTGACGCCCACCGTGGTGGGCATCCGACACCCATGAGTTCCACGAAGGCCACGCTGCGCCTCTCCGAGTCCATCGACAGCTCGGGAAAAATCACCAAGCGCGGCGCCGACAAGTTGGTCTCGACGATCGAAGAGTTCGCCAAGATCGCGGACAGCTCCGGCTGCGAGGAGCTGATGGCCTTCGCCACATCGGCGGTCCGTGACGCCGAGAATTCCGACGACGTGCTGTCCCGGGTGCGCAAGGAGGCCGGCGTCGAGCTGGAGGTGCTGCGCGGCGTCGACGAGTCGCGCCTGACGTTCCTGGCGGTGCGCCGCTGGTACGGCTGGAGCGCCGGGCGAATCATCAACCTCGACATCGGCGGGGGCTCGCTGGAGTTGTCCAGCGGTGTCGACGAGGAGCCCGAGGTCGCGCTGTCGTTGCCGCTGGGCGCGGGGCGGTTGACCCGCGAATGGCTGCCCGACGACCCGCCCGGGCGGCGCCGCGTGGCGATGCTGCGCGACTGGCTGGACGCCGAGCTCGCGGAGGCCTGCGAGACGGTGCTGGACGCCGGCGCCCCCGATCTCGCCGTCGCCACGTCGAAGACGTTTCGTTCGCTGGCACGGCTTACCGGGGCGGCGCCGTCGGCGGCCGGGCCGCGGGTGAAGCGGACGCTGACAGCAAACGGCCTCAGACAACTCATATCTTTCATCTCTAGGATGACGACCGCTGACCGGGCTGAATTGGAAGGAGTGAGCGCCGAGCGGGCACCCCAGATCGTGGCGGGCGCCCTGGTGGCCGAGGCGAGTATGCGAGTGCTGTCGATCGACGAGGTGGACATTTGCCCGTGGGCGTTGCGGGAGGGTCTCATCTTGCGAAAACTCGACAGCGAGGCCGACGGAACTGCACTCGTCGAGACTTCGGTGCGCGATGCTGGAGGTCAGAAAGCTGATCGGAACGCCAACCGATCGAAGGGCGACAAATCATGAGCGGACCACACTCCGAGACCGAGAGCCCTGGCACTCGGCCGATCTCGGTGGCCGAACTCCTGGCCAGGAATGGAACGATCGGCGAACCGTCGGTCACCCGGCGGCGCCGCCGTCGGCGCGGCGACAGCGACGCCGTCACCGTCGCCGAACTGACCGGTGAGATCCCCGTCATCCGTGACGACGAACTCGAACCTCCGGCCAGCGCAACGGTCCAGACCGCCGAGCAGGTTACCGAGGATCAGTCCAAAGCCCCGTACTGGTCCGAACCCGAGCCGCGGTGGCCCAAGTCGCCGCCCCAGCCGCAACGGCTGACGGGGCCCGAGCGCAGCGAATACCCCCGACCCCTGCGGCACGCCGACGTGCCCGCCGACCGGACCGGTCAGTCCGGCGCAGAGGGTATGAGCCCGGACCCGGTCGACCATTACTCCGACATCCCGGTGGACGTGATGGACTCCGAGGTGCGCGAGGCCGAGCCGGCGTCCGAGGATTCCGCCTTCGTGCGCTCCTACCTGCAGTCGGATTCCACGCTGTTCGGCGGGCAGACGCTGGCGGACGAGGCCGCCCGGCGCCGCGGCGCCGAGCGGGGCGCGGACGCGCTCGCCGAAGAAGAACGCGACGACGACCGCCTCGGCATCGAGGCCGAGCGCGCGCATGAGGCACCCGGCAGGCTGCAGGCGTTGTGGCGCGGAACGCTGATCGTGTTGCAGTCGATGCTGGCCGTCGCGTTCGGCGCCGGGCTGTTTGTCGCGTTCGACGAGCTGTGGCGCTGGAACAGCATCGTGGCTTTGGTGCTTTCGGTGCTGGTCATTCTCGGCCTGGTGGTCGGGGTCCGGGTGGTCCGCAAGACCGAGGACATCGCCAGCACGCTGATCGCCGTAGCGGTCGGGGCCCTGATCACCCTGGGACCGTTGGCGCTGTCGTTGCAGTCGGGCTAGGCGCCACCCACCGACAGTGCGCCCAGCCATCAAAGTCGGCCTATCGACGGCCTCGGTCTATCCGTTGCGGGCCGAGGCCGCCTTCGAATACGCGGACAGGCTGGGGTACGACGGCGTCGAGCTGATGGTCTGGAGCGAATCGGTCAGCCAGGACATCGCCGCGGTCAAGAAGCTGTCCCGGCGCTATCGCGTGCCGGTGCTGTCCGTGCACGCGCCCTGCCTGCTGATCTCGCAGCGGGTGTGGGGCGCCAACCCGATCCCCAAGCTGGACCGCAGCGTGCGGGCCGCCGAAGAGCTCGACGCCCAGACCGTCGTCGTGCATCCGCCGTTCCGCTGGCAGCGCCGCTACGCCGAGGGGTTCAGCGACCAGGTCGCCGCCCTGGAGGCGTCCAGCGACGTCAAGGTCGCCGTGGAGAACATGTTCCCGTTCCGGGCCGACCGGTTCTTCGGGTCCGGCCAGTCGCTGGAACGGATGCGCAGGCGGGGCGGCGGACCAGGCCCGGCGATCTCGGCGTTCGCGCCGTCCTACGACCCGCTGGACGGTAACCATGCGAATTACACGCTCGACCTGTCCCACACGGCGACCGCGGGCACCGATTCGCTGGACATGGCTCAGCGGATGGGCGAGGGCCTGACCCACCTGCACCTGTGCGACGGCAGCGGCCTGCCCGCCGACGAGCACCTGGTGCCCGGGCGCGGGACCCAACCCACCGCCGAGGTGTGCCAGATGCTGGCCGGCGGCCGCTTCGCCGGCCACGTGATCCTTGAGGTGTCGACCTCCAGCGCGCGTTCGGCGCTGGAGCGGGAAGCCATGCTCGCCGAATCGCTGCAATTCGCGCGCACCCACCTGCTGCGGTGACCGACGGCAGACCACCCAGGAGAACATGAACGCCTTATTCACCACCGCAATGACATTGCGGGAGGCCGGCCCCGGCGTGTACGAGGGCGAGCTCGACAAGCACTGGACGATCGGGCCCAAGGTGCACGGCGGCGCGATGCTCGCGCTGTGCGCCAACGCCGCGCGGACCGCGTGCGGCCGGGGAACCGACGGCCCTGAACCGGCCGCGCAACCGGTGGCCGTGTCCGCGAGCTTCCTGTGGGCGCCGGACCCGGGGCCCATGCGGCTGCTGACCTCCTTCCGCAAGCGCGGCCGGCGGATCAGCGTCGTCGACGTCGAGCTCATGCAGGGCGAGCGCACCGCGGTGCACGCCGTGGTCAACCTCGGCCAGCCCGAGCACTATCCGCCCGACGGGTCGCACGCGCCGCTGCTGTCGGCTAACCCGGTCGCCGACCTGATGGCACCCGAGCCGCCCGACGACGCCGAGCCGATCGGCCCGGGCCACCCGCTGGCCGGCCTGGTGCACCTGGGCGAAGGCTGCGACGTGCGACCGCTGCTCTCGACGATGCGGCCCCGCAACGGCCACCCGCCGGTGATCCAGATGTGGGCGCGCCCCCGCGACGTCGCCCCGGACGCGCTCTTCGCGCTGATGTGCGGGGATCTGTCGGCGCCGGTGACGTTCGCCGTGGACCGCACCGGCTGGGCGCCCACCATCCAGCTGACGGCCTTCCTGCGTGCCCTGCCCGCGGACGGCTGGCTGCGAATCATCGCCACTTGCGTGGAGATCGGCCACGACTGGTTCGACGAGGACCACATCGTCGTCGACCAGCTCGGCCGCCTGGTGGTGCAGGCGCGCCAGCTGGCGTTGGTCCCTGCCGCTCGCTAGCGCTCGCTGTCTGGAATGCTTTCGGACATGGCGAGGATCGCGATCATCGGCGGCGGCAGCATCGGCGAGGCGCTGCTGTCGGGCCTGCTGCGCGCCGGCCGGCAGGTCAAGGACCTGGTGGTGGCCGAGCGAGTGCCCGAGCGCGCCAAGTACCTGGCGGACACCTATTCGGTGCGGCTGGCGTCGGTCGCGGAGGCGGTGGACTACGCGACCTTCGTCGTCGTCGCGGTCAAGCCGGCCGACGTCGAGACCGTGCTCGGGGAGCTGGTCCGGGCGGTCGGCGCGGCCGAGACGGACAGCGCCGAGCAGGTGTTCGTCACCGTCGCCGCCGGCATCACCATCACCTACTTCGAATCCAAGCTGCCGGCCGGGACGCCGGTGGTCCGCGCGATGCCGAACGCCGCGGCGCTGGTGGGTGCGGGGGTGACCGCGCTGGCCAGGGGCCGTTTCGTCACCGAACCCCAGCTCGAGGAGGTGTCGGCGCTGTTCGACTCCGTCGGCGGGGTGCTGACCGTTCCGGAATCCCAGATGGACGCAGTGACGGCGCTGTCCGGCTCCGGTCCGGCGTACTTCTTCCTGATGGTCGAGGCCCTGGTGGACGCGGGCGTCGCGGCGGGTCTGAGCCGCCAGGTCGCCACCGACCTGACCGCGCAGACGATGGCAGGCTCGGCGGCGATGCTGCTCGAGCGGATGGATGCCGAGCGCGCCATCGAGGGCGAGCCGCCGGGCATGCGGGCGGACGCGTCGGCGGCGCAGCTGCGCGCGACGGTCACGTCGCCCGGCGGCACGACCGCCGCTGCGCTGCGGGAACTCGAGCGAGGGGGATTGCGGGTGGCCGTCGACGCCGCCGTCCAGGCCGCGAAAAGGCGCTCTGAGCAGCTAAGAATTACATCGGAATAATTTGAGATTTCCGGATTGATTGTCCCTCACCAGTACCATTAACCCCACTAGTCCCGCTATTCTCCTCTTTGTATGCACGTGTGGGTGCCAGCGGAGGGGAAGCCGCTGGCATTGCGCGAGCCTGACACGATTGGGTTGCGATGACGTCTACGAACGGGCCATCGGCGCGAGATTCCGCCGCTAAGGGGCGGGACTCCGGTTCCGCTGATGGCCAGCAGGCCAGGACACAGTTTCTTACCGTCGCCGAGGTGGCCGCGCTGATGCGCGTCTCCAAGATGACGGTCTACCGCCTGGTGCACAACGGCGAGTTGCCGGCGGTCCGGGTGGGCCGGTCCTTCCGGGTGCACGCCAAGGCCGTCCACGACATGTTGGAGACTTCGTACTTCGACGCGGGCTGAGCTGGGACTGTCGCGCGGGCCGTCGAGACGTCACGCGGTCGCCGGTTTGGTGTTCGGTGCTGCGGGCCGGGTAAAGTGGCGGGGTCTTTTGGTCATTTGAGCAGTCCCCGGTCAGATAGCGGAGTTCATGGGTTCAGTAATCAAGAAGCGGCGCAAGCGAATGTCGAAGAAGAAGCACCGCAAGCTGCTGCGTCGCACCCGGGTGCAGCGCAGAAAACTCGGCAAGTAAGCGCTAGCCGGCCCAGCTCGACCGTCACGCCGCCTTAACGCCGTCGTCGCGCCAGCCCGTTAGGCTGTTTGAGTGGATCAGTCGAGCGGGGAAGGTGCCGGCACGAGCGGCACCGTGCACTACCCCAAAGTTGTGCTGGTTACCGGTGCATGCCGGTTTCTGGGCGGCTACCTGACCGCGCGGCTCGCCCAGAACCCGTTGATCAAAGGGGTCATCGCGGTGGACGCGATCGCCCCCAGCAAGGACATGCTGCGCCGCATGGGCCGCGCCGAGTTCGTCCGCGCCGACATTCGCAATCCCTTCATTGCCAAGGTGATTCGCAACGGCGACGTCGACACGGTGGTGCACGCCGCGGCGGCGTCCTACGCGCCCCGAGCCGGCGGCAGCGCGGCGCTGAAGGAAATCAACGTGATGGGCGCGATGCAACTTTTCGCGGCCTGCCAGAAGGCGCCCTCGGTGCGCCGCGTGGTGCTGAAGTCGACCTCCGAGGTGTACGGGTCCACGGCGCACGACCCGGTGATGTTCACCGAGGACAGCAGCAGCCGCCGGCCCTTCCGCGACGGATTCGCCAAGGACAGCCTCGACATCGAGGGCTACGTGCGCGGGCTGGGCCGGCGCCGGCCCGACATCGCGGTGACGATTCTGCGGCTGGCCAACATGATCGGCCCCGCGATGGACACGACGCTGTCGCGGTATCTGGCCGGCCCGTTGGTCCCGACGATGTTCGGCCGGGACGCGCGATTGCAGCTGCTGCACGAGCAGGATGCGCTGGGGGCGCTGGAGCGCGCCGCGATGGCGGGCAAGGCCGGCACGTTCAACATCGGCGCGGACGGCATCATCATGCTGTCGCAGGCCATCCGCCGGGCCGGCCGAATCCCGGTGCCAGTGCCCGGTTTTGGGGTATGGGCGCTGGATTCGCTGAGACGGGCTAATCGCTATACCGAAATCACTCGGGATCAATTCAATTATCTGAGTTACGGCCGCGTCATGGACACCACGCGAATGCGCACGGAGCTCGGCTTCCAGCCGAAATGGACGACGGCCGAGGCGTTTGACGACTACGTCCGCGGCCGTGGCTTGACTCCCATAATCGACCCCGATCGGGTACGCTCCCTGGAGGGTCGCGCCATAGCGTTAGCGCAGCGCTGGGGAAGCCGAAATGCAATTCCATGGGGTGGGGGCAGGTAGGTATCGTGGCGGGCGAAACCAGAGCGAACGTCATTCCACTGCATACAAATAGGGGTCGGGTAGCGGCTCGCCGGAGAGCCGATCAGAGGGCGGACTCGTCCCGTCAACATCCGTCAATGCTCACCGATCCGCGGGGCCGCGCATCTGCCGAACAAATAGCCGCGGTCGTCCGCGAAATCGACGAACATCGCCGCGCGGCGAGCGCGACGTCAACCGCCGAGGCGCCACTGAACGATCTTGCGCAACGGGTCGCCGCGGTCGCCGGCTTCCTGCGGCAGCGGCTCACCGGCGACTACACCGTCGACGAGTTCGGCTTCGATCCGCACTTCAACAGCGCCATCGTTCGGCCTTTGCTGAGGTTCTTCTTCCGGTCCTGGTTCCGGGTTGAGGTCAGCGGCATCGAGAACCTGCCGAGCGAGGGCGCCGCGCTGGTGGTGGCCAACCACGCCGGGGTGTTGCCGTTCGACGGGCTGATGCTTTCGGTGGCGGTGCACGACGAACATCCGGCGCAGCGGGACCTGCGGCTGCTGGCCGCCGACATGGTGTTCGACCTGCCCGTGGTCGGCGAAGCCGCCCGCAAGGCGGGCCACACGATGGCCTGCACGACGGACGCGCACCGCCTGCTGGCCGCGGGAGAGCTGACTGCCGTGTTCCCGGAGGGTTACAAGGGGCTGGGCAAGCGCTTCGAGGACCGTTACCGTCTGCAGAGGTTCGGCCGCGGCGGCTTCGTGACCGCGGCGCTGCGCACCAAGGCCCCGATCATCCCGTGCTCGATCGTCGGGTCCGAAGAGATCTACCCGATGCTTACCGACGTCAAGCTGCTGGCGCGGCTGTTCGGGCTGCCCTATTTCCCGATCACTCCGCTGTTCCCGTTGGCCGGACCCGCGGGCCTGGTGCCGCTGCCGTCGAAGTGGCGCATCGCATTCGGCGAACCGATCTACACGAACGACTACGCTGCCTCCGACGCCGAGGACCCGATGGTCACCTTCGAGCTGACCGACCAGGTGCGCGAAACGATCCAGCAGACGCTGTACCGGCTGCTCGCCGGCCGCCGCAACATCTTCTTCGGCTGATTCTTCGGCTAGCGCCCGTCGCGGCTTACTTGACCAGTGTGAACTGGCAGACGTCCGTGTAGTGGTCGCGGAACAGGTCCGCGCAGCCCCTCAGGTAGTGCATGTAGATGTCGTAGGTCTCCTGCCCCTTGAGGGCAATGGCCTCTTCTTTGTGGGCCTCGAGCGCATCGGCCCAGGTGTTCAGGGTGGGCACGTAGTTCTTGCCGATCCGGTGGTAGCGCTCGACCTTCCAGCCCGCGTTGGACGAGTAGTGGTCGATCTGCGGGATCTGCGGCAGCCGGCCGCCCGGGAAGATCTCGGTCAGGATGAACCTGATGAACCGCAGCAGGCTCATCGGCGCCGTCAGGCCGAGCTCCTTGGCCTCCTCGGGGCTGGGCACGATGATCGTGTGCAGCAGCATCCGGCCGTCGTCGGGGGTCAGGTTGTAGAACTTCTTGAAAAACGTGTCGTAGCGCTCGAATCCGGCGTCACCAGCGCCGTCGGCGAAGTGCTCGAAGGCACCCAGTGACACGATGCGGTCCACCGGCTCGTCGAATTCCTCCCAGCCCTGGATGCGCACCTCCTTGCGGCGCGGGCTGTCCATCTCCTCGAACTTGGCCTTGTCGTGGGCGTACTGGTTTTCGCTGAGCGTCAACCCGATCACGTTGACGTCGTACTCGGCGACCGCGTGACGCATGGTGGATCCCCAGCCGCAGCCGATGTCGAGCAGCGTCATGCCGGGCTCGAGGTTGAGCTTGTCCAGCGCGAGCTTGCGCTTGGCGTACTGCGCCTCTTCCAGCGTCATGTTCGGACGCTCTTCGAAGTAGGCGCAGCTGTAGGTCATCGACGGGTCAAGCCAAAGCTTGAAGAACTCGTTGGACTTGTCGTAGTGGGATCGGACTGCTTCGACCGGCGGCTTCAGCTGTGTGCCACGCGATTCATCCTGTGACATGGAAATCGACCCTACTTTCCGGCTGATATGGATGCGACTGCGGCGACGGTTTCTTCAGCGCGCGCGTCTTCGTGTGAGGCTTCCCCCAGCATCGTAACGATGCTAGTGACGACGGGATTACCGGTGGCGTCTGTGACTTCGCTGCGGATCTCGACGACGACGGCGCCGTGGGATTCGATCACCGAGTCCAAGTAGGTGTCGAAGTACAGCCTGTCGTTCGCAAGGATCGGGCGGTGAAACCGAAACTTCTGGTCGCGGTGCATGACCCGCGCGATGTTGATCGGGATGTCGAACTTGGTGAAGATCTCCAGCTGCACACGGCGTCCCGCAACGGCCAGGAAGGTCAGGGGAGCCACCAGCGCGTCGTAACCCGCATTCCCGGCGTCCGCCTCGCTGAAGTGCGTCGGGTGGTCGTCCTGCACCGCGGCCGCGAACTCGCGGACCTTCTCGCGTCCGACCTCGAAGTAGTCCGGTGCCCGGTAATGGCTACCGATGAGGTCTTGGGTGCCTTGGGGGAGTACTGACATGCCGCTTGCTCTCCGCTCGATTACGTCTAGCGGCGCAGCCTATCAGCGCGATTGGCGCCGGGATGCCACTGCCGCCAGCGCGCCGCCGGCCGCGCCCAGGGCCAGCGCCGACGGCACCCCGATCCGGGCCGCCTTGCGAGCGGTCCGGAAGTCGCGGATCTCCCAGCCCCGTTCGCGGGCCAGGGCCCGCAGCCGCGCATCGGGATTGATTGCCACCGCGGTGCCCACCAGCGACAACATCGGCACGTCGTTGTAGCTGTCCGAATACGCGGTGCAGCGCTTGAGGTTGAGGCCCTCGCGGATCGCCAGCGAGCGCACGGCGTGGGCCTTGCCGGGGCCGTGCAGGATTTCACCGACCAGCCGGCCGGTGAAGACGCCGTCGACCGATTCGGCGACGGTCCCCAGGGCGCCGGTCAGGCCGAGCCGCCGGGCGATGGTCGCCGCGAGCTCGTACGGCGTGGCGGTGATCAGCCACACCTGCTGGCCGGCGTCGAGGTGCATCTGGGTGAGCTCGCGGGTGCCCGGCCAGATCTTGTCGGCGATGATCTCGTCGTAGATCTCCTCGCCCAGAGCGACCAGCTGCTCGACGGAGCGGCCCTCGATGAAGGTGAGCGCCTTGCGCCGGCCGGCGGCGACGTCGTTGCTGTTCTCCTTGCCCAGCCACTGAAACTTGGCCTGCGCGTAGATGAATCCGAGCACATCGCGGTACGTGAAGTAGTTGCGGGCGGCCAACCCGCGGCCGAAGTGCACGGCCGACGAGCCCTGGACCAGGGTGTTGTCCACGTCGAAGAACGCGGCCGCGGTCAGGTCGATCGGTGGCTGCGGGCGGCCGTCGTCGCCTGCGCTGGCGGCCTGGAGGTCCTCGAGCGCGCGTTCGGCGCTCGCGTTGTCGACCAGCGCATCCAGGTCGGCGCGGCCGGTGTGCTCGGCGCCGTCCGACTCAGAGGAAGTCATCGCCAAACCTCCTAGATCGCTGGGCCGCCAGCTATCCGGGGGGCGGCCGCCATCAACCCTATCCGGCGGATGTTAGAGGCGGTTTTCTGCGCCTGAGCTTGATGGGGGCGCGGTCAGGTCAGGGCCACATGCCCAAATTCGTTGACATGGCGCCGGTGTAATTGCGATGGGCGGTCGCCCCGGCCGCGCGCAGCTGACCCAGCGCCTCACGCATCATCGCCTCGCCGCGGGCCCAATGCTGATGTGCCTCGGCGTGAGCCGCCGCGCCTTCGCCGGTCCAGGCTGCATGCAAACGCTTTGCCCGCGAATCGATTTCGGCGAGCATCTCTTCGGCCCGGCGCTGAAACTCGGTCATTCGCTGGACCGCATCGGCCAACGCTTCGGGGTCCACGCGGAACGCCTCAGCCACGGTAAACCCCGCGCATCTCCTGGGCGGCCCTCGCCTCGTTCTGCTCGTAAACGCCGCCGGCCTGACCCACCAGATGCGCCAACATCGCCAAGCCCGCGTGCACCTCGGTGGCGCCCTTATGCCACAGCTCCCAAGCCGACCCGTACGCGGTCCCCGACGCCCCACGCCAGCCGCCCAACACCTGACCCACCTGATCGTCGAGCTGCTCGAGCTCAGCCATCAGATGCTCGGCCGCGCCGCCAACGGAGGCGGCAAACTCCCGCATCACCATGGCATCGACGTGGAGCGTCCCCTCAGCGCCCATACCGGCACGCTAGTGAATTTGGGGCGGCCCGACAATTCACTAGGCACACTGGTGGCCATGACCTCGCGACGTGTGGAGCTGCTCACCCGCGACGGCTGCACCATCTGTGAGCGGGTGCACGCGCGGCTGGAGGAACTGGCGGGCGAGCTCGGCTTCGAGCTGGCCACGACCGACGTCGACGCCGCCGCGGCGGCGGGCAACCCGGCGTTGCGCGCGGAGTTCGGCGACCGACTGCCGGTGATCCTGCTGGACGGGCGCGAGCACAGCTATTGGGAGGTCGACGAGCCCCGGCTGCGGGCCGATCTGGCTGGGTAGTCCGGCGACCATTCATTTGGTAGCCCAGCTGATTAACGTTTACCGTGGACACCAGTTCAGTTACTGGAGGAAGCAAGGGAGCTGGCCAGGTGATGCTGCCGTGAGCGTCTTGCTCTTCGGGGTTTCGCACCGTAGTGCGCCGGTCTCCGTCCTGGAACAACTCAGCATCGACGAGGCCGATCAGGTCAAGATCGTCGATCGGGTGTTGCAGTCGCCGCTGGTGACCGAGGCGATGGTGCTCTCGACATGCAACCGCGTCGAGGTGTACGCCGTCGTCGACGCGTTCCACGGCGGGTTGGCGGTGGTCGGGCAGGTGCTGTCGGAACATTCCGGCATGTCGATGGGTGACCTGACCAAGTACGCCTACGTGCGCTACAGCGAGGCCGCCGTCGAACACCTATTTGCCGTCGCCAGTGGCCTGGATTCGGCGGTGATCGGCGAGCAGCAGGTGCTGGGCCAGGTGCGTCGCGCCTACGCCGCGGCCGAGGCCAACCGCACCGTCGGCCGGGTGCTGCATGAGCTGGCCCAGCGGGCGCTCTCGGTGGGCAAGCGGGTGCATTCCGAAACCGCCATCGACGCCGCCGGCGCCTCGGTGGTGTCGGTCGCGCTCGCCATGGCCGAACGCAGGCTCGGCGGGCTGGCGGGCAAGACCGCCGCCGTCATCGGCGCCGGGGCGATGGGCGCGCTGTCATCTGCCCACCTCACCCGGGCCGGCATCGACCATGTTCTGGTGCTCAACCGGTCGGCCTCCCGGGGGCAGCGGCTGGCCCGCAAGATCCGCGAGTCCGGGGTGCGCGCCGAGGCGCTGACCCTCGACCGGCTGGCCGACGCGCTCGCGGAGGCCGACGTCGTGGTCAGCTGCACGGGCGCGGTCAGCCCCGTGGTGTCGCTGGCCGACGTGCACCACGCGCTGGCCACCGCCCGCCGGGACGAGACCACCCATCCCCTGGTGATCTGTGACCTGGGCATGCCGCGCGACGTCGATCCGGCGGTGGCCGGGCTGCCCGGTGTCTGGGTCGTCGACGTGGAACGCGTGCAGCACGAGCCGTCGGCGCATGCAGCGGCCTCCGACGTCGACGCCGCGCGCCACATCGTGGCGGCCGAAGTCGCCAGCTACCTGGCCGGACAGCGGATGGCCGAGGTCACCCCGACGGTGACGGCGCTGCGCCAGCGCGCCGCCGACGTCGTCGAAGCCGAACTGCTGCGCCTCGACAACCGGCTGCCCGGCCTCGAGAGCGCCCATCGCGAGGAGGTGGCCCGCACCGTGCGGCGGGTGGTGGACAAGCTGCTGCACGCCCCGACCGTGCGGATCAAGCAGCTCGCCAGCGCCCCCGGCGGCGACAGCTACGCCGAGGCCCTGCGCGAGCTCTTCGAACTCGACCAGACCGCTATTGACTCGGTAGCCGCCGTCGGGACTGCCGACTTGCCCGCTCTATCAAGCGGTTTCGACGCCGGCGTGCCGACGCAGTCCGCCGAGTAGCCGATTGGCGCACGTGATCCGGATAGGCACGCGGGGCAGCCTGTTGGCCACCACCCAGGCCGGCGTCGTCAGGGACGCCTTGATCGCCAACGGCCACCCCGCGGAATTGGTGACCATCGCGACCGCGGGTGACCGGTCGTCGGCGCCCATCCAGAGCCTCGGCGTGGGGGCGTTCACCACCGCGCTGCGGGAGGCCATCGACGACGGCCGCGTCGACGCCGCGGTGCATTCGCACAAGGATTTGCCCACCGCCGACGACCCGAGGTTCACCATCGCGGCGATCCCGCCGCGCAACGACCCCCGCGACGCGCTCGTCGCCCGGGACGGGTTGGTGCTGGGGGAGTTGCCGGCGGGTTCGCTGGTGGGTACCTCGTCGCCGCGGCGGGCCGCACAGCTTAGGGCATTGGGTCTCGGTTTGGAAATCCGCCCCCTACGAGGCAACCTAGATACCAGGTTGAACAGGGTAAGCAGTGGTGATCTTGACGCGATCGTCGTGGCCCGGGCCGGTCTCGCCCGGCTGGGCCGCCTCGACGATGTCACCGAGACGCTAGAGCCGGTGCAGATGTTGCCAGCACCGGCTCAGGGCGCGCTCGCCGTCGAATGCCGCGCCGGTGACGAGTTGGCGGCGGTGCTGGCGGAGCTGGACGACGCCGACACGCGCGCGGCGGTCACCGCGGAGCGAGCCCTGCTGGCCGAACTGGAGGCGGGTTGCTCCGCACCGGTGGGCGCGATCGCCGAGGTGGTCGAGTCCATCGATGAGGACGGCCGGGTCTTCGAAGAGCTGTCGTTGCGTGGCTGCGTGGCGGCGCTGGACGGGTCGGATGTGATCCGAGCGTCCGGAGTCGGCACTCCCGGCCGGGCGCGAGAGCTGGGGCTTTCGGTCGCCGCGGAGCTGTTCGAGCTGGGCGCCCGGGAGCTGATTGGGGGGGCGCGGCAAGACCCCGCGCAAGGAAACTGAAGAGAGTCACTTGGGAGCGACAATGACGACGCGAGGGCGTAAGCCGAGACCGGGCCACATCACGTTCGTGGGCTCCGGCCCCGGTGACCCGGGACTGTTGACGACGCGGGCCGCCTCGGTGCTGGCCAACGCCGCCCTGGTGTTCACCGACCCGGACGTGCCCGAACCCGTGCTCGCGCTGATCGGCAAGGACCTGCCGCCGGTCTCCGGGCCGGCGCCGGCCGGCCCGGCCGTCCCGACCACCGAAGGCGACAGCCAAGGGTCCCCGGACGATCACGCGGCGCCCGCGGTGATATCCGCCGGGCCCGATGTGCGTCCGGCGCTGGGCGAACCGACGGAGGTGGCCAAGACGCTGGTCGCCGAGGCCCGTGCCGGCGTCGACGTGGTGCGGCTGGTGGCCGGTGACCCGCTGACGCTCGACGCCGTCATCACCGAGGTGAACGCCGTCGCGCGCAGCCACCTGCACATCGAGATCGTGCCCGGCCTGGCCGCCACCAGCGCCGTCCCGACCTACGCCGGCCTGCCGCTGGGCTCGTCGCACACCGTCGCCGACGTGCGCGACCCCCATGTCGACTGGGATGCGCTGGCCGCGGCGCCCGGCCCGCTGATCCTGCAGGCCACCGCGTCCCACCTGGCCGACGCGGCGCGCGCCCTGATCGAGCACGAGCTGGCCGAGGCCACCCCCTGCGTGGTGACCGCGCAGGGCACCACCTGCCAGCAGCGTTCGGTCGAGACGACCCTGAGTGGCCTGACGGATTCGGCAGTCCTGGGCGGCAGCGACCCGGCCGGCCCGCTGACCGGGCCGCTGGTGGTGACCATCGGCAAGACGGTGGCCAGCCGGGCGAAGCTGAACTGGTGGGAAAGCCGCGCGCTGTACGGCTGGACCGTGCTGGTGCCCCGCACCAAGGACCAGGCCGGCGAGATGAGCGAGCGGTTGACCTCCTACGGCGCGCTGCCGGTCGAGGTGCCGACCATCGCCGTCGAGCCGCCGCGCAGCCCCGCCCAGATGGAACGGGCCGTCAAGGGCCTGGTCGACGGCCGCTTCCAGTGGGTGGTGTTCACCTCCACCAACGCGGTGCGCGCGGTGTGGGAGAAGTTCGGTGAGTTCGGCCTGGACGCCCGCGCGTTCTCCGGCGTGAAGATCGCCTGCGTCGGCGAGTCGACGGCCGACCGGGTGCGCGCCTTCGGCATCAGCCCCGAGCTGGTGCCGGCCGGCGAGCAGTCCTCGCTCGGCCTGCTGGACGACTTCCCGCCCTACGACAGCATTTTCGACCCGGTGAACCGTGTCCTGCTGCCGCGGGCCGACATCGCCACCGAGACGCTGGCCGAGGGCCTGCGCGAGCGCGGCTGGGAGATCGAGGACGTGACGGCGTACCGGACGGTGCGCGCCGCGCCGCCGCCGGCGGCCACCCGCGAAATGATCAAGACGGGCGGCTTCGACGCGGTGTGCTTCACGTCCAGCTCGACGGTGCGCAACCTGGTCGGCATCGCCGGCAAGCCGCACGCCCGGACGATCATCGCCTGCATCGGCCCCAAGACTGCCGAGACCGCCGCCGAGTTCGGCTTGCGGGTCGACGTCCAGCCCGACACCGCGGCCGTCGGCCCCCTGGTCGACGCCCTGGCCGAACACGCCGCGCGGTTGCGCGCCGAGGGCGCGCTGCCACCGCCGCGCAAGAAGAGCCGCAGGCGCTAACCAATGGCCTATCCGCGGCAGCGTCCGCGCCGGCTCCGCTCGACCCCCGCGTTGCGTCGCCTGGTGGCGCAAACGTCCCTGGAGCCAAGGCATTTGGTGCTGCCGATGTTCGTCGCCGACGGGATCGACGAACCGCGGCCCATCGCGTCGATGCCGAATGTGGTTCAGCACGACCGGGATTCGCTGCGCGCGGCCGCGGAGGACGCGGTCGCCGCGGGGGTGGGCGGGCTGATGCTGTTCGGCGTGCCCCGCGACCAGGACAAGGACCCGACGGGCTCGGCCGGCACCGACCCCGACGGCATCCTCAACGTCGCGCTGCGCGACCTGGCCAAGGATCTCGGCGACGCCACGGTGTTGATGGCCGACACCTGCCTGGACGAGTTCACCGATCACGGGCACTGCGGGGTGCTGGACGCCAGGGGGCGGGTGGACAATGATGCCACCTTGGCCCGCTACGTCAAACTGGCTGTGGCACAAGCGGAATCGGGCGCCCACGTGGTCGGGCCGAGCGGGATGATGGACGGCCAGGTGGCCGCGATCCGCGACGGCCTGGACGCCGCGGGCTACGCCGATGTGGTGATCCTGGCCTACGCGGCGAAGTTCGCCTCGGCGTTCTACGGCCCCTTCCGGGAAGCGGTGAGCAGCAGCCTGTCCGGCGACCGGCGCACCTACCAGCAGGAGTCGGGCAACTTCCGCGAGGCGCTGCGCGAGATCCGGCTGGACCTCGACGAGGGCGCCGACATCCTGATGGTCAAGCCCGCGATGGGCTACCTGGATGTGGTGTCCGCGGCGGCCTCGATCTCACCGGTGCCGGTGGCCGCTTACCAGGTATCGGGCGAATACGCGATGATCTGCGCGGCGGCCGCCAACGGCTGGATCGACGAACGCGCCGCCGCGCTGGAGTCGCTGACGAGTATCCGGCGCGCCGGGGCCGATATCGTGCTCACCTACTGGGCCGCGGACGCGGCGGGGTGGCTTTCGTGAGACGGGGCGCGCTTTGACATCGGAGACCGGGGCGCGCGGCGGCGAGCCGCAGCCGCTGTTCTACGAGCCCGGCGCGAGCTGGTGGTGGGTGGCGCTGGGCCCGGCCTCGGCCGGCGCCATGGTCCTGATCGAAATCTGGAGCGGCGCGAAAGTGTCGCTGGTCGTCCCGGCGATCTTTCTGGTGCTGGTCTCGGCGTTCGTGGGGCTGCAGGTGAAGGCGGCGCGCATCCACGTCTCCGTCGAGCTCACCGAGGACGCGCTGCGGCAGGGCACCGAGACCATCCTGGTGCGGGAGATCGTCAAGGTCTATCCGGCGCCCGAGCATCACCAGGCCTCCGGCAAGGAGCTGGCGAGGTGGCAATCCGCGCGGGCGCTCGGCGAATTGGTGGGGGTGCCGCGCGGCCGGATCGGGATCGGTCTCAAGCTCACCAACAATCGCACCGCCCAGGCCTGGGCGCGCCGCCATCGTCACCTTCGGGCGGCGCTGACCCCGCTGGTCCAGGAGCGGGTGGAACCCGCCGGATCCGATGTCGCCGACGACGATTTCGAAGGCGGGCCGACGTCGTGACCGCCCGCTACGGCAGCTTCCGGGCCGTGGTCTTGCTGACCCTGGCCTGCGCGGCGCTGGCGGGCGCGGGGGTGGCCTGGGTGCACGCGCGCCACACGGTCCGTGTCGCGCCCATCGCGGACGGCCAGCCGTTCACCACGTCGCTGGTGTACAACCCGCAGCTGCTGTTGCTGGCCCTGGTGCTGGTGACGGCCGGGGGGGTGCTGGCGGTGCTGGGCGTCGCGCGGCTGCGGCGGCAGCCGGCCCCCCGAGAAGAACTAGGCCGTCTTCTTGATGAGCGGCAGCACGAGCTGACGGCGGCTGACGATGGCGTCGGCGAGGTTGCGTAGCGCCTCGCGCACCGACCGGGCGATCGGAAAGTCGCCCCGGTCGCCCAGCAGCCCGGTGATCGCGGGGCTCGCGACCAAGGTCCACTCGACGCCGGCGGCGCGGCAGTCCTCGTCGAACCGGTGCACCAGTGCGACTCCGGCCGTCGCAAAGTGGCTCACGTCGCCCAGGTCGAGCACCACGGGGTTGCTCCCGAGGGTGAATCGCCAAAGGTATTCGCTGACCCGGTCGACGTTGGCGGGGTCGATGCTGCCGCGGACCGTCACCACGGTCGCCAGGTGACGGCAGTGGGCGCGAATCTGGGCACCGCCGCAATCGAAGGTGCCGTAACCGTGCCGAGTCGCGACATCGGTGATCGTCATGAGCGCCCCATTCCTTTTAACCTGTCCTCCTAACGGTGCCCGCTAAATCTAAGGAGACCGAAAGCCGGTCCTAACTCTTTGCTAAGAAGCCACTTTCGGGGCTTCTGGCCTGGGCCGAAGCAATGCGGACGGCTTGCGCGGGCCGACGTGGGCCGCCCGCCGAAACCCGTGCCACGCCACGGCCCATCACGCGATCGGCACGCTCGCGCTGTTACGCTTCGAGGGCTGCCGGTTGCCGGTCGGGGGGCTTGACATCGCCCGGTCAGCCGGTACCCAACGGATACGAAACAGCGAGAGTCCAGGCGGAAAGAACAACGTGCGCGGCGAAGAGATCCGGGGAGAGATCAAGGCCCTGACGGGACTCCGCATCGTCGCCGCGGTGTGGGTGGTGCTGTTTCACTTCCGCCCGATGCTGGGCGACGCGTCGCCCGACCTGCACGACGCCCTCGCGCCCGTGCTCAACTGCGGGGCCCAGGG
>NZ_LZKK01000028.1 GCF_001672815.1 Mycobacterium sp. E796 | reverse complement strand
GCTCCGGCCAGCGCGCCCCCGGCCCGGTGCCGTCGTTTCACGAGCACCCCGACGAAACCGCCGAGGCCGCCGCGGTCGCCAAGTCGATTGCCCGGCTGATCGAATCCGGCACGGCGCCATCGGAGATCGCGGTGCTCTACCGGGTCAACGCGCAATCCGAGGTCTACGAGGAGGCCCTGACCGAGGCCGGCATCACCTACCAGATCCGCGGCGGCCTCGGCGGTTTCGTCGGGGTGCTCGTGAAACGACGGCACCGGGCCGGGGGCGCGCTGGCCGGACAGCTGCAGCTTGCTGCCGGCGACGCGGCCGCGCGCGGCGGCGATCACCTGATTGGCCAGCGACACCACCTGCGGGGTGGACCGGTAGTCGCGTTCCAGGCGCACCACCGTGGCGTCCGGGAACCGCCGCGAGAAGTCGAGCAGGAACCGGGGCGTGGCCCCGGTGAACGAGTAGATGGTCTGGTTGGCGTCGCCGACGACGGTCAGGTCGTCGCGGTCGCCCAGCCACGCCGCGAGCACGCGCTGCTGCAGCGGGGTGACGTCCTGGTACTCGTCGACCACGAAGCAGCGGTAGCGCCCGCGGAACTCGTCGGCGACGGCCGCGTCGTTCTCGATGGCGGCCGCCGTGTGCAGCAGCAGGTCGTCGAAGTCCAGCAGCGTCACCGATTCGTCGCGGACCTTCAGCGCCTCGTAGGCGTCGTAGACGGCGGCGATCTGCTTGGCGTCCATCGGGACGTCCCGGCCGGCGTCGGCCACGGCGGGCGCGTACTCCTCGGGGCCGATCAGCGACGCCTTGGCCCACTCGATCTCCCCGGCCAGGTCGCGGACGTCGTCGCTGCTGACGTTCATCCGGCAGCGGCTGGCCGCGCGGGCGACGACCGCGAACTTGCTGTCCAGCAGTTGCCAGCCGGTGTCGCCGACGACGCGCGGCCAGAAATAGCGCAGCTGGCGGTGCGCGGCGGCGTGGAAGGTCAGGGCCTGCACGGCGCCGACCCCGGGACCCGCGTGCCCGGCGTTGGCGAGCGTGCGCAACCGGGAGCGCATCTCCCCGGCCGCACGCTGGGTGAAGGTGACCGCCAGGACCTGGCCGGCGGCGACGTGGCCGCCCGCGACGAGCTGGGCGATGCGGTGGGTGATGGTGCGGGTCTTGCCCGTTCCCGCGCCCGCGAGCACGCAGACCGGTCCGCGGGGCGCCAGCACCGCTTCGCGCTGCTCGTCGTCCAGCTCGGCGGTCAGTGCATCGGCGACCATCGGCATGGCGTCCATCTTGTCAGCGATGGCCGACAAACCGGGTGCAGCGCCACGCGTGAATAAGGTCGCTTCGGATTCGTGGCCCGCTCCGCTGTGCCCGATTGCCCAACTCCTCAGCATCCCGCTGCGCGGAATGCATCGTCGTCGCGCTACGTTGAGCGGATCATGTCCTCGCTGACCATGTACACGACCTCCTGGTGTGGCTTTTGCCACCGGCTCAAGACGGTGCTGCGCTCCGACGGCATCTCCTACGACGAGGTCGACATCGAGCGAGACCCGGCGGCGGCGGAGTTCGTCAGCTCGGTCAACGGCGGCAACCGGACGGTGCCGACAGTGAAGTTCGCCGACGGGTCCACGCTGACCAATCCGAGCGCGGCCCAGATCAAGGCGAAGCTGGCCGAAGTCGGCTGAAAGCCTGCGGGGCGCCTACGATATCGACCATGGCGTCGCGTGAGCGAGTCCCCTTCCTCGGCAAAGCTTTTGCGCTGATCGCCTGCGGCGCCGTGGCTGTGTCGGCCTGCACGCACGCCGCGCAGCGAACGGGCGCGGCGGGGTCCGCCGACGCGGAATCGCTGATCGTCAGCGTGGAAGACGTGCGGCACATCGCCAACTTCGAGGGCCTCTCCCCCTATGACTACGCGGACCGGCACCAGCCGGCGCCGACGGACATGAAAGCGCCCTACCCGTGCCGGGCAGTGGGCAGCAGCGATCTCACGTTCGCCTCGGGCTGGAAGCAGTTCCGCGCCGTCGCCTACAGCGGCACGACCGACGACCTGGAGCCGGGCGGCATCGCCCCGCTGAATCAGGTCAGCCATGCCGTCGCCGTATACGGGGACCCGGGCACCGCACGCGGGGCCCTCGACCGGCTGGAATCGACGCTGAAGGACTGCCTGTCGTTGCACGACAGCGCCTACGACTTCGCCCTGGACAGGCCGGACGCCTCGACCCTGAAGCTGACTTCGGCGGGATGGAGCCACGTGTATCGCGCGAAGTCCTCGGTGTTGGTGTCCGTGGGCGTGTTGGGCATCGAGCCGACGGAGCAGGTCGCCAACGGCGTCCTTCAGGCGATCGCCGACCGCATCAGGTAGCCGTCTCAGTCGAGCACGGCCCAGGATTCGATGATCACTCGGGCGATCGAGATCGAGCCGGGCAGCAGGAGTTCGGAGTCTGAGGCGCTGCTCCAATCGCCGACCGCGAGCGCCGCGCGCACCTCGTCGCGGGTGAACCACTTCGCCTCGGCGATCTCGCCGTCGTTGAACGAGAACTCCTCGCTCGGGTCGCCCACCGCATGGAAGCCGACCATCAGCGAGCGCGGGAAGGGCCAGGGCTGGCTGCCCAGGTAGCGCACGTCGCGCACGGTCAGGCCGATTTCCTCGCGGATCTCCCGGGCGACGCACACCTCGAAGGACTCGCCGGCCTCGACGAACCCGGCGAGCAACGAGAACATCCGCTCGGGCCACACCGCCTGGCGGGCCAGCACCGCCCGGTCGCCGCCGTCGTGGACGAGGCAGATCACTGCCGGGTCGATGCGGGGGTACTCCTCGTGGCCGGTGACCGGGTTGACCCGCGCCCAGCCGGCCCGAGCGGGGCGCGTCGGTGAGCCGTCCACCGAGCTGAATCGCGCGCTGTCATGCCAATTGAGCAGCGCGATGGCCGAGGACACCAGTTGGCTGCTGGTGTCGTCGAAGATCGGGCCGAGGCTGCGCAGGTTCAGCACCTCGGTCTGGACGTCGGGGTCCTCGGGGGCCTGCAGCGCGCCGCGGACGGCCCAGACATGGCGGCCGCCGTCGATGCGGCCCAGGAACACCGCGTCGGGCGGCGGCTTGTCGCCCAGGGAGGCCGCGGCGCCGAGCACGACCCGGCCGTCGGCGACCAGAACCTGGTTACGCGAATCCACCCGCAGCAGTGCCGCATCCGCCCAACCCGCCGTCGCGGCGTCGACGTCGGTACGTAGCTGGTCGGCGCGGTCGGCGCCGACGCGCGACAGCAGCGGGACGCTCTGCAGCTGGAAGTCCACGATCGCCTAGTGCCCCGCGTGCCGGATGTAGAGCAGCCGGTCGGTGGCCTCGATCGCGTCCACCTCGGGGGCGCCGATGCGCAGCAGGTGGCCATCGCGCACCACGCCGAGCACGATGTCGCGCAAATGTCTTGGAGAGCCGCCGATTTCGGTCTGCTCGACCTCGCGTTCGGCGATGGCCAGCCCGGCGTCGGGGGTCAGCAGGTCCTCGATCATCTCCACCACGCTGGGCGTGCTGGTGGCAAGGCCGAGCAGCCGGCCGGCGGTTTCCGAGGAGACCACCACCGAGTCGGCGCCCGATTGCTGCAACAGGTGCTGGTTCTCGGCCTCCCGGATCGACGCCACGATCTTGGCCTTGGGCGCGATCTCTCGCGCCGTCAGCGTCACCAGCACGGCGGTGTCGTCGCGGCCGGTGGCGACGACGATCGACGCCGCGTGCTGCGCCCCGGCCAGCCGCAGCACATCGGCGCGGGTGGCGTCGCCGCGGACGGTGACCAGCCCGGCCGTCGCGGCGTGCTCGAGGGCGGACCGATCCATGTCGACGACGACGACCTCGCCCTGGGCGGCCTCGTCGCCGAGGATCGCGCCCACCGCCGTTTTGCCCTTCGTGCCGTAGCCGATCACGATCGTGTGGTTGCGCACCTTGCTCCTCCAACGCTGAATCTTCCACGCCTGCCGGGACCGCTCCGAGAGCACCTCGAGCGTCGTGCCGACAAGCACCGCCAGGAACGCGATCCGCAGCGGCGTGAAGACCACCGTGTTGACCAGGCGCGCGGTTTCCGAGTAGGCGGTGATGTCGCCGTAACCGGTGGTCGACAGTGACACCGCCGAGAAGTACAGGCAGTCCAGGAACGTCAGTTGCCCGCCCCGCACGTCGCGGTAACCGCCGCGATCCAGGTACACGACAACGGTGGCGGCCAACAACACCAGCAGCGCGATCGCGACCCGGCGGGTGATGACGCGGGTAGGGCTCGCGGGGTCTTCGGGGATGCGCAGCACCCCGACCAACTGGTGACCGGGCTGGGCGGTCAGGGTTTCGTCCAGGCCGCTGAGTTTGCGCGCCCTACCGTTGGCCACGAGTCCTATGTAACCACGCTGGCGAGCCTCCCATCAGGTGGACGGTCGCCGAGCAACGCAGCCAACTCGTCGGGATCCGGCAGTTCCTCCGGCGTCACAGTGGCGCCGGTGCGCACGTAGTAGAACGCGGTGCGCACCGAGGACTCCGGGAGTTGCGACAACGCGGACCAGGCCAACCGGTAGACGGCGAGCTGGACCGAGGCCTGGCGCATGGCTTCGGGCCCGCGCGGGGGCTCGCCGGTCTTCCAGTCGACGACGGTGGCCCCGCCGTCGGGGTCGGCGAACACGGCGTCGATGCGGCCGCGCACGACGGTCTCGCCGATCGGCATCTCGAACGGCACCTCGACGGCCACCGGCGTGCGGGCCGCCCACGCCGATTTGGCGAACGCCTCCTGCAACGCGGCCAATTCCCGGGTGTCGCCCACTTCGGAGTCCGCCGCGCCCGGCAGGTCGCCGAGGTCGAACAGCGAGTCGGCCCCGTAGAACCGCTGGACCCATGCGTGAAAGGCGTTGCCCAGCAAGGCATGCGGGTCCGGGCGGGTGGGCAGCCGGTGCACCAACCGCTGCGCCGCGGAAACCGGGTCACGCGCCAGGTCCACCAGGCCGCTGACCGAGACCTGGCTGGGCAGGGCGTGCGTGGCCGGGCCGGCCGCCCGCTCCCGCTCGGCCAACAACGCGTCGACGTCGGCCGCCCACCCGTCGACGTCGGCGCCGGTCTCGTCCGGATCGCCCGCCATGGCCCCGGTCACCAGAGCGGCCCCGGCTTCGACGGCGGCGCGCCGCGCGGCCAACGGGTCGGCCGGCCAAATCGCCTCGACCACGTTGTCGCGCATGGGATTTCGTTCACCATCAGCGGGATCGGGTGCCCAGTGTTCCACCACCCCGCACGGATCGCCGTCGGCGGCCGAGCGGTCGATGATGTCCTTGAGCTCGCACAGGAACTCCGACGGGCCGCGCGGTTTGACCCCGGTGGATCCCCACTGATGGCCGGACACCAGCAGCGTGTCCTCCGCCCGGGTGATCGCCACGTACAGCAGCCGGCGTTCCTCGTCGACGCGCCGCTGCTCGAGTTGGCGGCGATGCTCGAAGATCTTGTCCGACAGCTGCTTTCGATTGGTGACGGCCGACGTGTCCAGCACCGGGACGCCCAGCGACCCCGCCGAGGCGCGGTCGCCGCGCAGCAGCGGCGGCAGCTCGGCGGCGTCGGTGAGCCAGCTGCTGCGCGACGCGGTCGACGGGAAGATGCCGCCCGACAGGTGCGCGACCGCGACGACCTGCCACTCCAGACCCTTCGCCGAGTGCACCGTGAGGATCTGGACGCGGTCGCGCGCGACCGCCGACGGGGCGGGCGGCAGACCGTTCTCCACGGTCTCGGCGACGTCGAGGTAGGCCAGCAGGCCGGCGACCGATGCCGTCACCGACTGGTCGGTCGCCACCCGTGTCCGCTCGGCGTAGCCGGCGACGACGTCGGCGAACGCGTCGAGGTGTTCGGCGCCGGTCCAGCCGGCCGAGACCGCCGCGCCGGCGCGGACTTCGCAGTCGACACCCAGCGCGCGGCGCACCTCGGCGACGAGGTCGGGCAGCGAATGACCGAGGTGGCCGCGCAGCGCGCGCAGTTCGGCGGCCAGCGCGGTGATGCGCCGGTACCCCGTGGCCGAGTACGCGCCGGCCGGGCCGGGATCGCTGATCGCGTCGGCCAGGCATGCCGTGTCGAGGTCGGGCCCGGCCGCCATCGCGATCGACTCGGGCGACGCCGGGTCCGAACGTTCCCCGGCAAGGGTCAGCGCGCGCTGCCACAGCGCGGCGATGTCGCGTCCGCCGAGGCGCCAGCGCGGGCCCGTCAGCACCCGCATCGCCGCCGCGCCGGCCGTCGGGTCGGCCACCAGCCGCAGCATCGCCACCACGTCGGCGACCTCGGGGATGGACAACAGGCCGGCCAAACCCACCACCTCGACCGGAATTCCGCGCGCGCGAAGCGCGTCGGCGATGGGCGCCGCGTCGGCGTTGCGGCGCACCAGGACCGCGGCCGTCGGCGGGCCGGCGCCTTCGTCCTCGGCCTGCCGGTGCCGCTGGTCGATCTGGTCGGCGATCCAGTCGCGTTCGGCCACCACGTCGGGCAGCAACGCGCAGCGGACCGTGCCCGGCGGGGCGTCCGGGCGGGGGCGCAAGGCGCGCACGGCGACCGACCGGCGCCGCGCCTCGGCCGAGACGGCGTTGGCCACCCGCAGGGCGCGCGGCGGGTTGCGCCAGCTGGTCCGCAGCTCCAGGACCGGCGCCGGGGTGCCGTCGGAGCGGGGGAAGTCGGTGCAAAACCGGGGCAGGTTGGTCGCCGAGGCGCCGCGCCAGCCGTAGATCGACTGGATCGGGTCACCGACGGCGGTCAGCGCGAGCCCGTCGTCGACCCCGCCGCCGAACAGCGCCGACAGCGCGATTCGCTGGGCGTGCCCGGTGTCCTGGTACTCGTCCAGCAGCACCACCCGGTACCGGTTCCGCAGCTCCTCACCCACCTGCGGGGAGGCCACCGCCAGGCGCGCGGCCGACGCCATCTGCATGCCGAAGTCCATTGCCTTCGCGGCGTGCATTCGCTGGTTCAGCGCGTCGAGCAGCGGCACCAGCTCGGCGCGCTCGGTCTGGGTGGCCAGCAGCCGCAGCAGCCACTGGCTGGGCCCGCGGTCGCGCTGATAGGGGCCGGCCGGCAGCGCGTGGATCAGCCGTTCCAGCTCGACGTGGGTGTCGCGGAGCTGCCCGGTGTCGACGAGGTGCTCGGCCAGCTGTCCCCACAGCCGCAGCACCATCGAGGTGACCGCGGCCGGTGTCTTGTCGGTGCGCAGCTCCCCGCGGTACCCGCTGACGACGTCGAAGGCGAGCTGCCACAGCTCGGTCTCGCCGAGCAGCCGGGTGTCCGGCTCGACCGGCAGCAGCAGGCCGTGGTCGCGCAGCAGCGAGCCGGCGAAGGCGTGGTAGGTGCTGACCGTCGGGGCGCCGTCCGGGTCGAGGGTCGCGCCCAAGCCGATGCCGGCCAGCCGCGACAGCCGGGAGCGGACCCGGCGCAGCAGCTGGCCGGACGCCTTGCGGGTGAACGTCAACCCGAGCACCTGGCCCGGCGCGGCGTAACCGTTGGCGACCAGCCACACCACCCGCGCCGCCATCGTCTCGGTCTTACCGGCGCCGGCCCCCGCGATCACGACCAGCGGCCCCGGAGGCGCGGCGATGACGGCGGCCTGCTCGTCGGTGGGCGGGAAAAGCCCTAGCGCACAAGCCAATTCGACCGGGGTGTAGCGGGCGCTCACGACGCCGCCCCGTCGATGCGGGCCGGACAGCACCGCCGGATCGGGCAGTGGGTGCAGCCGTCGTTGCGCCGGGCGATGAACTGCGGCCCGGCCGTCGCGTCGGCGGCCCGCCGGATCAGGTCGCGCCATTCGTCGCGGCCCGCCGCCGTCAGCGGATCCTGCTCACGTACGGTGGCGCCGCCGGCCCCCGTCTTGCCGACGTAGACCAGCCGCGCGCCGCCCGGCTCTTCGCCCGTGTCGATCATGCCCTCGGCCACCGCCAGCTGATACATCGCCAGCTGCGCGTGTTGTTGGGCGTCATCCTTGCTGACGGGCGTCTTGCCGGTCTTGATGTCGACGATCACCAGCCGGCCGGCCGCATCACGTTCCAGCCGGTCGACCCGCCCGCGCAGCCGGATGTCGCCGCCGTCAGCGCGTGGCTGCGTCAGGGTCCCGTCGACGGCCACCTCGACGCCGACCTCGGTCAGCTCGCCGCGGGTCTGCGCCCGCCACGCGACGAACGCCTCGACCATGGCGCGGTGGCGGGCCAGCTCGTTGGCCGAATGCCACTGCGCGTCGAACGGCAGGTGTTTCCACGCGCGGTCCAGCTCGGCGAGCAGCTCCGATTCGGTTTTGGCCGGTTCGGCGATCAGCGCGTGCAGCACCGAGCCGATGGTGGAGCGCAGGTCCCGCGCGTCGGTTCCGCCGTGCCGCTCGGCCAGCCAACGCAGCGGGCAGTCGTTGAGCGTCTGCAGGGTCGACGGCGTCAGCGTCACCGGGTCGGCGGCGGCCCGTAGCGGTTCGGTGGTGCTGACCGGGATCAGGCCGTGCCAGCCGGCCGGGTCGGCGCCGGGCACGCCGGCGTTGGCCAGCCGAGCCAATTGCGTTGCCGCGCACCGGCGCACGGCGTGGTCCACGGCTCCGTCGGGCGCGCACACGACACCACGCAGCCGGCCGACCAGCGCCGCCGCGGACAACACTCGGGGCGCCGAGACCGGTTGCGCCGCAACGGGATCGCCATCAGACCACTGCTCGATTTCGGAGAAGAACGCCGAGGGCAGCGCGGCGTCTCCGTCCGTCCCGTCCGTGTCGCTGTCCACCGCCGTCACCAGCAGCCGGCGGCGCGCCCGGCCCATGGCCGCCACCAGCAGCCTGCGCTCCTCGGCAAGCAGCGGAGCGCGCACCGAGGCGTCCGCGGTGACGCCGTCGAGCGCGTCGAGCAGCCGCTGCGTGTTCAGCACGCCGCCGCGCGGAATGGTGTTGGGCCACAAGCCTTCCTGCAGCCCGGCGATGATCACGAAATCCCATTCGTGTCCCAGCGCGGCGTGGGCGCTGAGCACCCGGACCTGCTCCGCCTGCGACACCGGCTCGGGGTTGGCGCCGGGCAGCTGCAGCGCGGCGACGTGCTCGACGAGCCCGCGCAGCGACGCGCCGGGCGTGCGGGACACGTACTGGTCGGTGACGTCGAACAGAGCGGTCACGGCCTCGAGGTCCCTGGTGGCCTGGGCGCCGGCAGGGCCGCCACGCTCGCTGGCCGACAGCCAGCGGCGCTGCAGGCCGGACCGATGCCACGCGGCCCAGAGCGTGTAGCGCGGGTCTTGGCCCTCGCCGTGGCAGCGCGCGGCCGCGTGCAGGACGGCACGCACCCGACCCAGCGCGCGGGCGTGCGGCCCGGGCAAGCGCGCGTCGGCCTGCAGGGCCGCGACGAGAAGGTCGCCGAGGTCGTCGGGCGCGTGATCGGCGTTGGCGCGCCGCAGGGTTCGGCCCAGTTGCCGCAGCGACACCGGGTCGATGCGGCCGATGGGTCCGGTCAGCAACGCCAGCGCCTGGTCGCCGTCGAGCCCGTCCGCGGTGGCCGCCAGCACCGTGAGCAGCGTGCGCGCCGCCGGCTCGTCGGACAGCGGTCCGCTCGACGCGGGCGCGGCCACCGGGACGCCGGCAGCGGCCAGGGCGCGCGGCAACCGCGCCCCGGCGCGTGGCACCGACCGCACGATGACGGCCATCTGCGACCACGGAATCCCGTCGATCAGATGGGCACGCCGCAACGCGTCGGCAATCAAGGCCGCCTCCGCATGCGCCGACGCCGCCAGGCGGGCGGTGACGGACCCATCCTCGGGCCCGATGCCCTCGATGCACCTGCCCGCGCCGCCGCCGGGCAACCGGCGCGCGATGCCGCTGACGGCGCGTGCGACGGCGGGCGCGCAACGATGGGACGCCGTGAGCGTCACCGGCGGCGAGTCGTCGGTCAACAGCCCCGACGCCTCGCCGCCCCGGAAGCCGAACACCGCCTGGTTGGGATCACCGGCGACCAGCGTCACCTCGGTGCCCGCGGCCAGCACCCGAACCAGGCGGGCGGCCTGCGGGTCGAGCTGCTGGGCGTCATCGATCAGCAGGACGCGCACCCGGGCGCGCTCGGCGGCCAGCAGTTCCGGGTCGACGGCGAAGGCCTCCAGCGCGGCCCCGACCAACTCGGCGGCGCCGAGCGCCGGCGAGGTCGCCTGCGGCGCGGCCGTCCCAACCGCGGCGCGCAGCAGCATGACCTGCTCGTACTGCCGCGCGAATTGGCCGGCGGCGGTCCATTCGCCACGCCCGCAGAGACGGCCCAGCCGCTCCAATTCCTGCGGGTCGACGCCCCGTTCGGCGCACCGCGCCAACAGGTTTCGCAGCTCGGTGGCGAAGCCGGCGGTGGCCAGCGCGGGCCGCAGATGGGGCGGCCACGCGCTCGCCGCGCGGGGCCCGTCTTCGAGGTCGCCGGCCAGCAGTTCGCGGATGATGGCGTCCTGTTCGGCGCTGGTGAGCAGCCGCGGGGGCGGATCACCGGCGCGCTCGGCGGCCCGGCGCAACACCGCGTACGCGTAGCTGTGCACGGTCCGGACCAGCGGCTCGCGTACCGCGGCACGGCCCGCGGCATTACGCGATCGCAGCAGCGCCGTCGTCAATGCGCTGCGCGCCCGCGGCCCCATCCGCCCGGAACCGGTAAGCAGCAGAACCGATTCCGGATCGACACCCGCGCCGATCTGCGCGATCGCGGCGTCGACCAACAGGGTGCTCTTGCCGGTGCCGGGGCCGCCCAGGACACGCACCCGTCCGCGCAGGCCGGGCGCCAGCACGGCGCGGGCCTCGTCGTCCCAGGTGTATGACATGGCTGCATGCAATCACGAGGGTCTGACAGCTTCCGGGATACTGGACCCGAGAAGCCGAAACGCGAGGAGGGGATGGATGAGCAACGGTCCCGATGACGTGGTGCCCGAGGCGGACGCGGTCGAACAGCGCCTGGCCCTCGACCCGGAGGAGGAGGCCGGCCTGGACACGGCCTACCTGGACGCCGCCGCAGATCGCGAGGCCAACGAAGCGGACGTCATCGAGCAGGCGTATATCGTTCCGGTCGACGACGACTGGGACGACTCCGCCGGGTGACCGCCGACCTGCATGTGCACCGCTACGGCCCGCGCGGTCCGGTACGGATGCTTGCCCTGCACGGGCTGACCGGTTATGGCGGGCGCTGGCAACATCTGGCCGGCTACCTGCCCGAAATTGCGATCGCCGCACCGGATTTGCTCGGCCACGGTCGGTCATCCTGGGCGGCGCCGTGGACCATCGACGCCAACGTCTCGGCGCTGGCGGCGCTGCTCGACGACGCAGCCGACGCGCCGGTGCTGGTGGTCGGGCACTCGTTCGGCGGGGCGCTGGCGCTCCGATTGGCCGCGGCTCACCCGGACCGGGTGGCGGCGCTGCTGCTGCTCGACCCGGCGGTCGGGCTGGACGGTGGCTGGATGCGCGACATCGCCGAGGCGATGTTCTCCTCCCCCGACTACCGCGGCGCCAGGGAGGCCCGCATGGAGAAGTCCGTCGGTTCCTGGTCGGACGTGGACCCCGCCTGGCTCGACACCGAGATCGACGAGCACCTGATCGAGCTGCCCAACGGGCGTTACGGCTGGCGCGTCAGCATGCCGGCCATGATGTCGTACTGGAGCGAGCTGGCCCGGGATGCCGCGCTGCCGCGGGCCGGGACGGTGACGACGCTCGTGCGGGCCAAGCAGACGTCGCCGCCGTACGTCGGCGACGAGTTGATCGCGGGACTGCACGGGCGGCTGGGATCCGATTTCCGGCTGCTGGATTTCGACTGCGATCACATGGTGTCTCACTCCCGGCCCACCGAGGTCGCGGCGTTGATCCGCGAGCTGCTGGAAGCCCACTGACCGTGGCGCCGGTGACCGACGAGCAGGTCGAGCGGGTGCGCGCGCTGGTCGCGGCGATCCCCTCGGGCCGGGTCGCCACCTACGGCGACATCGCCTCTGTCGCAGGGCTTTCCAGCCCGCGCATCGTCGGATGGGTGATGCGGACCGACTCCTCGGACCTGCCCTGGCACCGGGTGATCACCGCGTCCGGCCGTCCCGCGCGACATCTGACCACCCGGCAGCTGGAGCTGCTGCGCGCCGAGGGCGTGCTGGCCGTCGACGGCAGGATCGCGCTGGACGAGGTCCGCTACGAGTTCCCGCAAGGGAGTTAGCGGCGACTGGGCCGTCCAGTGTGCACTCACGGCTTTGCGTGTGAGTCCACGGTGTAGATTTCGCGGATCTACCGCCCCCCACACACACTCGAAGCCGTGGGTTCACTCAGGTGTGTGACTAAGGCTAGAGCACTAGGCGGACCAGGGCCGCCGTGCGAGCCAGCCCAGGGAACGCCTCGGCCGTCGACCGCGGGTGCAGCGCATGTACAGCCAAGCGAAACATCAAGGCCCGCAACAACATCTGCGGCCACTCGGGCAACGCGTTCCAGCGTTCGATGAGCCCGTCGTCGGCCTCACCCCAGGACAGCGCGTCGACGACGACGACGCCCGCCGCCCACGACGCGGGCCGCCAGTAGGGGGTGATGTCGGTGATGCCCGGCGCCGCGGTTCCGATGAAAAGCACTGTGCCGTAAAGGTCTCCATGCACGAGCTGGTTGGGGCTCTTGGTCGGCTTGCGCAGCGTGGCGAGCTGGTTGATCAGCTCGACCGACTTCTCGGCGTCCGACGACGGCGGCGCCGTGCGCGCGCCTGGCGGCACCGACGCCAGCGGCCGTTCTTCCCACGCGGCCCGGTCGGCGGCGATGAAGACGTCGACGTCGCCCCACGGCGCGGTCGGGCCCTGGGTCAGGAAGCGGGGGCGTTCCAGCTTGCCGGTCGCCTCGTGCAGGCGCACCGCCGCCGAGACGACCTCGTCATGCCGCGGCTCGGGCGTGCCCGCGACGAAGGTGTCGGCCCGCCACCCGGACACCACGTAGCGCCCGTCGGTGGAACGAACCGGCCGGGCCAGCCGGACGCCGTCGACGAACAACGTCTCGCGGACCCGCGCCGACCAGGCCGCGCGGGCGTGGTCGGCGACGATCGACAGCACGACCTCGCCACACCGCCAGCCGCCTTCCCAGCTTGCCCCCAGCGGGATGGGCTTGACGCCGGTCAAACCAAACGCCGCCAGCACATGCTCCGGCGGTGGCTCGACTGTCACACCGGTAGCGTAATGGAGCCGATCGGCGGTATCGGGTCAGTACATCACCATGTCGGGCTGCATCTGTTCGGCCCACGCCACGATGCCTCCCTGCAAATGCACCGCATCCGAGAACCCGGCTTTCTTCACCGCGGCCAGCGCCTCGGCGGAGCGCACGCCGGTCTTGCAGTACAGCACCGCCTTGCGGTCGTGGGGCAGTCGCGCCAGGCCCTCACCGGAGCTGAACAGCGACTTCGGGATCAGCTGGGCGCCGTCGATGTGGTTGATGTCCCACTCCACCGGCTCGCGGACGTCGATCAGGGCCAGCTTCTTGCCGGAGTCCAGCAACTCCCGCAGCTCCCGCGGGGTGATGGTGGAATCGGCGGCCGCGGCGGCGCCCTCCTCGGAAACCGCGCCGCAGAAATCCTCGTAGTCGATCAGCCCGGTGATCCTGGGTGTGGACGGGTCCTTGCGGATGCGGATCGTGCGGTAGCTCATCTGAAGCGCGTCGTAGATCATCAGCCGGCCCAGCAGCGGCTCGCCGATCCCGGTGATCAGCTTGATCGCCTCGGTGCCCATCACCGACGCGATCGACGCGCAGATGATGCCCAGCACCCCGCCCTCGGCGCAGGACGGGACCAGCCCGGGCGGCGGGGGCTCGGGGTAGAGGTCGCGGTAATTCAAACCCCGTCCATCGGGGGCGTCCTCCCAGAACACCGACACCTGGCCCTCGAAGCGATAGATCGACCCCCACACGCAGGGCTTGCCGGCCAGCACCGCCGCGTCGTTGACCAGATACCGGGTGGCGAAGTTGTCGGTGCCGTCCACGATCAGGTCGTACTGGCGGAACAGGTCGACCGCGTTGTGCGGCTCCAGCCGGAACTCGTGCAAGCGCACGTCGACCAACGGGTTGATGGCCGCGATCGAGTCGCGCGCCGACTGGGCCTTGGACCGCCCGACGTCGGCGACGCCGTGGATGATCTGGCGCTGCAGGTTGGACTCATCGACGACGTCGAAGTCGACGATGCCGATGGTGCCCACGCCCGCCGCGGCCAGGTAGAGCAAGGCGGGGGCGCCGAGCCCGCCGGCGCCGATCACCAGCACCCGCGCGTTCTTGAGCCGCTTCTGGCCGTCGACGCCCAGGTCGGGAATGATCAGGTGGCGGCTGTAGCGGGCCACCTCGTCGCGGCTCAGCTGGGCTGCGGGCTCGACCAGCGGCGGCAGTGACGTCTCGGATGTCGACACCGAACAGACTCCTCGGTAGCTTTCGTCAGCTCTATCCATCACAACAGTTGCCGCGATCAACGGCAAACAGCCGCGGTCGCTTCCCGGCTGGGCGCCAAGCGCGCTAGGCGATCGGATACGGCCAGGGGTTGAACCGGCAGGTCTTCCCGTCGGCCTTGACGAAATCGGGGTCGAACTTGGCGGCGTCGTCGTTCGACGTGGAGAACGTCTGCTGCATCATCACCGGCGCCAGGCCGCCCTGCTGCTCGCAGGGCTCGTGACGCACGTATCCGATGGCGTGGCCGACCTCGTGGTTGATCACGTACTGCCGATAGGAGCCGACGTCGCCCTCGAACGGCACGGCTCCGCGCACCCAGCGGGCCTCGTTGATGAAGACCCGCGCCTGCCGGTCGGGCCCGTAAACCGGGTTGTAGCAGGAGGTCTCCAACCGGAATTCGTAGCCGCACCCGCCGCGCACTGTGACAGGGGACACCAGCGAGATCCGGAAGTCGGGCTTGCCGTTATCGATCCGGACGAAGGCGAACTGCGGGTTGTGCGTCCAGCCCTTGGGATTGCCGAGCGTCTGGTCGACCATCTCGGCGAAGGCCTCGTCGCCGCCGAACATCGTTGGATCGATGCCGTTTTCGACCTCCACGGTGTACTTGAACACCTTGGCGGTGCCCTGACCCACCTGGGGCACCGTGCCGGGCACGACATGCCAGGTCTTGTCGCCCGCCTCGGTGAACGGCCCGCCGTCCGGCAGCGTCCCGGCGGGCAGGTTGGCGTCGAAGGCGGCGAGCCCGCGGGGTGGCGCGTCGATGATCGACGTGCCCACCGCGCCGATGTCCGGTGTGCCCTGGATGGATTGCGCGGCCGTCGGTTTCGGCGCGCTCGTCCCGGTGACGGTCTGATAGATCACCAACCCGGTGAGCACCGTCAAAATGGGCAACGCGTACGCCCGCCAGCCGTAGGTGGAGACGAACCGTCCCAGCCACGTTTGCTTACGCCATTGGCGCGGCCGCTCGCGGTCGGCGCGGGTCCGTCCGACCCCAGGACCGATCGGGTCACGAAGCGCGCGAAGTGGTTCTCGCCACTCGTCGCGCACCATGGGTACCCGACCGGTGCCGCGCACGGGCCGCTGGGACGTCATTGCCCCAGGATTGCACAGCTGCCGCGGTGACCGCCCCTGGCGCGCCCGAATGCGGCGCGCGACACCGTGTCTGCCAGCGGCGACGGCGGCGATGACGATCGCGAACCGACCGCGGGTAGTAATGTCTGTGCGACGAGGCCGCGAGCGGCGGCGGCGACGACCAGATGAGGACTCGATGAGCGATCTCGCCAAGCCGGCGGCACGACGCGCCGTCAAACCGGCCGACCGTAGTCGGCCGGGAGATGGCGTCGTGGCCGCCAACCGGCGGGGCAACCGCTTGCCACGCGACGAGCGGCGGGGCCAACTGCTGATCGTCGCCAGCGACGTCTTCGTCAACCGCGGCTATCACGCGGCCGGCATGGACGAAATCGCGGATCGGGCCGGTGTCAGCAAACCGGTTCTGTACCAACACTTTTCGAGCAAACTTGAGCTGTACCTGGCGGTGCTGCACCGGCACGTCGACAACCTGGTCTCCGGTGTGCAGCAGGCCTTGAGCACCACCACCGACAACCGGCGGCGGTTGCACGCGGCCGTGCAGGCGTTCTTCGACTTCATCGAGCACGACAGCCAGGGCTACCGGCTGATCTTCGAGAACGACTACGTCACCGAGCCCGAGGTCGCCGCGCAGGTGCGGGTCGCCACCGAATCCTGCACCGACGCCGTGTTCGATCTGATCAGCGCCGATTCGGGCCTCGACCCGCACCGCGCCCGGATGATCGCGGTGGGGCTGGTCGGCATCAGCGTCGACTGCGCCCGGTACTGGCTGGACTCCGACCGCCCGATCTCCAAGGCCGACGCCGTCGACGGCACCGTGCAGTTCGCCTGGGGCGGACTGTCACACGTGCCGCTCACTCGCCCTTAGCGCCCTTTCCCGCGTGCTTGCCGGCCGTCTCGGCCCCGATCCCGAACCCGACCCGGCGGGCGTCTGCGACACCGATTTCGACGTAGGCGATCTTGGAGCTCTGAATCAGGAAGCGTCGACCCCGCTCGTCGTTCAGGCTGAGCAGGCCCGAGCTGTCGCGCAGCGCGCCCGCGACGAGCTCTTCGACTTCGGCTTGCGTCTGCGTACTGGACAGGACCAGCTCCCGCGGACTGTCCGTGATACCGATCTTGACCTCCACGGTGGCCCCTTCCGTTCGTATCAATGGCGTTGAAGTCGTCAGACGTGTCAGCAGCAGGCTAGTGGACGCGCCGTCACCGCATGTCCCCCCGGCCCCCCGGTTCGCGGTAAGCGAACCGCGGCCCGACCGAAGATAACGATTCGCTCCCAGCTCGGCCAACATGGCGTCCGTCGCCCGGTCGCCTATAGTCACATCGGTAACATCGGCACCATCAGAAACAT
Source organism: Mycobacterium sp. E796 (assembly GCF_001672815.1). Lineage (GTDB taxonomy): Bacteria > Actinomycetota > Actinomycetes > Mycobacteriales > Mycobacteriaceae > Mycobacterium. Next base: position 376 of record NZ_LZKK01000028.1, on the reverse strand, counting down.
GCTCACCGATCGTCTCGGCCCGGACCCTGGCTACGTTCAGGACTACCCCGACGACGACTACGACGGAGCCGACACCGAGGACCTGGGCGGCTACGGCGACCTCGCCTGGCCGGCCGACACCCGCTGGCGCCCCGCCGCCGCGATCCTGGGCGCGGTGGTGGCCCTCGGCGCCGTCGCGACCGCCGTCATCATCAACAGCGGCGACAGCGCGTCGACGAAGGCGACCGTCGGGGCGCCGCCGCCCCGGACGCTGACCTCCGCGCCGCCCGTGCCCCGGACTCCGGTGGCCCAGCCCAGCCCGTCGGCGACCCCCTCCCAGACACCCTTGCCGCCCGAGACGGTGACCACCCTGACCCCACCGCCCAGCGCGTCGACC
>NZ_LZKK01000027.1 GCF_001672815.1 Mycobacterium sp. E796 | reverse complement strand
GTCCACAGCGCAACGCCGATCAAAACCAGGTCCTTGAGCAGGAATTGGCCCGGCAGCGCGGACAACACCGGAATGCCGGCGGCGTGGGTCGAGACCACCCCGGGCGTGGTGAACAAGAAGCTCAGCGTTCCCATGAAGAGCACCACGGCAAGGGCGCTGCCCGCGGCCGACGCGCGCGGCCATACCGGTCGAAGCGCAATGAGAAGCGCCGCAACGATTTCCATCGTTCCCAGTCCGCGTGCCACCGTGGTGACGGAGGCCACGTGATAAATCCAGCTCATCAGAGGGTTGTGCTCGATGAGCACCCGGGATTCCATCTTCACGTACTTGCCGAATCCGATCCAGGCCAGCACGAGGACCAGTCCGTAACGGCTGACCAGCTGTCCGGTGCGGGTAAGCAATTCGGCCACGCGGGGCGGTGTGATGGTGGGGGACAGGGTGCGGTCGATCATGCGGAGAGGGTCCTTCCTTCGGAGCGGCGCGTTCCTCAGCATGAGTAACGATTCGCTCCCGATTGGGTTCAATGACCCAGTTCCTCGAGTCCGGCGACGATGAGTCGCAGTCCGTACGCGAATTCCTCCTCTAGCGGAACGGGTAAATCAGCGGCGACTGTGACCGTCGCGGGATAGCGGGACGGATCAAGCTGATGGAACGCGGCCGTCAGTTCGTCATGCCGGGCAGTCGTCGATCCGGAGAGTTGAATCGCGAAGCCGAGGACATAACGCGCCAGTGTCGCGTAGGCGTGAGCGGCAACGACTGGGGAAAATCCGTTGGCTAGAAGAACCGACAGGATGAGCTCGCGCTGAGCAAGCGCATTGGGCCCCATCGGCACGTGCCCGATGAGTAGCGATGCAACATTGCCATGTCGGGCCAGCGTGTCGAACATGTTCTGTGCGAACGATATACAGGTCCGCTGCCAGGGGAGTGTCGCGGCGGTTTTGGGATCGAACTCGATCTCACCGAGCATGCGATCGACCACCATTCCCACCAGCTCCGACCGGTCGGCGAAGTGACGGTACAGGGTGGCGGTACCCGACCCCAGGCGCTGCGCCAGGGAACGCATTGACAGCGCATCGGCCCCGTGCTCGTCGACGAGCTCGATGGCCGCGGCGAGGATCCGGTCCAGCGGCACGGGCGGGCGCCCGCGGGCGCGTCCCGATGGCTGCTCGTTCGGCACTGCGCGCATCTCCGAAATCCCTAGGTGGCTCTATGGTTTGACAGCGCGACAATTTATGGACACACTGTATCCATTAATTGGACCGGGGTCAACCTCCCACGACAGACAAGGACGTCCGCCATGCTGCTTCCCTTGGCATCGACGCCGTACGTAGCTCCCACCGACCGCGACATGCTTCCCTCCGAGCGTCGCGAATTCGTCCGTACGCATCGGACCTGTGTATACGGTTACCGCCGCCGGAATGACGGCCCCGCGATGTCGATCGTCTACTACATCCCCACCGACACCGACGAACTGCTGGTGTCCACCATGGCCGGCCGCGGCAAGGCCCGAGTCATCGAACGCGACGGCAAGATCAGTCTGTGCGTCCTGGACGAACGGTGGCCGTTTGGCTACCTACAGGTGTACACGGACGCGACGCTTGACGACGACCGTGACCTTGCCGTGGACGTCATGATGGCGGTCGCGTGGCGAATGTCCGGTCAACCGCTCGGCGAGGAGGCACGCCCGTCCGTGCAGGAGATGTGCGACCGGGAGAACCGCGTCGTCATCCGGTGCCGGCCTTACTCCACCTTCGCAACACCGCCGCGCCACCTGCACCGCAACGATGAGGTTGACCAGTTGAGCCATTGGGTGTCCGGCGTGATCCCGTGGGACGCGCCCGATCCGTCATGACGTCGCGTAGCGATCGCGCAGTTTGGCCAGCGTCGCCTCGATGCCTGCCGCGTTCGCTTTGCGGAAACCCATCCGCTCGTAGTACTTCAGCGCGTTCTTGATCGCGCCGGCTTCGCGGTAGTCGAACGTCTCGGTGACCCGCGTCCTCGTCGGTGACAGCGACTCGAATTCCCAGCGCCAGCAGTGTCCTACGGGGTGGCGCCATTCGATCAGCTCGTTCGGTTTGAGGGCCGTCACCCTGCTGGTGATGCGGTACGGCACGCCATACATCTTCATCTTGGTCGAAAACTTCGATCCCACAGCCATTTCCGCGGGAACACTGATGTTGTCGCCCACCGTGCCCGACCCGTCCAGTTCGTGGTGCCGCCGCGGATCGATGGCCATCGCATACAGCTCTGCGGCCGGGGCGTCCACTTCGACCGAGCGGCTCACCTGTCGGGGACCCGCGTCGACAAGGTTGACGGTCATGACGGTCTCCTTCCGGGTATCCGGCAGCGCGGACTCGACGCTACGCTTCGCCGGATTGAACCTTTACAACACTGTTGTTCGAACAACGACGTTCAGCGGGGAGGCGTTCGGTGAGCCAGTCGATTCCGGGAAGGGTGGCGTTGATTACCGGCGCCGCGCGGGGACAAGGGCGGGCGCATGCGGTGCGGCTCAGTGCCGAAGGCGCCGACATCATCGCGGTCGATATCGCCGGGCCGTTGCCGCCCAGCGTCCCCTACGACTCAGCGACGCCCGACGACCTGGCCGAGACGGCGCGACTCGTGAGCGCCAACGGCCGAAGGGTCATCACTTCGGCGGTCGACATCCGTGACCTCGACGCGCTGACGGCCGCCGTCGACGCGGCCGTCGAGGAGCTGGGCCGCCTGGACATCATCGTCGCCAACGCGGGGATCTGCAGTCCCGCGCCCTGGGACCAAATCACCGCGCAAGCGTTTCGCGACACCATCGACACCAACGTGATCGGCACCTGGAACACCGTGATGGCCGGCGCTCGCCACATCATCGACGGCGGTCGTGGCGGCTCGATCATCCTCATCGGATCCGCGGCCGGCATCAACATGCAGTCGTTCATGGTCCACTACACCGCGAGCAAGCATGCCGTCGTCGGGATGACGCGCGCCTTCGCCGCCGAACTCGGCCGCTACAACATCCGGGTCAACAGTTTGAACCCGGGAGCCGTCGCCACCCCGATGGGTACCGGCCGGATGCGTGACGCCCTTCGATCGGCCGCCGACAGCTACCCGCACCTACGAGGCCTGCACAAACCGTTGCTGCCCGACGGCATCGCCCAGCCCGAAGACATCTCCGACGCGGTGGCGTGGCTCGTCTCCGACCAGTCCAGGCTGGTCACCGCCAGTCAGGTGTCTGTCGACATCGGCGTGGGCTACGTCTGATCGCATTCCGAGCCCCACTCCGGGCCCGCCCCTATGCCGCCGACCAGGCACAATCGTTTTGCCTCATACCGTGTATCGGTGATGCCTATACCGCAGGGGCGTCCGGAAAGGAGCGTCGTGACCACGCGCGAGTATCAGGTGAGCGGGATGACCTGCGGGCACTGCGAGGCCGCCGTGAAGGACGAAGTGGGCCGGATCCCGGGGGTGAACGGCGTGGACGTCGACGCGGGCACGGGCAGGCTCGTCGTGCGGAGCTCCCTTCCCGTCGACGCGGGCGCGGTGCTGCAAGCGGTCGACGAGGCCGGCTATCAGGCGGTCCTGGTCGCGTGACGGCAGAAGCTAACACGGTCAACAACGTCGAGCTGGAAATCGGGGGGATGAGCTGCGCCTCCTGCGCGGCGCGCATCGAGAAGAAGTTGAACAGGCTGGACGGCGTCAGCGCCCAGGTCAACTACGCGACCGAAAAGGCCGCCGTCACTCTCCCCCTCGGATATGACGCGCGGGAGCTGATCGCGGAGGTCGAGAAGGCCGGCTTCACCGCTGCGCTCCCGCGACCAGAACCCGGGCCCGAAACGCCCGCCCGTGCGGGCGACGGCGAGCTGGCGGCGCTGCGCACCCGCCTGGTCGTCGCGATCGTGCTCGCAGTCCCGGTGATCGCGCTGGCGATGCTGCCCGCGCTCCAGTTCCGCGGCTGGCAATGGGTGTCGCTGGCCCTGGCCGCCCCGGCGGTCGCGTGGGCGGGCCGCCCGTTTCACGCGGGCGCGTGGGCCAGCCTCAAGCACGGCGCCGCCACGATGGACACACTCGTTTCCATCGGGACGCTCTCGGCATTCGTGGGCTCCGTGTTCGCCTTGCTCCTCGGGACGGGACACGTCTACCTCGAAGTGGCCGCGGGCGTCACCATGTTCGTCCTCGCCGGCCGCTACTTCGAGAAGCGCGCCAAGCGGCGCGCGGGAGCGGCGCTGCGGGCCCTGGTCGAGCTCGGGGCCAAGGACGTCGCCGTGCTGCGGGACGGGTCGGAGACCCGGCTGCCCGTCGACCAGCTCGCGGTGGGCGACGTGTTCGTGGTGCGCCCGGGCGAAAAGATCGCCACCGACGGGATCGTCGTCTCGGGCTCCTCCGCCGTCGATGCCTCGATGCTCACCGGTGAGTCCGTCCCCGTCGAGGTCGGCGAGGGCGACGACGTCACCGGCGCCACCGTCAACGTCGGGGGGCGCCTGATCGTGCGGGCCACCCGCGTGGGCGACGACACCCAGCTGGCGCAGATGGCCATGCGCGTCGAAGCGGCGCAATCGGGCAAGGCCCGGGCGCAACGGCTCGCCGACCGCGTCTCCGGCGTGTTCGTCCCGGCCGTCATGGCCGTCGCGATGGCCACCCTCGCAACGTGGCTGGCTACCGGCGCTTCCCTTACCGCCGCGTTGACCGCCGCCCTCGCGGTGCTCATCATTGCCTGCCCGTGTGCGCTCGGGTTGGCGACGCCGACCGCCTTGCTGGTCGGCGCCGGCCGGGCGGCCCAGCTCGGCGTGCTGATCAAAGGACCCGAGGTGTTGGAGTCGACGCGCAAGGTCGACACGATCGTGCTCGACAAGACCGGCACCGTCACCACCGGCAGGATGACCCTGGTCGACGTGATTGCCGGGAAGCACACGGACCGCGAAACGCTGCTGCGCTATGCCGGGGCCGTGGAGGACGCCTCGGAACATCCCGTCGCGCAGGCGATCGCCACCGCCGCACGGGCGGAACTCGGCGCCCTGCCCGCGGCCCGGGATTTCGTGGCGGTGGGCGGGCAAGGCGTGCACGGGAAGGTGGACGGCCATGCCGTCGTCGTCGGGCGGGAAGACCTGCTGGCCGGCCGGGACCAGCAGCTCGACGCGGAGCTGTCGAATGCTAAAGCCCGCGCCGAGGCCGACGGCAAAATCGCCGTCGCCATCGGGTGGGACGGCCGCGCGCGCGGGATCCTGGTGGTCGCCGACGCCGTCCGGCCCACCAGCGCAGAGGCGGTCCGGCGGTTCGCGGCCCTGGGACTCACGCCCGTGCTGCTGACCGGCGACGACGAGACCGTCGCCCGGCGCATTGCGGAGCAGGTCGGCATCGCACACGTCGTCGCCGGGGTGACGCCCGCCGGCAAGGTGGCCGCCGTCGAATGCCTGCAATCCGAGGGCAGGGTGGTCGCCATGGTCGGCGACGGCGTCAACGACGCCGCGGCCCTGGCCCTGGCCGATCTGGGGCTCGCCATGGGGACGGGCACCGACGTGGCGATCGAAGCCGCGGATCTGACCCTGGTGCGCGGCGATCTGTGCGCCGCGGTGGACGCGATCCGGCTGTCGCGCCGGACCCTGCGCACCATCAAGGCGAACCTGTTCTGGGCCTTCGGCTACAACGTCGCCGCGATCCCGTTGGCGGCGCTCGGCCTGCTCAATCCGATGGTGGCGGGCGCCGCGATGGCGTTCTCCAGCGCGTTCGTCGTCGGAAACAGCCTGCGACTGCGCGCGTTCGCTGGCACGACGCGCACAGATCCTGTGGGATAGTTGATCTGGCCTACCGCGATCTTCGAGCCTTGGCCGGTGGGTTATTCGCAACCAGATTTGATTTAGCGAAGGTCACCGCCGTTGCCCCCATTCGTCGAACAGCTGTCCTTGCTGCATGGCTGGCTGCCGGTGGCGGCGCAAGCGCTCGCGCTGCTGGTCGTCGTCGGCGCGATCGGTGTGACGAGGCGACGTTGGCGCGGCTGGGCGCTTCCGGTGGCGCTGGGCGCCGCGGGCCTGGCCACCGCGCTGTCGTACTGGTACATCACGTCGATCGGTGTGGCCGGGGACCCGGCCCCGGTGACGCTGTGGCTGTGGATCGCGATGAGCGGGCTCGCGGTCGCGGTGCTCGCGCTCGGGTGGCCGGGCGCCCGCTGGTGGCGTCGCGGCCTGGCGGTGGTTTCGGTGCCGCTCTGCGCGCTGTGCGCGGCCCTCGCGTTGAACGGCTGGGTCGGCTACTTCCCCACCGTGGCGGCCGCCTGGGACCAGCTGACCTCCCAGCCCCTGCCCGATCAAATCGATCGGCTCAGGGTCACCGCGATGCAGCTCGAGGGGACCAAGCCGGTCAAGGGCGTCGTGGTGCCCGTCACGATCAGCGCCGATGCGTCGCACTTCCCGCACCGCCAGGAGCTGGTCTACCTGCCACCGGCCTGGTTCAACACCAATCCGCCGCCCCGGCTGCCGGCGGTGATGATGATCAGCTCGGCGTTCAACACCCCGGCCGACTGGCTACGCCCCGGCGGCGCATTCACCGCCATCGACGACTTCGCGGCCCAACATCACGGCTTCGCCCCGGTGCTGGTGTTCGTCGATCCCACCGGCACGTTCGACAACGACACCGAATGCGTCAACGGCACCCGCGGCAACGCCGCCGATCACCTGACGAAGGACGTGGTGCCCTTCGTCGTCTCGAACTTCGGGGTGAGCGCCGACCGAGCCAACTGGGGCGTCGCCGGATGGTCGATGGGCGGCACCTGCGCGGTCGATTTGGCGGTCATGCATCCGGAGCTGTTCAGCGCGTTCGTCGACATCGCCGGCGACCGCAGCCCCAGCATCGGGTCGAAGGACCAGACCATCGCCCGGTTGTTCGGCGGCGACGGCGCCGCCGGGCCG
>NZ_LZKK01000026.1 GCF_001672815.1 Mycobacterium sp. E796 | reverse complement strand
TCTTCGGGTTCGCCAGGGCGGCGTCGATGATGGCCGAATCCGGCAGCACCCGCCGGGGCGCGATGTCGCGGCGCTGGGCGATGCGGTCGCGCGCCGTCCACAGTTCGCGGACGGCCGCGAGGCCTCGCCGGTCGCGCACCCGGTGGATGCCCGACGTCCGGCGCCAGCGGTCCCGCTTGACCACCGGGGCGGCGTCGCGGGCGCCCACCTCGCGCAAGTAGTCGAATTCCTCTGCGGCCCAACCGCTTTTGCCCTGCTCGTCGAGCACATCGGAGATCGCCGCGCGCAGCTCGATGAGCAATTCCACGTCCAGCGCCGCGTAGTTGAGCCACTCGGCGGGCAGCGGGCGCTTGGACCAGTCGGCCGCGCCGTGCCCCTTGGCCAGCCCGAGCCCCAGCAGCCGGTCCACCATGGTCGCCAGGTTCACCCGATCGAAGCCGGCCAGCCGCCCCGCGAGCTCGGTGTCGTAGAGCGCCGGCGGCCGCATGCCCACCTCGGCCAGGCACGGCAGGTCTTGATCGGCGGAGTGCAGGATCCATTCGTCGGTGCCCAGCACCTCGGCGACCGGCCGCAGCACGGTCAGCGGGTCGCCGCCGTGGCTGACGGGGTCGATGAGCACCGTGCCGGCCCCGGCCCGTCGGATCTGGATCAGGTAGGCCCGGTTGGAGTAGCGGAAGCCCGACGCGCGCTCGGCGTCCACCGCGAACGGGCCGCGCCCGCGGTCCAGGAGCCGCGCGGCGTCCTCGATCTGGCGGACGCTCACCGCGAGATCGGGAACCCCCTCGGCCGGGTGCAGCAACGGGGTGGCTTCAGGGGTCCTGCCGGGCGCGGTGCTATCGGGCCCGGGGGCCCCCGGTTCGCCCATGTCAGGCGCGTGAGCGTGAGCTCAGGTTGGTGACCCCGGACGGCGGCAGGCCCGCGGCGTGCTCGAGCACCTCGCAGAACGCCTCGACGTGCGCCCCGACGTCGGGGGTCGTCGCGGTCCACGATGCCCGCAGCTCCAGCTGGTGGGCGCGGGGTGGTCCGGAGATGTCGCCGTAGCGCACCGACGTCGTGGCGGTGACGGTGCCGCCCAGGGCCGTGGTGTGCTCGAGGCGCGACTCCAGCGCGTCGACCAGCCAGCTCCACGCCACCTCGGGGAGCAGCGGGTCGACCGCCTCGCTGGGATCCAGGTCGGCCTGGATGTAGGCGACCAGCCGGATCGTCCCGTCCCACGCGTCGGCGCCGTCCGGGTCGTACAGCAGGATCAGCCGGCCGAACGCGTCGCCCTCGGAGCGTTCCGGGACGATCTCGAGCTCGGGATGCTTGACCTCGGCGCCCAGCGCGTAGCTGTAGGGCGCCAGGCGCTGCGGCGGGCGGATCGGGCCCAGCTCGATCTCCGGCCGCACCGTGACGGCGTTCATCGCCGCCACCGCCTCGCGGAATGGGGCCGGTTCAGTCGAGGTCAACGGCGCCGCTCCTCCTCGTCGCTCCCGCTCCGCATCGTCACAGGCGCGGGTCACAGCGTTCGACGCTAGACCCATCACCCGACACGCCGAAACAGGCGCGCCGAGTTTCGCCGTCGTCGCGACCAAGCCGTTACCACGCGTTTTCGGGGCCCCGCAGCGGGCGTCGTGCCTGATCAGGGCGTCGTTCCCCCGTTGAATCGGGCCGGGCGCTTCTCGCGGTGCGCGGCGAGGCCCTCCCGGACGTCGGGACCGCTGAAACTGAGGAACTCCAGGCCGAGCGACGTTTCGAAGGCCGGCGCGAACATCCGGTACCAGTGGTTGAGGCTGTGCTTGGTCCAGCGGATCGCGTCCTGCGCGCCGCGCGCCAGGTCCTCGGCCACCCGCGTCGCGGTGGCCAGGACGTCGTCGTCGTCGACGCAGGTGGAGACCAGTCCGATGCGCTCGGCTTCCTCGCCGGAGAGCGTCTCGCAGGTCAGCAGGTAGTACTTGGCCTTGGCCATCCCGACCAGCAGCGGCCAGCAGATCGCGGCGTGGTCGCCGGCGGCCACCCCGAGCTTGGTGTGCCCGTCGATCAGCTTGGCGGTCCGGCCGGCCACCGAAATGTCGGCGAGCAGCGCCACCACCAGTCCGGCGCCGACGGCGGGCCCGCGGATCGCCGAGACCACCGGCTTGTCGAAGTTGACCATGTTGAGCACCATGTCGCGGGCCTCGCGCATGATGCGGATCCGGCCCTGGTAGTCGCCCATGGTCTCGTCGATCAGGTCGAAGCTGCCGCCGGAGGAGAACGCCCTGCCCTCGCCGCGGACCAGCACGACGCGCACGGCGGGGTCGCGGTCGATCACCGGCCAGATGTCGGCCAGGTCGCGGTGCATCTGTGGCCCGACCGAGTTCAGCCCCGGCGCGTCGAGAACCAGGGTCAGCACGCCGCTCTCGCTGGGTTCGCAGCGCAGGCTGGGGAACTCGTCGTAACTGATCGGCATTGGCGTGATGTTACGCAGCGGCGATGTCGGCAAGCCGTCGTGGCAGCATTAGAGCCAATGAACAACCCTGCGCCTACGCGTCGCGACCTCCCCGAGTCGCCCTACCTGGCCGCCGTCTCCGGGCGCAAGCCCGGCCGGGTGCCGGTGTGGTTCATGCGGCAGGCCGGTCGCTCGTTGCCCGAGTACCGGGCGTTGCGCGAACGACACAGCATGCTGGCGGCCTGCTTCGAGCCCGAGGTGGCCGCCGAGATCACGCTGCAGCCGATCCGCCGGCACGGGGTCGACGCGGCGATCCTGTTCTCCGACATCGTGGTGCCGCTGCGGGCCGCGGGCGTCGACCTGGACATCGTCGCCGACGTCGGGCCGGTGATCGCGCACCCGGTGCGCACGGACGCCGACATCGACGCGTTCAAACCCCTTGACCCCGAGGCGATCCGGCCGATCTGCGAGGCGGTTTCGCTGCTCGTCGGCGAGCTGGGCGACGTGCCGCTGATCGGTTTCGCCGGCGCGCCGTTCACGCTGGCGTCCTATCTCGTCGAGGGCGGCCCCAGCCGCAACCACGCGCGCACCAAGGCGATGATGCTGGCCGAGCCGGCCAGCTGGCACGAGCTGATGTCGAAGCTCACCGACCTCACCGTCGCGTTCCTGCGCGGGCAACTCGAGGCCGGCGTGGACGCCATCCAGGTGTTCGACTCGTGGGCGGGGACGCTGTCGCTGGCCGACTACCGCCGATACGTGTTGCCGCACAGCTCAAGGGTTTTCGCGACCCTGTCCGAATACGGCGTGCCGATGACGCACTTCGGGGTCGGCACCGCCGAACTGCTGGGTTCCATGTCCGCGGCGCTGAAGTGCGGCATGAAACCCGGCCAGTCCACCGTCGTCGGGGTGGACTGGCGGACCTCGCTGGTCGACGCCGCCGCCCGAGTGGAACCGGGCACGGCGCTGCAGGGCAACCTCGACCCGGTGGTGCTGCTGGCGGGTTGGCCGGTGGCCGAACGCGCCGCGCGGGCGGTCATCGACGACGGGCGCCGCGCGGTGGACGCCGGCGCGGCCGGCCACGTCTTCAACCTCGGGCACGGGGTGCTGCCCGAGACGGACCCCGGCGTGCTGACCGACCTGGTTGCGCTGGTTCACTCGCTATGACGTGCCCGTCGTATTGTGTTGTGGGCGGCGGTATTTCGGGCCTGACGGCGGCGTATCGGCTGCGCGTGGCCGCCGGTGCCGACGCGAGCATCACCCTGTTCGATCCCGCCGACCGGCTCGGCGGCATCCTTCGCACCGAACACGTCGGCGGGCGGCCGATGGATCTGGGCGCCGAGGCGTTCGTGCTGCGCCGCCCCGAGATGCCGGCGCTGCTGGCCGAACTGGGCCTGTCCGCGCGCCAGATCGGCACCACCGGCGCCCGCCCGCTGATCTACAGCGACCACCGGCTGCACCCGTTGCCCGCCGGCACGGTCGTCGGGATCCCGTCGTCGGCGGCTTCGCTGGCGGGTCTGGTCGACGAGGCGACGCTCGCGCGCATCGACGCCGAACCGACCCGACCGCTGGCCTGGCAGCCCGGCAGCGATCCCGCGGTGGCCGAATTGGTCGGCGACCGGTTCGGCGCGCAGGTGGTGGCCCGGTCGGTGGATCCGCTGCTCAGCGGGGTGTACGCGGGCTCGGCGGCCACGATCGGCCTGCGCGCGGCCGCACCCGGCGTCGCGGCGGCCCTGGACCGCGGCGCCGCCAGCCTGACCGACGCCGTCCGCCAAGCGCTGCCGCCGGCCACCGGCGCGCCGGTGTTCGGGGCGATCGACGGCGGCTACCAGGTGCTGCTCGACGAGCTGGTCGGGCGGGCCCGGCCGCGCTGGGTCCGCGCCGCGGTGCAACGGCTCGACCCCGCCGGGCCGGGCTGGGAGCTGCTCGACGACACCGGCGCCCGCTGGCCCGCCGACGCGGTGATCCTGGCCGTTGCGGCCCCGCGGGTGGCGGACCTGCTCGGCGAGGTCGCCCCGCGCACCGCCGCCGCGGCGCGCCGGATCGAGAGCGCGTCGTCGGCGGTGGTGGCGCTGGCCGTGCCCGCCGACACCCCGTTCCCGCAGTGTTCCGGGGTCCTGGTCGCGAGCGGAGAACCGTTGCGCGCCAAGGCGATCACGCTCTCATCACGCAAGTGGGGCACGCGCGGGGACACCCAGCACCTGCGGCTGTCGTTCGGTCGGTTCGGCGACGACCTGGCGGCCGGCACCCCCGACGACGAGTTGCTGGGCTGGGCGCTCAGCGACCTGGTCGACGTGTTCGGGCTGACCGTCGACCCCGTCGACGCCCGCGTCCAGCGCTGGCTCGACGCCATGCCGCAGTACGGCCCCGGCCACGCCGAGGTGGTCGCCGAGATTCGCGCCGGCCTGCCGCCGACCCTCGCCGTGGCCGGCAGCTACCTCGACGGGATCGGCGTGCCGGCGTGCGTCGGGGCGGCCGGGCGCGCGGTGAAGAACGTCCTCCATGGCGTCAACAGGGAAGTGGCACGATAGGTGCCATGGCCAAACTCGACTATGACGCCCTGAACTCCCAGCTGCGCTACCTGATGTTCTCGGTGTTCTCGGTCCGGCCGGGTGAGCTCGGCGACCAGCGGGACGCCGTGATCGACGACGCGACGACGTTTCTCAAGCAACAGGAGGAGCGCGGCGTCGTGGTGCGCGGCCTCTACGACGTGGCGGGCCTGCGCGCCGACGCCGACTTCATGATCTGGACCCACGCCGAACGCGTCGAGGCGCTGCAGGCGACCTACGCCGACTTCCGGCGCACCACCACGCTGGGCCGGGCCTGCTCGCCGGTGTGGAGCAGCGTCGCGCTGCACCGGCCCGCCGAGTTCAACAAGAGCCACATCCCGGCGTTCCTGGCCGGCGAGGAGCCCGGCGCCTACATCTGCGTGTATCCGTTCGTGCGGTCCTACGAGTGGTACCTGCTGCCCGACGAGGAGCGCCGCCGCATGCTCGCCGAGCACGGCATGGCCGCCCGCGAGTACAAGGACGTCCGCGCCAACACCGTGCCCGCGTTCGCGCTGGGCGACTACGAGTGGATCCTGGCGTTCGAGGCCCCAGAGCTGGACCGCATCGTGGACCTGATGCGCGAGCTGCGCGCCACCGACGCCCGCCGGCACACCCGGGCCGAGACGCCGTTCTTCACCGGGCCTCGGGTGCCCGTCGAGCAATTAGTCACCGCATTGCCGTAATTCGAAATCGAGGGGGACACAGTGACGACGTTTGACCCGACCGATCCCACCCGCTTCGAGGAGATGTACCGCGACGACCGGATGTCGCACGGGCTCCCCGCCGCCACGCCCTGGGACATCGGCGGCCCGCAACCGGTGGTCCAGCGGCTGGTCGCGCTCGGCGCGGTCAAGGGCGAGGTGCTCGACCCGGGCACCGGCCCGGGCCACCACGCGATCTACTACGCCTCCAAGGGCTACCCCGCGACCGGCGTCGACGGTTCGGAGGCCGCGATCGAACGGGCCCGGGCAAACGCCCAAAAGGCCGGGGTGTCAGTCAATTTCGAGGTGGCCGACGCCACCAAACTGGACGGGCTCGACGGCCGGTTCGACACCGTCGTCGACTGCGCCTTCTACCACACCTTCAGCAGCGAGCCCGAGATGCAGCAGTCGTATGCGCGCGCGCTGCACCGGGCGACCAAGCCGGGGGCGCGGCTGTACATGTTCGAGTTCGGCGAGCACGACGTCAACGGCTTCAAGATGATGCGGTCGTTGTCCGAGAGCGACTTTCGCGACGTGCTGCCGCCCAACGGCTGGGAGATCACCTATCTGGGCCCGACGACCTATCTGGTCAACATCAGCGCCGAGTCGATCGAGATGATGGCCGCGCGCAACCCGGACATGGCCGACCAGGTGCAGCCGATGCTGGAACGGTTCCGGGCGATGGAGCCGTGGCTGGTGAACGGCCGGGTGCACGCCCCGTTCTGGGAGGTGCACGCCACCCGGGTGGACTAACTGTTGCCGCGGGTCGCCTCGGCCAGGGCGTTGGACACCCGCTCGCCCTTCTTGTGATGGCTGAGGGCGCGGATCGACACGTCATGGCCTTCGGCCGACCGGCGCAGCGCGCCCACCGTGGCCTGCTCGCGCGGGTGCGCCGGGAACGGGTCGAACGAGTACCACCGCATGGCGTTTTCGTGCGTCATCTTGTTGACGTCGGTTTCCGAAACATCATGGGCGCGAAGGACATCCCAGAGTTCTTCGGGCGCACCGGGCCACATCGAGTCGCTGTGCGGGTAGTCCGCCTCCCACGCGATGTTGTCGATGCCGATCTGGTGTCGCAGCTGCACCCCGACGTGGTCGCTGATGAAGCACGTCAAGAAGTGCTCGCGGAACACCTGGCTGGGCAACTTGCCCCCGAAGTCCTGGTGGGTCCACGCCGAGTGCATCTCGTAGGTGCGGTCGGCCCGCTCCAGGAAATACGGGATCCACCCGGTGCCGCCCTCGGAGAGGGCGATCTTGAGGCCGGGGTATTTCTTGATCGGCGCCGACCACAGCAGATCCGCGGCGGCTTGCACAATGTTCATCGGCTGCAGCGTGATCATCACGTCCATCGGCGCGTCCGGTGCGGTGACCGCCAGCTTCCCTGAGGAACCGATGTGCACGTTCATCACCGTGTCGGTGTCGACCAGCGCCTTCCACAGGGGCGTCCAGTAGTCGTCGTGAAAGCTGGGATAGCCCAGCACCGAAGGGTTTTCGCTGAATGTCAACGCATGCACGCCGCGCTCGGCGTTGCGGCGCACCTCGGCCGCGCACGCCTCGGCGTCCCAGATCACCGGCAGGCACATCGGGATGAACCGCGCCGGATACGCCCCGCACCACTCCTCGACGTGCCAGTCGTTGTAGGCCCGCAACAGGGCCAGGCCGAACTCGTGGTCCTCGGTGGCGAACAGCCGGCCGGCGAACCCCGGAAACGTCGGAAAGCAGATCGAGGCGAAGATCCCGCCCGCGTTCATGTCCTTGACCCGCTCGTCGACCTGCCAGCACCCCGGCCGGATCTCGTCGAGACCCTGCGGTTCGAGCCCGTACTCCTCCTTCGGCCGGCCCGCCACCGAATTGAGCGCCACGTTCGGAATCACCACATCGCGAAATTGCCAGCTATCGCTGCCATCTGGGTTGTGCACCAGCCGGGGCGCCTCGTCGGCGTACTTCTTGGGCAGGTGGTTTTTGAACATGTCCGGCGGTTCGACGATGTGGTCGTCGACGCTGATCAGGATCAAATCGTCCTTGTTCATGTTCGCCCGCTTCCCGGTCGAGTAGCTGTGACCCTTACTGTTGGTGCAACGGTACAACCTGGATAGCAGCGGCGAAAGCGGTTCTCGCCGAACCCGGCATGTCGCGCGCCCCGAACGCGTAGGCTGCGCTCTTACCGGCGGCGCTGGGGGAAATGACCTCGTGGTCATGGCGCATCGGATAGGGGGGGTATCCCATGTCGTTCGTGATCGCGGCTCCCGAGTTGGTGATGGCCGCGGCCAACGACCTGGCCGGCATCGGTTCGGCGATCAGCGCGGCGAACACGGCCGCGGCGGCCGCGACGACGGGCGTGGTCGCGGCGGCCGGCGACGAGGTGTCGGCCGCGGTCGCGGAGCTGTTCTCCGCGCAGGCGCAGGAATACCAGGCGCTGGGCTCCCAGATCGCGGCCTTTCACACGCAATTCCTGCAGAACATGACGTCGGGCATGGCGGCGTACGCCGGCGCAGAGGCCGCCAACGTCCAGGGCAGCCTGCTCGACGCCATCAACGCGCCCACACTGGCCCTGCTGGGGCGACCGCTGATCGGCAACGGCGCCAACGGCGGCACCGTCGGCGGGATAGGGCAACCGGGCGGGCCCGGCGGGCTGTTGGTCGGCAATGGCGGGGCCGGCGGCAACAGCACCGCCCCGGGGGCGCCGGGCGGCAACGGAGGGGCGGCCGGGTTGTTCGGCGTCGGCGGCCCGGGCGGCACCGGCGGCGCCAGCCCGACGGGCGTCGGCGGTAACGGCGGGGCCGGCGGGCCCGGGCTGCTGTTCGGCGGCGGTGGCACCGGCGGCACCGGCGGGTACGGGCTCACCCAGGGCGGTAACGGCGGCGCGGGCGGGGCCGGCGGCCTACTCGGCTTCGGCGGACCCGACCAGACCCACGGCAGCGCCGGTGGCGCCGGCGGGCCCGCGGGGCCCAACGGGATCGGCGGGACCGGGGGACCCGGCGGGATGGGCGGACTGTTGGGCTCCGGCGGCTTCGGTGGCTCCGGCGGGGACGGCGGAACCGGTGGCAACGGCGGGGCCGGCGGCGGCAGCCTGCTGTGGGGCAACGGTGGACCCGGCGGCCCCGGGGGCACCGGCAGCACGGGCGACGGCGGCAACGGCGGCAACGGCGGCACGGGCGGTCCGTTCGAAGGCGGCGGCGGGATCGGCGGCGCGGGGGGAACCGGCGTCATGGGCAACGGCGGCAACGGCGGTAACGGTGGCACCGCGGGCGGAATCTCCGGTAACGGCGGCCTCGGCGGCGCCGGAGGCACGGGGGTCACCGGGCACGGCGGTAACGGCGGCAACGGCGGCGACTCCAACCCCTTCCAGGGCGCCGGCGGGGTGGGCGGCCGGGGCGGCGTCGGCGCCACCACGGGCGGTGACGGCGGCGCGGGCGGCAACGGCGCGGGATTCAACGGCTCGGGCGGGGCCGGCGGCATCGGCGGGTTCGGCTACACGACCGGCGGGAACGGCGGGGCCGGCGGCAACGCCGGGCCGATCGGCAACGGCGGGGTGGGTGGCGCCGCCGGCGAGGGCCTGGTCACTGGGGGCAACGGCGGGAACGGCGGCGTCGCCGTGCTGGTCGGCAACGGCGGCAACGGCGGCAGCGCCGGGGGCGGCCCCACCCCGGGCGCGCCTGGCCGGGGCGGCGCCGGCGGCAGCCTGTTCGGTCAGCCCGGAATGGACGGGGTATAGGCATCGCGCGCGCCGGCCAGGGGTTGACGCCTCACCCGTCACTTTTGTCACCGGACGGTCGGGGTTGGCTTTCTGCCCGCCTCAGAGCGACAACTCGCGGGGGTGCCGCGCGGGCTACCGCGCGGCCAATAACGTTGTCGCTCTGAGGCGGGCACGTCGGCACATCCCGCCAACGGAGAACGCGCTACGCGCCCGCCGGCACCAGGCGCAGCGAGATCGAGTTGATGCAGTACCGCTGATCGGTCGGCGTCGGATAGCCCTCGCCGGCGAACACATGGCCCAGGTGGCTGTGGCAGTTCGCGCACAGCACCTCGGTGCGCGTCGTCCCCATCGAATGGT
>NZ_LZKK01000025.1 GCF_001672815.1 Mycobacterium sp. E796 | reverse complement strand
GAGCATGCCGGTGGTCAAGGTGGCCCGCATCGCCGGCCAGTACGCCAAGCCCCGGTCGGCCGACATCGACGCGCTGGGGCTGAGGTCCTACCGCGGCGACATGATCAACGGCTTCGCCCCGGACGCCGCCGCGCGCGAGCACGATCCGTCGCGGCTGGTGCGCGCCTACGCCAACGCCAGCGCGGCGATGAACCTGGTGCGGGCGCTGACGTCGTCGGGGCTGGCTTCGCTGCACCTGGTGCACGACTGGAACCGCGAATTCGTCCGGACCTCGCCGGCCGGCGCGCGGTACGAGGCGCTGGCCAGCGAGATCGACCGGGGCCTGAAGTTCATGAGCGCCTGCGGGGTGGCCGACCGCAATCTGCAGACCGCCGAAATCTACGCCAGCCATGAGGCTTTGGTGCTCGACTACGAGCGGGCGATGTTGCGCCTGTCCGACGTCGAGGGCGGCGAGCCTCAGCTGTATGACCTGTCGGCGCACACCGTGTGGATCGGCGAGCGGACCCGCCAGCTCGACGGCGCGCACATCGCGTTCGCGGAGGTGATCGCCAACCCGATCGGCGTGAAGATCGGCCCGACGATGACCCCCGAGCTGGCCGTCGAATACGTGGAGCGCCTCGACCCGCACAACAAGCCGGGACGGCTGACGCTGGTGAGCAGGCTGGGTAACAACAAGGTGCGCGACCTGCTGCCGCCGATCGTCGAGAAGGTGCAGGCCGCCGGGCACCAGGTGATCTGGCAGTGCGACCCGATGCACGGCAACACGCACGAGTCGTCCAACGGCTACAAGACCCGCCATTTCGACCGCATCGTCGACGAGGTGCAGGGGTTCTTCGAGGTGCACCGCGCGTTGGGCACCCATCCCGGCGGCATCCACGTCGAGATCACCGGCGAGAACGTCACCGAGTGTTTGGGTGGGGCGCAAGACATTTCGGACACCGACCTGGCGGGGCGCTACGAGACCGCCTGCGACCCGCGGCTGAACACCCAGCAGTCGCTGGAGTTGGCGTTCCTCGTCGCCGAGATGCTGCGCGACTAGCTCCCGAGCTGGGGCTCCAGTGCGTCCAGCCAGTCTCTGACCGTCGCGACGTACGTCGGCGGGTCGGCGCTGTGCATGGCGTGGGGCATTTCAGGAAAGGTGCGCAGGGTGAAGGAGTTCCCTGCGCCTTCGATCAGCTTGCGGGCGTGCTGGACCTGCCGATCGGAAATCGCCCCGAGCAGGTTGCCGGTCACGGGATCCTCGAAATGGAAGTGGTGAGTGAAAAGCACCGGCACCTTGACGTGGGTCAACATGGACTCGTGGTCGCAGTTGAGCGCGACCCGACCGGAGAAGAACGCGTCGCCCCATTCGGGGTCGTATTCGCGGAGGTTTTGCGGTGGTTCGGCCGGACTGTCGGGCGCGTCGGCGCCGGCCTGCAGCTGCCGAAGCCATTCGGGCAATTCGCGGGCCATGGCGGCCTGTAAGCCGGCGTAGTCGCCGATGGACCATTGCGGGCCCAGCCATTTGTGCCACAGCCGAAAGATCGATCCGATACATTGCCGGATCGATTGCCCGACAGCCGGATTGGTTTCCGAGGTAAACAGCGGTGGGTCTTCGTAGACGGCCGCGCGGACCTGACCCGGCGCGGCGAAGGCCGACAACCATGCCGCGATCACCCCACCGGATGACAACCCGCTGACCACCACCGGCCGGCCGATGACCCGGTCGATGAACCGGACCAGGTCACCACCGAAAAGGTCCAGGCTGTAGCGGCCCGGCGTCCAGGTGGAGCGGCCCTGCCCGCGCAAGTCGACGGCGAATACCTGGTACCGATCAGCCAAGAGCTTCATCGCCTTTTCGTAACCCCACCACGATTCGCTTTGACCCGGTATGAGCAGCAGCGCGGGGTTGTCGGGCGAACCGGCGACCGCATAGTTCATCCGGATCTCACCGAGGTCCACGAGGTGTTCCGGGTAGCCGTGCTCGATGAAGATCTCCGGATGGTCGCTGTATTCGAGATAGGCCACGAGGCTTTACTCCTTGGGTGAGTTCGCCATTACCTAGAGCAGTCCGCTGAGGTTGCTGCCGATCGTCCAGGCCACGGTGGCGACCAGCCCGGTGAACGCGATCACGACGGCCACCCACACCAGCACCATCCGCCGCGCGTGCTGGCGGGCCCAGACGAACTCGCTCATCGCGATCCCCGCGAATTCGCCTGCGACCGGCTGGTATTCGTTCTCCCGGTCATCGGGTTGGCGGGGGAGCTGCCGGGTGGGATTGCGGACCGGTGGCGCGGCCGGCGGGCGCGATTGCGGGGCGGCGGGCGGGCGCTGGCTCATCCGGCTGCGGTGCAGCGCCGCCGACCGGTGCTGGGCGGAGTTGCTTGGCGCGGGCACCCGGAAGTCCGGCAGCGCGAGTTCTTCGGCGATCGCCGCGAGGTCGGCGCCCATCTCGATGGCGTCGGCGTAGCGGTCGGCGGGGTCGCGCGCGGTCGCCCGTGCCACCAATTCGTCGAATTGCGCTGGCACGCCGTCGATTGCGGCGCTGGGCGGCGGCACGTCGGCGTCCAGGCGCCGGTAGGCGATCGACAACGCCGAGTCGCCGGTGAACGGCGTGCACCCGGTCAGCAGCTCATAGGTGAGGATCCCGGCGGAGTAGACGTCGCTGCGGGGCCCGGCGTTGCCGTCGCGCACCTGCTCGGGCGACAGGTAGGCGGCGGTGCCAAGAATGACGCTGGTGGAGGTGATTCCGGCGGCGGCGACGGCGCGGACCAGCCCGAAATCGGCGATCTTGACGTCGCCGTCGTCGGAGATCAGGACGTTCTCGGGCTTGACGTCACGATGCACCAGGCCGGCGCGGTGCGCGGCGGCCAGGCCGCCCAACACCGGGCGAAGCACCGCCGCCACGGCGTGCGGCGGCATCGGCCCGCGCTCGGCCAGCAATTCGCGCAGCGTGCCGCCCTCGATGAGCTCCATCACCAAAAACGGATGCCGGGCGTCCATGCCCTGGTCATAGACCGCGACCAGCCCGGGATTTTTCAGGCGGGCGACCGTGCGCGCCTCGAGCTGGAAGCGGGTCAGGAACTGGTCGTCGCCGGCATAGCGGGAGTCCATCACCTTGACCGCGACCGGGCGGTCCAGCCGGACGTCGAGGCCGCGGTACACCGTCGAGGTGCCGCCGCTGGCAATCCTGGACTCGACCAGGTAGCGGCCGTCCAGCAGCGTGCCCTCCAAGGGGTCGCGGATCCCGGCTTCGCTCACCGGGCCATCGTAGGTGCGGGACGCGAAAACCTGGGTCCAAGGCGCTAAGCAGGGCCTACACTGGCGCCGTGAGCAGTATTCCGGCCGGCGACGACGTCCTGGATCCCGACGAGCCGACCTACGATCTGCCGAGAGTGGCCGAGGTGCTCGGCGTACCGGTCAGCAAGGTGGCCCAACAGCTGCGCGAGGGCCACCTGGTCGCGGTCAAGCGCGGCGGCGGTGTGGTGGTGCCCCAGGTGTTCTTCACCAAGTCCGGTGAGGTGGTCAAGAGCCTGCCCGGGCTGCTGACGATCCTGCACGACGGTGGCTACCACGAGACGGAGATCGTGCGCTGGCTGTTCACCCCCGACCCGTCGCTGACGATCACGCGCGACGGCAGCCGCGACGCTGTCACCAACGCCCGTCCCGTCGACGCCCTGCATTGCCACCAGGCGCGCGAAGTGGTGCGGCGCGCGCAGGCTATGGCGTACTAGTAGCCGATTCCGGCGCCCGGTACAGCGCGTACCAGGCGGCCAGCGCGCAGGCGGTGGCCAGCGAGAAATGCAGCCACGAGTACATGCCGTGCGAGCCGTCGGGTTTGAAGATCACCATCACCCAGGTCGACAGGCCGGCGATGGCCGCGACCGCCCGCCGTGACTGGGCCAGCGGCGCCGCCACCGCCAGCGGCCAGGAGTAGTACCAGGGCAGGGCGGCCGGGACGAACAGCACCACGATCAGCATCGACCAGGCGATCCCGGCCAGCGCGGCGCGGTCGTCGCGGCGGAACCGCCACCACAACAGCGGCAGCGACACCGCGATGATCGCGATGCCGATGAATCGGGTGACGCGCAGCGTGGCGTAGAAGTCGACCGGGAAAAAGCCGCTGCCCAGGGCGTGGATCAGGTTGGCGACCGCGGTCGGCACGGTCAGCCAGTTGATGATCTTCACCGACCCGGCCAGCGCGGTCAGCCACCCGAGCCCGACGCCGGCCGCCGCGGACAGGATCGCGAACACCACGGCGAAAACCGCCAGGGACGTCGCGGTGGCCGCCAGAAACGCCGGCAGCGCCCGGTATCCCCGCCGGTCGCGGAGATGCCGCATCCACACCCACACCATGAAGGGCAACGAGATTCCGGCGGTGGCTTTGACCGCTATCGCCGCCGTGATCAGCACGACGCCCAGGACGTGGCGGCCTTGGAAGGTGAGCGCGATGCCGGCGGCCATCAGACCGACCATCAGCATCTCGTTGTGCACGCCGCCCATCAGGTGGATGAGCACGAGCGGGTTGAGGACGCAAATCCACAGCGCCAGCGCACCGTTGGTGCCCAGATGATGGGCGAGCCGCGGAGTGGCCCAGATCAGCAGCGCCAAGCCGGGCAGCATGCACAGGCGCAGCAGCATCGTCCCGGCGATCACGTGGTTGCCCACCACCATCGTGACCAGCTTGGCGATCAGGATGAACGCCGGCCCGTAGGGCGCCGTCGTGATCGTCCATATCGGACTCACGTTGTCCAGCAAGGGGTTTGGATTGGCGACTGGGCCGACGGCGTACGGGTCGAAGCCGTCGCGCAGCAGCGCGCCCTGCGCCAGATAGGAGTAGGTGTCGCGGCTGAAGACGGGTACCGACAACAGCAGCGGCGCCAGCCAGAAGGCGGTGGTCGCCCGCATGGTGAACTCGGTGGCGTTGCCGCCCAGCGCGCGCCGGCCCAGCATCACCCACGCGATCAGCATGAGGCCCACGCCCGTCCACAACACGATCGAGGACAGCACCAGTCCGTGGCCGAAGCGCAGCCAGGACAGGTGCAGCGCTTCCAGCAGCGGGTCGTGCGGTTTGGTGCTGCCGGCGCCCAGCCCGCCCAGGGTGATCAGCACCGAGCCCAGGAACCCCAGCTTCGCCGGCCCCGCCTCTGGCGTGGCGGCGAACGCGACAAGCCGTGAAAGGTACTGCACGACAGGACGTTTGGCGGCCGGGGCGTGGGCGGGACTCGACGGGGTTGGCATCGGCTCAGGCGGACCGGTTCGTGGCCATCCTGGCGAGCTCGGCCAGCCCCGCCTTGGCCGCCGCGTTGATGGGGGCCGCCGTGAGCGTGGCCAGCGCTCGTTCGGTCAGCGCGGCAATGCGTTGCTCCGCCGCGGCCAGCGCGCCCACCGACTCGATGACGTCGCGCAGTTCGGCAACCTGCGCGTCGGTCAGCTGCGCACCGATCGAGCCGCGTAACCGGTTGGCCGCCAAGGGGTCCGACTTGTCCGCCAGCTCCACCGCCTCGGCCAGCAGCACGGTTCGCTTGCCGGACCTCAGGTCGTCGCCGGACGGCTTGCCCGTCACCGCGGGGTCGCCGAACACGCCCAGCACGTCGTCGCGCAGCTGGAACGCGACGCCGATGTCGGTCCCGAATTCTTTGAAGGCTGCCTGCACTTCGGGCCGGTCGGCGGCGGCGGCCACGCCCAGCTGCAGCGGTCGCGCGACCGTGTAGCAGGCGGTCTTGAAGGTGTCGACGTTCATCGCCGACGCGATCGACTCGGCGCCGCTGTTCTCGGCGACGATGTCGAGGTATTGCCCGCCCAGCACCTCGGTGCGGATGTCGGCCCACACACGCTGGACCCGGCCGCGCGCCTCGGGCGGCAGTGTCGCCCCGAACACGATGTCGTCCGCCCAGGCCAGCGCCAGGTCGCCGAGCAGGATGGCCGCCGACATCCCGAACTGCTCGGGTGAGCCGCGCCAGCCCCGGTCGCGATGCAGCGCGGCGAAGCGCACGTGCACGGTCGGCTTGCCGCGGCGGGTGGAGGAGGCGTCGATCACGTCGTCGTGCACCAGCGCGCAGGCGTGCAGCAGTTCGAGCGCGGAAAACAGCAGCAACACTTCGGGTTCGGGCTCCCCGCTTGCCACCGACCGCCAGCCCCAGTAGGCGAACGCGGGCCGCAGCCGCTTGCCCCCGTTGAGCACGAAGTCCTCCAGGGCGGCGACCAGGACGTCGTAGTCGGCGCCGATGTAGGCCATCCGCTCGCGCCGGTCGCGCAGGTACCGCCGGAGTTGCTCGGTGATCGCGCCGGTCAACTCGCCGGTTGACGCTGCCTCTGAAGCATTCAGGCTCAGCGCGGCGCCCCTTTCTGCTCGGCTTGGCGGGTATTTGCTCTAGGGCCGACAGTGTATGTCGCTTCCGGGACCCTAGTTGCTTCGACTGCCTCACTATTCCGCCCCTATGCTGGCGATCTGGGAAGCAAGTCGTCTGGTGGATCTGATCGATAGGAGCCGCGTGACCCTCAACACCATCGCGCTCGAGTTGGTGCCCCCCAACGTCGAAGACGGTAAGGAACGGGCCCTCGAAGACGCGCGAAAAGTGGTGCGGTACTCGGGCGAATTCGGCCTCGACGGCCGGATCCGGCACGTGATGATCCCCGGGATGATCGCCGAAGACGACGATCGGCCCGTCGCCATGAAGCAGAAACTCGACGTCTTGGACTTCTGGTCGATCATCAAACCCGAATTGCCGGGCTTCTCTGGCCTGTGCACCCAGGTCACCGCGTTCATGGACGAGGTGTCGTTGCGCGCCCGGCTGACCGACCTGTGCGCCGCCGGCATGGAGGGCGTCGTCTTCGTCGGCGTCCCACGCACCATGAACGACGGCGAGGGCTCCGGCGTCGCGCCGACCGACGCCCTGTCGATCTACCGCGACCTGGTGACCAACCGCGGCGTGATCGTGATCCCCACCCGCGAGGGCGAGCAGGGCCGGCTGAACTTCAAGTGCAACCAGGGCGCGACGTACGGCATGACCCAGCTGCTGTACTCCGACGCCATCGTGGGTTTTTTGACCGATTTCGCCAACAACACCGATCACCGCCCCGAGCTCCTGCTGTCCTTCGGGTTCGTGCCGAAGGTGGAGAGCCGCGTCGGCCTGATCAACTGGCTGATTCAGGACCCGGGTAACGCCGCGGTGGCCCGCGAGCAGGAGTTCGTCCAACGGTTGGCCGGCAGCGAACCGGACCAAAAGCGCCGGCTGATGGTCGACCTGTACAAGCGGGTCATCGACGGGGTCGCCGAGCTCGGCTTTCCGCTGAGCATCCATTTCGAGGCGACCTACGGGGTTTCCGGGCCCGCGTTCCAGACCTTCGCGGAGATGCTCGACTACTGGTCGCCCTAGCGGCGATCGCAAGCGCGGCGCAGCCGGGCGCGGCGGGTCGCCGCCATCGGGCCTAGCTGGGCGGCTGGTCGCGCGGCGCGGTGAGCCGCGGCGAGCGGTCGCGGCTCATCCAGGCCAGCACCGCCACCACGCCGGCCGCCGCGAAGGACGCGATGCCCAGCCATACACCCGCGCCGGTGAAGTTACGGGTGTTCGGGTCGGTGTAGCGGGCGTTGGCGCTCATGGTGGTCACCACGCCCGGTTTGAGCTTCCACGACACCACGTCGGACTCGACGCGGTCGCCGTTGGTGGACGTCACCACGCCGGGGAAGGCGACCGTCAGCTCGACGTCGGCGTCGTTGTCGGTCACCGACGTCAGGTCGGCCCGGCCCTCGAGGATCACCAGGTTGCCGTTCCGGCGCAGTGACAGGCTCACCCCCTGGGCGTCGGAGTTCATGTTCGCCAGTTGCGGCAACTCGGCGAAGGTCAGATCGGAGAACACCGCCTGCGAGCCCACGTAGCCGTCGCTGTCGTAGTTCGACACCGCGACTTTCTGGCCGAACGGCAGGTTGTTGGTGTCGAGCTGCGGGCCGGTGTCCTTCGGCGTCTTCGGTTTGGCCGCCGCGATGATCTCTCCGGACACCAGGTCGTCGGGCGAGATGGTGAGCGACGCCCGGACCCGCAGGCATCCGCTGGCCAGGGGCACGATCAGCAGCAGCATCGCGATGGCCAGGGCGCGGCGCCGCCGGGGCGTGAAACCGCGGCGGCGAACCGGGGCGGGGCTGGCGTGCACGAGGTCATCGTGCCAGATCCGGCGCGCCGGGTGTGGCGCCCCAGGCGGTGTCGCTACAGCGGGAGGGTGCGGCCCAGGATCGCGAACGCGCGTGGGTCCCCGGCGAAGTGGTAGCGGCGGATGACGTCGGTGAAGCCCAGCCGCCGGTACAGCCTCCAGGCCCGGTTCGGTTCCCCGTTGATTTCCGGGGTGGAGAGTAGGACGTTCTCCTCGGAGCGCCCGGCCAGCAACCGGCGGGCCAACGCCTCGCCCAGGCCGCGGCCCTGCGCGCGGGGGTGGATGTGCAGCTCCGTCAGCTCGAAGTAGCTGTTCATCAGGCGGGCGATCTCCTGTGGTGGCGAGCCGCCGCGTTGCAAGCCCAAGACCACCTGCTGCTGCCACCACTGCCCGGGCGCGCCCGGGTAGCCGTAGGCCACCCCGAGCAGCGGGGCGTCGCTCAGTTCGGCGGCCGCTGGGGGATGGACGTCGGGACCCTCGGGCGCCTCGGCCTCAACGGCGGCAACCCCCTTCCAGCCGTGCCGACGGATGTGTTCGAGCCACATGGCGGCGCGCTGGTTCTCGGTGCCCCGCGGGTATCGCATCGCTTCGACGTAGACCCCGAGGGCGTCGGACAGGCGGCGCTCCATATCGCTCGGCGGCAGATCGATGAGGAATATCGCCAACTCGCGGTGTCCTCCTCATCGGGTGGCTTCAGGTGTGAGTTCGGTCCCGTGGCGCTGTCGCCATTATCCGACCCCGGCGGCCCGGCGTGCCCGGCGGCTGCGGGTAGCAGCGGGGCGAAACGGGCCGCTTCGGCAAGCGGGTTGCGGCGCACCGTCGTTGCGAGGTCTACCGGCGCGCGAGCCCGCCCGGGATAGAATCGCTGCCGAACCAGTGGTACGCCGCAGATTGACCTCGTATCATTTGTGTTAGTTGCCCTTAACGGGCATCCGCGTGCTATCGATAGTTACGTGCCAAACTGTCGGCAAGGAGGGACGAATGCCACTCTCCGATCATGAACAGCGGATGCTCGATCAGATCGAGAGCGCCCTCTACGCGGAGGACCCTAAATTCGCGTCGAGCGTCCGTGGCGGAGGGTTGCGCGCGCCGACCGCGCGGCGGCGCCTGCAGGGCGCGGCGCTGTTCGTCATCGGCCTGGCGATGTTGGTCTCCGGGGTGGCGTTCAAAGCCACGATGATCGGAAGTTTCCCGATTCTGAGCGTCTTTGGCTTCATCGTGATGTTCGGCGGCGTGGTCTATGCGATCACCGGTCCACGGCTGGCGGGCAGGCCGGACCGTTCCGGATCGGCTCCCGGATCGGCGCGCCAGCGGCGCAACAAAAGCGGCGGCTCGTTCACCAGCCGCATGGAGGATCGCTTCCGCCGGCGCTTCGACGAGTAGCGGGCGTAACGCGTCGTAAGAGGTAGCCATCATGGCTACCTCTTTTTTTGCGCTCGAGCGAGGATGCGCGGGGGCGTAGTCCATTTCGACTCCCAATCGAGCCCAAATCGAGGCCGGGCCCGCGCGATACGCCCCACCGGGCCCCACCAGGTCGCCCCACTGCGCCCCACCCGGCGATTTCGTGGCCCTGAGGTGCGGTTTTCGGACCCGACGATTCGGTCGCAACGGGACGACGGGAGCCAGTGACCGGCACCGGATCCGCGCGTGGTGGCGGACAAGCGGGAAAACTCGGCCACGACACCCTGGAAATGGGGCGAAGTGGGGGATGGTGGGGTATGGTGGCTGAAGCGTTTGGGTGAGGCGAGAGCCGGGTCTCCACGGGAGGTGAGCTGGTGTTTCTCGGCACCTACACGCCCAAGCTCGACGACAAGGGGCGGCTGACGTTGCCCGCCAAGTTCCGCGACACGTTGGCAGGGGGGTTGATGGTCACCAAGAGCCAGGACCACAGCCTCGCGGTCTACCCCCGGACGGAATTCGAGGCGCTGGCGCGCCGGGCCAGCAAGACCTCCCGCAGCAACCCCGAAGCCCGAGCCTTCCTGCGCAATCTCGCCGCCGGCACCGACGAGCAGCATCCCGACGCGCAGGGCCGCATCACCCTGTCGGCAGACCACCGTCGTTACGCGAACCTGACCAAGGACTGCGTGGTGATCGGGGCGGTCGACTACCTCGAGATCTGGGATGCGCAGGCCTGGCACGACTACCAGCAGACCCACGAAGAGAACTTCTCCGCGGCCAGCGATGAAGCACTCGGCGACATTATCTGAGGCGCGTGCCCGTGCATCGTGGCCTCTGCCCGAACTGACCCTGGCGTACTTCCCCAACGCCAGGTTCGTACCTTCGGACAGAGACCTGGGTGCAGGGGCGGCCCTCCGGGCCGACGGGGGCGCGAGGGCGGCCCTGCGGGGAGGCGTTGCGGTGGCTGAGAATTCGGACGACTTCGGGCATGTGCCCGTCCTGCTGGATCGCTGCGTCGAGCTGCTCACCCCCGCCCTGACGCGCCGGCACCCCGACGGCAGCGGGGCGGTCCTCGTCGACGCCACGCTGGGCGCCGGCGGTCACGCCGAGCGATTCCTGACCGACCTGCCCGGCCTGCGGCTGATCGGGCTCGACCGCGATCCCAGCGCCCTCGACATCGCCCGAGACCGATTGGGTCGATTCGCCGACCGGGTCACCCTGGTGCACACCCGATACGACGGCATCGCCGACGCGCTGGCCGAATCCGGCTGTGCCGCAGCCGAATCCGTCGACGGGATCCTGTTCGACCTCGGCGTGTCCTCGATGCAGCTCGACCGCGCCGAACGGGGCTTCGCCTACGCCCAGGACGCGCCGCTGGACATGCGGATGGACCCGTCGTCACCGCTGACCGCGGCCGACATCGTCAACAGCTACGACGAGGCCTCGCTGGCGGACATCCTGCACCGTTATGGCGAGGAGCGGTTCGCCCGCCGGATCGCCAAGCAGATCGTCGGCCGGCGTGCCCGCGCCCCGTTCACCTCGACCGCGGAGTTGGTAGAGCTGCTGTACCAAGCGATTCCGGCGCCCGCCCGCCGCACCGGCGGACATCCTGCCAAGCGCACCTTCCAGGCGCTGCGGATCGCCGTCAACGACGAACTGGCCTCGCTGCGCGACGCCCTTCCCGCCGCGCTGGACGCGTTGACGGTCGGCGGGCGCATCGCGGTGATGGCCTACCAATCGCTGGAGGACCGCATCGTCAAGCGCGTGTTCGCCGACGCGGTCGCGTCGCGAACGCCGGTGAATCTTCCGTTCGAACTTCCCGGGCACGAGCCGAGATTCCGGTCGTTGACGCGCGGCGCCGAACGCGCGGACGCTGCTGAGGTCGAACGGAACCCGCGCAGCGCCGCGGTGCGATTGCGGGCGGTGCAACGGCTAGGGACAGACGGGCAATCACGGCAGGCTAGCGGGAAAGGCGACGCATGAAGGTAAAGCGCGAGGCGCCCAAGCGGCGGGCCGGACGCGACGGATCCGCCCGCAAGGGCCGGCGCGCCGCGGCCGACTCGGCGTCCGCTCGCCGCACCCGGCCCGGGAGCGCCTCGGCCAACGCCCGCGAGGGTCGTTCCCATCACGCCGGGCCGCAAACCAGCCCGATCGCCCGGCCGGTCGAGCGGTCGGGCCGGCCCAAGAACGCGAGCCAGGCCAAGGCGCGGGCCAAGGCGCGAAAGGCCAAGGCGCCCAAGGCCATCCGGCCCCGGCTGACCGAGCGTCTGGCCGCCCGGCTCGCGTCGATCGACCTGCGCCCGCGGACGCTGGCGAGCAAGGTTCCGTTCGTCGTGCTGATCATCGGCGCCCTCGGCCTGGGGCTGGGCCTGACGCTGTGGTTGTCCACCGACTCCGCGGAGCGTTCCTATCAGTTGAGCCACGCCCGCGAAAAGAACCGGATGCTGCAGCAGCAGAAGGAGTCGCTGGAACGCGATGTGCGCGAGGCGGAATCCGCACCCGCGCTGGCCGAAGCGGCCCGCAAACAGGGCATGATCCCGACGAGGGACACCGCGCACCTGGTCCAGGACCCGGCCGGGAACTGGGTCGTCGTCGGCAGCCCGAAGCCCGCCGACGGCGTTCCGCCACCGCCGCTGAACAGCAAGATCTCCGACGCGCCGCGCGTCCC
>NZ_LZKK01000024.1 GCF_001672815.1 Mycobacterium sp. E796 | reverse complement strand
GCAGTGCGTGCGCATTGGCCTCGCGGTAGTCGAGAGTCAGCCCCAGCGCCGCCGCCCGCGCCTGGGACCGCCGCAGCAACTCGGGCGTGAGGTCGGTGGAAATGACGTCGGCGCCCGTCGCGGCGGCGGGCAGCGAGATGTTGCCCGATCCGGCGGCGACGTCGAGCACCCGCGTGCCCGGCCCGATACCCGCTGCGGCGACCAGGACCGGGCCCAGCGGCGCCATCACCTCCTCGGCCATCAGGGCATAGTCCCCGAGCGCCCACATGGCGCGATGTGTTGCCGCAAGGTCGTCTGGGGTGTTGGCGTCCACGGCGTCGAGCGTCATCGAACCTCCTGAATAGTAGTCATGAGAAACAATATACGGATGCAACTGTGTGGAACCTGGCCATATCCTGCGTAGATCCGGTGCTTCCTACACTTGTGCGGTGCGCCTCGTCTTCGCCGGCACCCCCGAACCCGCGCTGCCCGCGCTGCGCACCCTCATCGACTCGCCCCGGCACGACGTGGTCGCGGTGCTGACCCGGCCCGACGCCGCGTCCGGGCGGCGCGGCAAGCCGGAGCCGTCACCGGTGGCCCGCGAGGCGCACGATCGCGGCATCCCGGTGCTGCGCCCGGCGCGACCCAATTCACCGGAGTTCGTCGCCGAGCTGTCGGAGCTGGCGCCCGACTGCTGCCCGGTGGTCGCCTACGGTGCGCTGCTGCGCGACGGCCTGCTCGCGGTGCCGCCGCACGGCTGGATCAACCTGCACTTCTCGCTGCTGCCCGCGTGGCGCGGCGCGGCGCCGGTGCAGGCCGCGATCGCCGCGGGCGACGCCATCACCGGGGCGACCACCTTCCGGATCGAGCCGAGCATGGACTCGGGACCGGTCTACGGCGTCGTCACCGAGACGATCCGGCCCACCGACACCGCGGGCGATCTGCTTGAGCGCCTTTCACTTTCGGGGGCGGCGCTGTTGTCGGCCACGCTGGACGGCATCGCCGACGGGACGCTGACGCCACGGCCGCAACCGGCCGACGGGGTCAGCATGGCGCCGAAGATCACGGTGGAAGCGGCCCGGGTGCGCTGGGAGCTGCCCGCGCCCGTGGTGGAGCGCCGGATCCGCGCCGTCACGCCCAACCCGGGTGCCTGGACGCTGGTCGGCGACCTGCGCATCAAGATCGGGCCCGTGCAGATCGACTCGGGCCCAACGGCCCCAAAACTACTGCCGCCCGGCGTCATTCACGCGGACCGCAAGCACGTGTGGATCGGCACCGGCTCGGAACCGGTGCGGCTGGGCCAGATTCAGCCGCCGGGCAAGAAGTTCATGAACGCCGTGGACTGGGCGCGCGGCGCCCGCCTCGACGCCGCAGCTCGGGCGTCGTGAGCAACCGGGGGCGCCCCAGGAGGCGCCGGCCGCTGGACCCGGCGCGCGCCGCCGCGTTCGAGGTGCTGCGGGCCGTCAGCGAGCGCGACGCGTACGCCAACCTGGCCCTGCCCGCGGTGCTGCGTCAACGTGGAATCACCGGCCGCGACGCCGCTTTCGCCACCGAGCTCACCTACGGCACCTGCCGCGCCCGCGGCCTGCTCGACGCGATCATCGGCGCGGCCGCGGGGCGACCGCCGGAAGCCATCGACCCGGTGCTGCTCGACCTGCTCCGGCTCGGCACCTACCAGCTGCTGCGCACCCGGGTCGACGCACACGCCGCGGTGTCCACCACGGTCGAGCAGGCGGGAATCGAATTCGATTCGGGCCGAGCGGGTTTCGTCAACGGTGTGCTGCGCACCATCGCCGGGCGGGACGAGAAGTCCTGGGTCGACGAGCTGGCCCCCGACCCGTCGCGCGACCCGGTCGGGCACGCCGCGTTCGTGCACGCGCACCCGCGCTGGGTCGCCCAGGCTTTCGCCGACGCGCTGGGCGCGTCCGCCACCGAACTCGACGCGGTGCTGGAAAGCGACGACGCGCGGCCCCAGGTCCACCTGGCGGCCCGGCCCGGGGTGCTGACCGCCGCCGAGCTGGCCGAGGCGGTCGGTGGCACCGTCGGCCGGTACTCGCCGTACGCGGTGTACCTGCCGGGCGGGGATCCCGGGCGGCTGGCGCCGGTGCGCGACGGCGCCGCGCTGGTCCAGGACGAGGGCAGCCAGCTGGTGGCCCGCGCCCTGACGCTGGCGCCGGTCGACGGTGACACCGGGCGGTGGCTGGACCTGTGCGCCGGTCCGGGCGGTAAGACCGCGTTGCTTGCCGCGATCGGCGCGGAGTCGGGCGCCCGCGTCACGGCGGTGGAGCCGGCGCCGCGGCGCGCCGAGATGGTCGAGCAGAACACCCGCGGGCTGCCGGTCGACGTGCTCCGGGTCGACGGGCGCGAGAGCGGGCTCGAGCCCGGCTTCGACCGGGTGCTCGTCGACGCGCCGTGCACCGGGTTGGGCGCGTTGCGGCGCCGCCCGGAGGCCCGGTGGCGCCGCGGGCCCGCCGACGTGCCGGCGCTGGCCAAGCTGCAACGCGAGCTGCTGGCCGCGGCGATCGCGCTGACCCGGCCCGGCGGCGTGGTGCTGTACGCGACCTGTTCGCCGCACCTCGCGGAAACCGTTGGGGTGGTTGGCGACGCGCTGCGGCGTCATCCGGTGTCCGAGCTGGACACCCGGCCGCTGTTCGACCCCGTCACCGGGCTCGGGGAGGGAAATTCGGTGCAGCTGTGGCCGCACCGGCACGGCACCGACGCGATGTTCGCCGCGGCGCTGCGCCGCGCCTGAAGTGAGGTTGGCCCCCTGGCTCAGTAATGTGACGCTCATGCCTCGCAGTAGCGCGGGACCGCTGATCGCCCCGTCGATCCTCGCCGCCGATTTCGCCCGACTCGCCGACGAAGCGGCCGCCGTCCGCGGTGCCGACTGGTTGCACGTCGACGTGATGGACAACCACTTCGTGCCCAACCTGACCATCGGGCTGCCCGTGGTGGAGGCCATGCTCGCGACCACCACCATCCCGATGGATTGCCACCTGATGATCGAGGATCCGGATCGCTGGGCGCCGCCCTACGCCGAGGCGGGCGCCTACAACGTCACCTTCCACGCCGAGGCCACCGACAATCCCGTCGGCGTGGCCCGCGACATCCGCGCCGCCGGCGCCAAGGCCGGGATCAGCGTGAAACCGGGCACGCCGCTGGAGCCCTACTTCGAAATCCTGCCGCACTTCGACACCCTGCTGATCATGTCGGTCGAGCCCGGTTTCGGCGGCCAGAGCTTCATCCCCGAGGTGCTCGGGAAGGTCCGCGCCGCGCGCAAGCTGATCGAGGCGGGAGGGTTGACCATCCTGGTCGAGATCGACGGCGGCATCAACGAGGACACCATCGAGCAGGCCGCCGAAGCCGGCGTGGACTGCTTTGTCGCCGGGTCGGCGGTGTACGGGGCGGAAGACCCGGACGCCGCGGTCGAGGCGCTGCGGCGACGGGCCGCGGCCGCATCCTCGCACCTGCGCGCATGAACCAACCCCAGTCGGTCGACAGCCTCGACGCGGCCATGCGCCTGGCGATCGAACACTCCTACCAGGTCAAGGGCACCACCTACCCGAACCCGCCGGTCGGATGCGTGATCGTCGACCCGGAAGGCCACGTCGTCGGCGTCGGCGCCACCGAGCCCGCGGGCGGCGACCACGCCGAGGTGCTGGCGTTGCGGCGGGCGGGCGGCCTGGCCGCGGGCGGCATCGCGTTCGTCACCCTCGAGCCGTGCAATCACTACGGCAAGACGCCGCCGTGCGTCAACGCCCTGATCGAGGCCAGGGTGGGCACGGTCATCTACGCCGTCGGCGACCCGAACGCGATCGCCGGCGGGGGAGCGGGCCGGCTGCAGGCCGCGGGAGTGCAGGTGCGGTCGGGGATCTTGGCGGACCAGGTGGCCGCCGGGCCGCTGCGCGAGTGGCTGCACAAGGTGCGCACCGGGCTGCCGCACGTCACGTGGAAGTACGCCAGCAGCGTCGACGGCCGCAGCGCCGCCGCCGACGGCACCAGCCAATGGATCTCCAGCGAGGCGTCCCGGTTGGACCTGCATCGCAGGCGTGCCATCGCCGACGCGATCGTGGTCGGCACCGGCACGGTGCTGGCCGACGACCCGGCGCTGACCGCACGGCTGCCCGACGGGTCGCTGGCCACCCGCCAACCGCTGCGAGTGGTGGTGGGCATGCGCGAAATACCGCCGGAGGCAAAGGTTCTCAACGACGATTCGCGCACCATGGTGATTCGCACACACGACCCCATGGAGGTCATCAAGGCGCTGTCGGACCGCACCGACGTCCTGCTCGAAGGCGGCCCCACCCTCGCCGGAGCGTTCCTGCGCGCCGGGGCGGTCAACCGGATCCTGGCTTACGTGGCGCCGACGCTGGTGGGCGGCCCTAACACCGCCGTCGAAGACGTGGGGGTGCCCACCATCTCGCGGGCGCTGCGCTGGCAGTTCGACGGGATCGACCGGGCCGGCCCCGACCTGGTGCTCAGCCTGGTGCCGCAGGGCGGCTAGCCCTCAGGGAGCGGGCGCCGGGTTGATTTCCGCCGGCTCCTCGGCGACTTCCGGCTCCTCGGCGTGTTCCTTGCGCCCGCTGACCAACAGGCCCAGCAGCGCGCCCACCACACAGATGCCGACGGTGACCAGGAAAATGTCGCCGTACATCGCCGCGAAGGCCTTGATGTACATGGTGCCCTGCGCGAGCACGCGCTCCAGCAGGGTGGCGTCCGGCGGGATCGCCGCCGTGAGGCCCGCGACGATCTGGTTGAACCGGTAGAAACCCCAGGCCGTCAGCGCGGCCACACCGATCAGCATGCCCGTCATGCGGGCCACCACCACGGCCGCCGAGGCGATGCCGTGTTGCGCGGCGGGGACCACCCGCAGGGCCGCCGACGACAGCGGCCCGATCACCAGGCCCAGTCCGAGGCCGGCCACCAACAGGTCGGCGTGGATCGTCGGCACGCTGAACAACCCGAAGACATTGACCTTGTGCCCCAAGATGTCTTCGCGCCAGTAGTGAATCAGCCAGTACCCGTAGGCGGCGATGAGCAGGCCGACGAAGATCATGATCCGGTCGCCGATGCGGGTGGCGATCCAGCCGCCCAGCACCGCGCCGATCGGCAGGGCGATCAAGAACCAGAGCAGCAGCCCGGCCGCCTGGTTCTGATTCATCTGCAGCACGCCCTGCCCGAACAGCTCCACGTCGACCAGGGTCACCATCAACGCCGCGCCCGCCGTCAACGAGGCGCCCAGGGCCGCCAGGAAGGGACGGAAGTGGACCCCGGCCGGGTCGATCAACCGGGTGCGCGAGAACCGCTCCCACACCACGAAGGCCACCGCGGCGACAATCGCGCCGATCACCAAGGGCAACCCGTAGCTGGGCAGCACCTGCTTGCCGTCGGGGTTGGGGTTGTACAGGCCGATCACCGCGAGCCCCAGGGCGACCGCCAACAGCAGGCCACCGACCAGGTCGATCCGTTCGGGCGCCTCGGTGCGATCGCGCGAGGGCAGGCTGAACTGGATCATCACCATCGCGATCAGCGTCAGCGGGACGTTGATCCAGAACACGTATCGCCAGTCGTGAAACAACCAGACGATGAAGATGCCGTACAGCGGACCGAGCACGCTGCCGAGCTCCTGCGCGGCGCCGATGCCGCCCAGCACGCCGGCGCGGTTGCGTTGCGACCAGAGGTCGGCGCCAAGCGCCAGGGTGACCGGCAACAGCGCGCCGCTGGCCACGCCCTGGATGGTTCGGCCGGCGATCAGCATGTGGAAGTCGCCGAACTGACCGGCCAACGCGGTGACCACCGAACCCACGATGAACAGGGCCAGGGCGGCCTGCAACAGCAGCTTGCGGCCAAACCGGTCCGACGCCCGGCCCAAAAGCGGCATGGCCGCGATGTAGCCCAGCAGGTACATCGTCACGATCCAGGTGATCCGCTGCAGCTGGTTCACCGGGATCCCGACGTCGCCCATGATGTCGCGCATGATGGTGACCACGACGTAGGTGTCGAGGGCCCCCAGCAGCACCGCAAGGCTGCCGGCGCTGATCGCGACCCGGCGTCCCCCCTGAGCGCTCATGAGATCACCGGGGGCTTGGTGACGTTGACCGGCGCGCCCCAGTTGGACATGGTCATCTGCAGGGAATTGCCGGAGCTCTTTTCCAGGCTGGCCTGAACCAGCTGGTGGTCGCCATTCTCCTGGATCCACACCGTGCCCGGAACCTGCCCCGACGCGGTGAACTGCGGAACGAGCTTGTTCACCGCGTCCGCGGAGAACTTTCCGCTGATCTTGACGGCGTCCTGGCCGTTAATGTTGTCGCGCCCCTCGGCCTTGGCATCGGTGAAGTTGTTCAGCGCGTTGGCCAGCCCGTCGTCCGGGTTCAGGATCACCGAGACGTCATAGATGTCGGACGCCTTCCCGAAATCACTCCATTTGTTCGGTGTGAGTGTGGCGTAAAGGTCGCCGTCGACGACGACAAAGTCGGCTTGAATGTCAGACCCCCCAACGGTGAGCGTGGCGTTTCCTGACGCGGCGGTGGCCGGCGCGTTGGTGAGGTCACCCGTCAGCACCTTGATGGGCAACCCAGGAATCTTGCCGTTCACCTTGATCACGAGGTGGGCGCTCTTAACGTTCTTGGTCGTGGCGGCGGATTGCTTGACCAGGGTCGTGCCGTCGGGGAGCGGCCCGCCGCTCACCTTCGAGCCGGAGGAGCAACCGGCGACCAGAGCGGTGGCGAGAGTCAGGGAAGCGAGGACGGCCAATAGACGGTGGCGAGTCGGCATACCCTGCATCGTAGAGGGTGCCCGTGACCGGCTCGGGAAACGCGGGGCCCGCTCGGCCGCGCATCGGCCCGTTAACCTGGTGCAATGTTCACCGGAATTGTCGAGGAGCTGGGGGAGGTGACCGGCCGCGACATCCTCGATGACGCTGCGCGGTTGACCATCCGCGGACCGATGGTGACCGGCGACGCCGGGCACGGCGATTCGATCGCCGTCAACGGGGTGTGCCTGACGGTCGCCGAGCTGCTGCCGGACGGCCGGTTCAGCGCCGACGTGATGGGCGAGACCCTGAACCGGTCCAACCTGGGCGAGTTGCAGGTGGGCAGCCGGGTCAATCTCGAACGCGCCGCGGCCGTCAACAGCCGGCTCGGCGGACACATCGTGCAGGGGCACGTCGACGGCACCGGCCGGATCGTCGCCCGCACGCCCTCCGAGAACTGGGAGGTCGTCCGGATCGAGGTGCCCGCGGCGGTCGCCCGCTACGTCGTCGAGAAGGGGTCGATCACCGTCGACGGGATCTCCCTCACGGTGTCCGGACTCGGCTCGGAGCCGCGGGACTGGTTCGAGGTTTCGCTGATCCCGACGACGCGCGAACTGACCACCCTTGGTTGTGCACCCGTTGGAACCCAGGTGAACCTCGAGGTCGACGTCATCGCCAAGTATGTTGAGCGGCTAATGAAAGCAGACCGCTAGCAGCGGCGGGGTGATGTCGCTGCAGCGGCCTGCTCTCGGATCGGGTTGGGTGCGCCTGTTACAGGCCTCGCCAGTTCGGGCCGTCCCAGTAGCCCCAGTCATTGAACTGGGCGTTCCAGACGACCTGGGCCCACGGCGCCCACGGCGGCGGCGGGGGCATCGGCCGCGCCCACGGCGGAGGTGCGCCGTAGCCGGCCGGGCCACCATAGTTGTCATCCCAGTCGCGGCAGTTGTTCCAGTTCTGGTACGGGCCCCAGGCGTTGTCCCACTGGTCGCCAGGGCACCAATGGTGGTGATATGCGGGCGCTGGGGGAGGCGCCGCCTGGGCGGTGCCGGAAGTCAGCCCGAGCGCGGCCGCGGCCATCCCGCCGGCCGCCAGCGCACCGGTGCACAGGCGGACCCATGTCTTGGTTTGCGTGTTTGTGTTCATGACCCCCAGATTTCCCTTAATAACGGGACCAGAAACGGGGTCCGCCACCTCACATGTCGCTCATAGCTGGGGCTTACGCCCGGCTTAAGCCTCACGATCGATTCGGGCACAAAACTCCTGGCAATAACGGCGGCGCCGCGGTGGTTCATACTGAATGCAACTACGAGAGCAAGGCAGCGAGATGACGAGGTTGGACTCCGTCGAGAGGGCGGTTGCCGACATTGCGGCCGGTAAGGCCGTCGTCGTCATCGACGACGAGGAGCGCGAGAACGAGGGCGACCTGATCTTCGCGGCCGAGAAGGCGACGCCGGAGATGGTGGCCTTCATGGTCCGCTACACCTCGGGATACCTGTGCGTACCGCTGGACGGCTCGATCTGCGACCGGCTTGGGCTGCTCCCGATGTACGCAGTGAACCAGGACAAGCACGGGACGGCCTACACCGTCACCGTCGACGCGAGAAACGGTGTGGGAACCGGGATTTCGGCCTCCGACCGGGCCACGACGATGCGGCTGTTGGCCGATCCGGCCAGCGTTGCCGACGATTTCACCCGTCCCGGCCACGTGGTTCCGTTGCGCGCCAAGGACGGCGGGGTGTTGCGCCGGCCGGGCCACACAGAGGCCGCCGTCGATCTGGCCCGGATGGCGGGGCTGCAACCCGCGGGCGCGATCTGCGAAATCGTCAGCCAGAAGGACGAGGGCTCGATGGCGCAGACCGACGAGTTGCGGGTCTTCGCCGACGAGCACGACCTCGCGCTGATCACCATCGCCGATTTGATCGAGTGGCGGCGCAAGCACGAGAAGCACATCGAGCGCATCGCCGAGGCGCGGATACCGACCCGGCACGGCGAGTTTCGCGCCATCGGCTACTCCAGCATCTATGAGGACGTCGAGCACGTGGCGCTGGTTCGTGGCGAGATCGCCGGTCCCAACGCCGATGGCGACGACGTGTTGGTCCGCGTCCACTCCGAATGCCTGACCGGCGACGTGTTCGGCTCTCGCCGCTGCGACTGCGGCCCCCAACTGGACGCCGCGATGGCGATGGTCGCGCGCGAGGGGCGCGGCGTGGTGCTATACATGCGCGGCCACGAGGGCCGCGGCATCGGCCTGATGCACAAGCTGCAGGCATACCAGCTGCAGGACGCCGGCGACGACACCGTCGACGCCAACCTCAAGCTCGGATTGCCGGCCGACGCAAGGGATTACGGGATCGGCGCGCAGATCCTCGTCGATCTCGGCGTTCGCTCCATGCGCCTGCTGACGAACAACCCGGCCAAGCGGGTCGGGTTGGACGGGTACGGTCTGCACATCATCGAGCGGGTGCCGCTACCGGTGCGGGCCAACGCCGAGAACATTCGCTACTTGATGACAAAGCGCGACAAGATGGGCCACGACCTGGTCGGGCTGGACGACTTTCACGAGTCCGTGCATCTCCCAGGCGAATTCGGCGGTGCCTTGTGAGTGGTGGTGCCGGCATTCCGGACGTGCCGCCGCTCGACGCTTCCGGCCTGCGGCTGGCCATCGTGGCGAGCACCTGGCACGCGGAAATCTGCGACGCGTTGCTGGCCGGTGCCCGCAAGGTCGCGTCCGAGTCGGGCATCGACGACCCGACGGTGGTCCGGGTGATCGGGGCGATCGAGATCCCGGTGATCGCACAGGAACTGGCCCGCAACCACGACGCCGTCGTCGCCCTCGGCGTCGTAATCCGCGGCCAGACACCGCATTTCGACTACGTGTGTGACGCGGTGACGCAGGGCCTCACGCGGGTTTCCCTGGACGCGTCGACGCCGGTGGCCAACGGGGTGCTGACCACCGACACCGAGGAGCAGGCGCTGGACCGCGCCGGGCTTCCGGAATCGGCCGAGGACAAGGGGGCCCAGGCCACGGGGGCGGCCCTCGCCACCGCGCTGACGTTGCGTGACCTGCGCGCTCGGTCGTGACTTCGCCGTCGAGCAGCGAGGTATGGGATGTCGAGCTGCGTCCCCACCGCATGCCGGTATTCGTTTACATCGCCGCGTTTCTAATCGCCGCGGCGCACATCGTGGTGGGGCTGCTGCTGAAGATCAAGTCCAGCGGGGTGATCTTTCACACCTCCGATCAGGTGGCGGTCGCCGTCCTGGGTCTGGTGATCGCCGGGGGCGTGCTGTTGTTCGCCCGCCCACGGCTGCGGGTGGGACCGGCGGGTCTGTCGGTGCGAAACCTGTTCGGGTACAGGCTGATTCCCTGGGCCGACTTGGTCGGCGTGTCTTTTCCGCCCGGCCGGCGGTGGGCGCGCGTCGATCTGCCCCACGACGAGTACGTTCCCCTGATGGCGATCCAGGCCGTCGACAAGGAGCGCGCCGTGGAAGCCATGGACACCGTGCGGTCGCTGGTCGCGCGATATCGGCCGGACCTCGGCTGAGCGCTGTACCATCACCGGGTGGCGCGTCATCTGTGGGAGGCATCCGCGCTGGTCATCGCCGCGGTGATGGTGGGCGGATGCGCAACCTCGGTGGCGGGTCGAGCGGTGCGGGCTCCCGGCCAACCCGGGGTCCCCGCGAATGCCCACCTGTCCATCTCGGCGCGCGAGCTGCTGTTGGCTGACGGGGATTCCACCCCGTTCGGCTCGGCGACGGCGACCCCGGTGGGCGACAACTACTTCACCAGCGCCCGGCCGCCGGAATGCGCGGCGGCCTTGTTGTTCAAGGGTTCCCCGCTGCTGCCTCCCGGCTCGGCGGAGCACGCCGAGTCCGCCTACCGTTTCGGCGGTCCGGCGCTTTACGCCGAATCGGTCGACGTCTACGACAAGGCTATGAAGGCCCACGACGTAGTGTCAAAGGGCTTCGCCGCCATCGCCAAATGCCACGGCGACGCCGTCGGGGTGTCGCCCACCGGGGTGTATCCGCCGATGCGGCTCAGTTTCTTCGGCACCACCGACGACGGCGTCCTGGTCTGGACGATGACCCACCCGAAGTGGACGTGTGACTACGGGCTGGCGGTGTTACTCCGGGTGGCCCTGATGCTTTCGGCCTGTGACAGTAAGCCCGGATTTCCGATGAAGGACTGGGCGTCGAAACGCCGGGCGCAGATCGACCGCCGGACCGCCTGAGCCGAGAACTTGCCGGACGGTCTGGGCATATTCGAACACATGTCTTAATAGTTGCTCGCTTCTTTAGGTGACGCCGTAGTCGAAGGCGAGTCTCGGGCGGCCGCGGAGCGGTTGGTGGGGAATGCCTGTGCCGGCAGCATCAGCTGCTGAGTACCTGGCAGGTCGTCGAAGGTAGCCGTATATTCACTCCACCACACAGCAAGCAAGGAGATTCGGATGTTCGCCTGCGAAGCCGTCGATCTTGACTTCCTCGAGACCGCCCCCATCCGTCTTCGCGCAACCGTTAACGTCGGCCGACCGCCAAGCGAGGTATTCGCCGCGCTTGCACATGACCCGGCCAATTGGGGTGACTTTTTCCCTGGCTTCGACAAATCTGGCCGTTGGCAGACATCAGGACCGCATGGCGTTGGGTCTCGCTACACGAAGCGGTTCATCGGCATCACGATTGAAGAATCGGTCCTCGTCTGGGAGGAAGGCGCCCGCCTCGCGTTCCATGTCAACGGGACAAGCGCACCGGCGTTTCACGCCTGGGTTGAGGACTACAAGGTTGATTCGGACGGCAACAACGGCACTGTGCTGCGGATTGCCATCGGCGGTAAGGGAAGACTTGCTTTCAAATTGGCCACACCTGTACTGCCGCGTGTCTTCACTATCCTGATGACTCGCATGGGTCAGAACATTGAACGTGGCCGTTGGTTTTCCGCACCAACGACTAACACATGACACTCAGGGCTAACCACCAGTCCGCCAGCCGGTGCCATCTTCGGATGAAGACGTTCTGGGGCCGGCGGGACCAACAGCTGCCCGACGGCACGGGCATTCCTGGAGGCTTCCCGATGGGCACACCTACGTCAGCATGCCCGGCAGTGTGCTGCTGTTCATGATGCCGCCGCGCACCAAGACCCGGGCGCAAAAAGCGGGCCGCATCGCCGCCGAACGCCGACGCAATCGCGAAGCTCTCATAGTGCGAAAAGCTGAGCAGCCCAGCTACTTTGGACCCGCGCCACCCGACCCGGATGACCCACCGCCGTTTTGACGGGATTAGGGAAGGTCTGTTTGCGGTGTTTGCGGCGGCAATACCGGTCCTCCCGGCGGTTCTCCTACCGCTGCGGGAGGTGGCGCCGGAACTGGCATGCCTTCGCCGGGAAGAACGGGTGCGCTCGCGAATCCAGCCGGTTCCATGTGATCTCTGCACGCATTAGGAACGGGAACCATATACCACTTCCAAGCGCCAGGAGGATTCGGTGCCGGTGCCATGCTGTTGTCGGGGCACCGCCATGTGCAACTCACGCCGCCGGCACCCGGACCGCCGAGGCCCAGCGTGGAACCCCCGGCAATAGCCGCGCCGGCGTCGACGGCCAGGCCCCCTGCCTCACAGTGCAAATGTGATCCATTGATTTCAGTGGGCCAATCACAATAAGCGCCCTGGGCAAAGAAAACGTTGGCCCCGGTCAAGACAGCTGGATAGTCACACAAACCCGCATTGGCCCGCGGGGCCGGGAAAATAATAATCACACCGGACACCATTATCGGAACGAGCCAAACTTTATTCATTGGGCGCCTCGCTTATGTTCCCAACATGGGCGCGGGCAAACTCCGTGCACGTCGATGCGTCCGCCCATGCCATGCCTCCATCCCCACGGCTACGGGCAACATCGCTGGACTTTGGTGAAGTGTTACGGGCCAGGCGACGCGCAACCATCCGTGGCACAAAACGGGCCGCCGACACCCAGCACCGACGAGGCACCGCCGTCCTACCGGCCTACTAGCCTAGGTACGTGCCAGATCCCGCAACGTATCGCCCCGCGCCCGGGTCCATCCCGGTCGAGCCCGGCGTCTACCGCTTCCGGGACACGCACGGGCGCGTCATCTACGTCGGCAAGGCCAAGAGCCTGCGCAGCAGGCTGACGTCCTACTTCCAGGACATCGCCGCCCTGCACCCGCGAACCCGGCAGATGGTGACCACCGCGGCCAAGGTCGAGTGGACGGTGGTGAACACCGAAGTCGAGGCGCTGCAGCTGGAATACAACTGGATCAAGGAATTCGATCCGCGCTTCAACGTCCGCTACCGCGACGACAAGTCCTACCCGGTGCTGGCGGTCACCCTCAACGAGGAGTTCCCGCGGCTGATGGTGTACCGCGGCCCGCGCCGCAAGGGTGTCCGCTACTTCGGCCCCTACTCACACGCGTGGGCGATCCGGGAGACGCTGGACCTGCTCACCCGGGTGTTCCCGGCGCGCACGTGCTCGGCCGGAGTGTTCAAGCGGCACAAGCAGATCGACCGGCCGTGCCTGCTCGGCTACATCGACAAGTGCTCGGCGCCGTGCATCGGCAGGGTCAGCGCCGAGCAGCACCGCCAGATCGTCGAGGACTTCTGCGACTTTCTGTCCGGCAAGACCGACCGCTTCGCGCGCGACCTGGAACACGAGATGAACGCCGCGGCCGAGCGACTCGACTTCGAACGGGCCGCGCGGCTGCGGGACGACCTGGGCGCTTTGAAGCGAGCCATGGAAAAGCAGGCCGTGGTGCTGGGCGACGGCACCGACGCCGACGTGGTCGCCTTCGCCGACGACGAGCTGGAAGCGGCGGTGCAGGTGTTTCACGTGCGCGGCGGGCGGGTGCGCGGCCAGCGCGGCTGGATCGTCGAAAAGTCCGGGGAGCCGGGCGATTCCGGCGAGGAGCGCCTGGTCGAGCAGTTCCTGACGCAGTTCTACGGCGAACAGGCCGAGCTGGGCGGCGCCGCCGACGAGGCCGCCAACCCGGTGCCCCGCGAGGTGCTGGTGCCCTGCCTGCCGTCCAACTCCGAGGAGCTGACCGCGTGGCTGTCCGGCCTGCGCGGTTCGCGCGTGACCTTGAGGGTGCCGCGGCGCGGCGACAAGCGCGCGCTGGCCGAGACCGTGCAGCGCAACGCGAAAGAGGCGCTGCAACAACACAAGCTGAAGCGCGCAGGCGACTTCAACGCGAGATCCGCCGCGCTGCAGAACATTCAGGACGCCCTCGGCCTGGCCGACGCGCCGCTGCGCATCGAATGCGTCGACATCAGCCACGTGCAGGGTACCGACGTGGTGGGCTCGCTGGTGGTGTTCGAGGACGGCCTGCCCCGCAAGTCCGACTACCGCCACTTCGGCATCCGCGAGGCCGCCGGGCAGGGACGCTCCGACGACGTCGCCTCGATCGCCGAGGTGACCCGCCGCCGTTTCGCGCGGCACCTCTCCGAACAGCAGGACCCCAATATGCTTTCCGCGGAAGGCAAATCGCGGCGCTTCGCCTATCCGCCCAACCTGTACGTCGTCGACGGCGGCGCGCCACAGGTCAACGCGGCCAGCGCCGTGCTCGACGAGCTCGGCATCACCGACGTCGCGGTGATCGGCCTGGCCAAGCGGCTGGAAGAGATCTGGGTGCCCTCGGAGCCGGACCCGATCATCATGCCCCGCAACAGCGAGGGGCTCTACCTGTTGCAGCGCGTGCGTGACGAGGCGCATCGGTTCGCCATCACCTACCATCGCAGCAAGCGATCCAAGCGAATGACCGCGTCAGCGCTCGACTCGGTGCCAGGATTGGGAGAGCATCGCCGCAAGGCGCTGGTAACGCATTTCGGATCGATAGCCCGCCTCAAGGAGGCCACCGTCGACCAGATCACCGCCGTTCCGGGCATCGGCGTGGCCACCGCCACGGCCGTCCTCGAGGCGCTGCGACCCGAACAGCCCGAGGGCTCGCAGTGACGAGTCAGGCCGGCATCGACGTCGTATTGGTGACGGGGTTGTCGGGGGCCGGGCGGGGCACCGCGGCCAAAGTGCTCGAGGACCTCGGCTGGTATGTCGCCGACAATCTGCCGCCCCAGCTTATTACGCGCATGGTGGATTTCGGGCTGGCCGCCGGTTCGCGCATCACCCAGCTGGCGGTGGTGATGGACGTGCGATCGCGCGGCTTCACCGGCGACCTCGACGAGGTGCGCAACGAGCTGGCCACCCGCAACATCAGCCCGCGCGTGGTGTTCATGGAGGCGTCCGACGACATGCTGGTGCGCCGCTACGAGCAGAACCGGCGCAGCCACCCGCTGCAGGGCGACCAGACGCTGGCCGAGGGCATCGCCGCCGAGCGCAGGA
The DNA here is from genome assembly GCF_001672815.1 of Mycobacterium sp. E796. Taxonomy (GTDB): domain Bacteria; phylum Actinomycetota; class Actinomycetes; order Mycobacteriales; family Mycobacteriaceae; genus Mycobacterium. The sequence goes on along the minus strand of NZ_LZKK01000024.1, from coordinate 25,295 downwards.
TGCTGGCCCCGGTCCGCGCCACCGCCGACCTGATCATCGACACGTCGACGCTGTCGGTGCGGGGCCTGCGAGAGAGCATCGAGCGCGCGTTCGGCGGCGACACCGGCGCGTCCACCGCCGTCACCGTGGAATCGTTCGGCTTCAAGTACGGCCTACCGATGGACGCCGACATGGTGATGGACGTCCGGTTCCTGCCCAACCCGCACTGGGTGGACGATCTGCGCCCACTCACCGGCCAGCACCCCGCGGTGCGCGACTACGTATTGGGCCAGCCGGGCGCGGGAGAGTTCCTCGACGCTTACCATCGATTGCTAAACCTGGTTGTCGACGGCTACCGCCGGGAGGGCAAGCGCTACATGACGGTCGCCATCGGCTGCACCGGCGGCAAGCATCGCAGCGTCGCGATCGCCGAGGCATTGATGCAGCGGCTGGGGGGTAACCCGCAGCTGACGGTGCGGGTGCTGCATCGGGATCTGGGTCGCGAATGAATGAAGGCATCGTTGCGCTGGGGGGCGGACATGGCCTGTACGCGACGCTGTCCGCCGCGCGCCGGCTGACGCCCTACGTCACCGCCGTGGTCACGGTCGCCGACGACGGCGGCTCGTCCGGCCGGCTGCGCAGCGAACTGGACGTGATCCCGCCCGGCGACCTGCGAATGGCGTTGGCGGCGTTGGCATCTGACAGCCCGTATGGCCGGCTGTGGGCGACCATCCTGCAGCACCGATTCGGCGGCACCGGCGCCCTGGCCGGGCATCCGATCGGCAACCTGCTGCTGGCCGGCCTGTCCGAGGTGCTGGCCGACCCCGTCGCCGCCCTCGACGAACTGGGCCGCATCCTCGGCGTCAAGGGCCGGGTGCTGCCGATGTGCCCGATCGCGCTGCAGATCGAGGCCGACGTGTCCGGCCTGGAGGCCGATCCCCGGATCTTCCGGCTGATCCGCGGCCAGGTGGCGATCGCGACCACGCCCGGCAAGGTGCGGCGGGTGCGGCTGCTGCCGCCCGATCCGCCGGCGACCCGGCAGGCCGTCGACGCGATCATGGCCGCGGACCTGGTTGTGCTGGGTCCCGGGTCGTGGTTCACCAGCGTGATCCCGCACGTGCTGGTCCCGGGGCTGGCGACGGCGCTGCGGGCCACCACCGCCCGGCGCGCGCTGGTGCTCAACCTGGTGGCCGAGCCGGGGGAGACGGCCGGCTTCTCGGTGGAGCGCCACCTGCACGTGCTGGTCCAGCACGCACCCGGGTTCACCGTGCACGACATCATCATCGACGCCGAACGGGTGCCCAGCGAACGCGAACGCGAGCAACTGCGCCGCACCGCGACGCTGCTGGAAGCCGAGGTCCACTTCGCTGACGTGGCCCGACCTGGTACACCTTTACATGACCCGGGCAAGCTCGCCGCGGCGCTGGACGGGGTCCGAGCGGGTCACAAAGGTCGAGGAGCCCCTTTGGATCGGACCACCACGCAGCTGCCGGTCGAAGTTGAGACGAGGGGTGACGACGCGTGGCGATGACGACCGAAGTCAAGGACGAGCTGAGCCGCCTGGTGGTGAAATCCGTCAGCGCGCGGCGCGCGGAGGTCACGTCCCTGCTGAGGTTCGCCGGGGGGCTGCACATCGTCGGCGGCCGGGTGGTCGTCGAGGCCGAGGTGGACCTGGGCAACGTCGCGCGCCGGCTGCGCAAGGACATCTTCGAGCTCTACGGGTACAACGCCGTCGTGCATGTGTTGTCCGCCAGCGGGATTCGCAAGAGCACCCGGTACGTGCTGCGGGTGGCCAACGACGGCGAGGCGCTGGCGCGCCAGACGGGTCTGCTCGACATGCGGGGGCGCCCGGTCCGCGGGCTGCCGGCCCAGGTGGTCGGCGGCAGCGTCGCCGACGCCGAGGCGGCCTGGCGGGGGGCCTTTTTGGCGCACGGGTCGCTGACCGAGCCGGGACGTTCGTCGGCCCTGGAGGTCAGCTGCCCAGGCCCGGAGGCCGCGCTGGCGCTCGTCGGCGCCGCGCGCCGGCTCGGGGTCAGTGCGAAGGCGCGCGAGGTGCGCGGCGCGGACCGGGTGGTGGTGCGCGACGGCGAGGCGATCGGCGCCCTGCTGACCCGGATGGGCGCCCAGGACACCCGGCTGGTCTGGGAGGAACGACGGATGCGCCGCGAGGTCCGCGCGACGGCCAACCGCCTGGCCAACTTCGACGACGCCAACCTGCGGCGGTCGGCGCGGGCGGCGGTCGCGGCGGCCGCCCGGGTGGAGCGCGCGCTGGAGATCCTCGGCGACGGCGTCCCGGACCATCTGGCGTCGGCGGGCCGGCTGCGCGTCGAGCACCGGCAGGCGTCGCTGGAGGAGCTCGGCCGCCTGGCCGACCCGCCGATGACGAAAGACGCTGTGGCCGGCCGGATTCGGCGCCTGCTGTCGATGGCCGACCGCAAGGCGAAGGTCGAAGGCATTCCCGACACCGAGTCGGCCGTGACGCCGGACCTCTTGGAGGACGCGTAGCCGCGGGCTACGGTCATGCCATGAAGCGGCTTTCGAGTGTCGATGCGGCGTTTTGGTCTGCGGAGACCGCGGGCTGGCACATGCATGTCGGTGCGCTGGCGATCTGCGATCTCACCGATGCCCCCGAATACAGCTTTGAACGCGTCCGCGAGCTGATCATCGAGCGGCTGCCCGAGCTGCCGCAGCTGCGGTGGCGGGTCACCGGCGCGCCGCTCGGGCTGGACCGGCCGTGGTTCGTCGAGGACGAAGAGCTCGATGTCGACTTCCACATCCGTCGCATCGCCGTCCCGGCCCCGGGCGGCAGGCGCGAGGTCGACGAGCTGGTGGGTCGGCTGATGTCCTACAAGCTGGACCGTTCCCGACCGTTGTGGGAGCTCTGGGTCATCGAGAACGTCAAGGGCAACCGGGTCGCGACGCTGACCAAGATGCACCACGCGATTGTCGACGGAGTCTCGGGCGCCGGGTTGGGCGAAATCCTGCTCGACGTCACGCCCGAACCCCGTCCGCCGCAAAAGGAGACGGTCGGGTCGCTGGTGGGATTCCAGCTTCCGGGGCTGGAGCGGCGCGCGATCGGGGCACTGATCAACGTCGGCGTCAAGACGCCCTTCCGCATCGCCCGGCTGGTGGAGCAGACGCTGCGCCAGCAGGTCGCCGCGCTGGGCGTCAGCAGCAAGCCGCCGCGCTACTTCGAAGCCCCCAAGACGCGCTTCAACGCACCGGTGTCGCCGCACCGGCGGATCACCGGCTGCCGCGTCGAGCTGGACCGGGCCAAGGCCGTCAAGGACATCTTCGGCGTCAAGCTCAACGACGTGGTGCTGGCGCTCGTGGCCGGGGCCGCCCGAACGTACTTGATGAAGCACGACGAACTGCCGGCCAAACCGCTCATCGCGCAGATCCCGGTCTCGACGCGCACCGACGAAAGCAAGAGCGACATCGGCAACAAGATCAGCTCGATGACCGCGTCGCTGGCCACCCACATCGAGGACCCGGCCGAGCGGCTGCGGGCCATCCACGAAAGCACCCAGAGCGCCAAGTTGATGGCTAAGGCGCTGTCGGCACACCAGATCATGGGCCTGACCGAGACCACCCCGCCCGGGCTGCTGCAGCTGGCGGCGCGGGCCTACACGGCCAGCGGGTTGTCCCGAAACCTGGCCCCCATCAACCTCGTCGTGTCCAATGTCCCCGGTCCGCCCTTCCCGCTGTACATGGCCGGCGCCAAGCTGGAGTCGCTGGTGCCGCTGGGGCCGCCCGTGATGGACGTCGCCCTGAACATCACTTGCTTCTCCTACGAGAAATACTTGGACTTCGGCTTTGTCACCACCCCCGAAGTCGCCAATGACATCCACGAGATGGCCCGCGCCATCGAGCCGGCGCTGACCGAGCTGGAGAAGGCCGCGGCGCAGGAGTGATCGGCTAGACCGGCTTTTGTGGGACTTTCTGCCCTAGTGGCGTCTTTCCGCCCGGCCATAATTAGAACAAGTTACAAGTTCACATTTACGGCTTTGTGCAGCGGAAACACTAAAAAACGAACCACGATTGCAACTCACTCTAGTCATGGGTGTGCACGTCTGGAGGTAGGCGGTGACGTCGATTCAACAACGCGATGCGCAGTCCGTTCTGGTCGCCATCGACGATCTGTTACCCAAGCTGCGCCAGCGGGCGCAGGAGACCGAGGAGCTGCGGCGGCTGCCGGATGCCACCGTCAGCGAGCTTGAAGAAATCGGGTTCTTCCGGCTGCTGCAGCCGGCGCAGTGGGGCGGGATGCAGTGCGATCCGACGGTGTTCTTCGGCGCCGTCCGACGCCTGGCCAGTGCGTGCGGGTCCACCGGGTGGGTGGCATCCATCCTCGGGGTGCACAACTGGCACCTGGCGCAGTTCGATCAGCGGGCGCAGCAAGACGTCTGGGGCGAGGACACGGGTGCGCGGATCTCCTCGTCATACGCCCCGATGGGCGCCGGTCGGGCGGTCGACGGTGGCTATCTGGTCGATGGCTCGTGGAACTGGTCGTCGGGATGTGACCACGCCACGTGGACCTTCGTCGGCGGCCCGGTGATCAAGGACGGACAACCGGTCGACTTCGGCAGCTTCTTGATCCCGATCAGTGACTACCGCATCGACGACGTTTGGCACGTCGTCGGCCTGAAGGGCACCGGCAGCAACACCCTGGTGATCAGGGATGTGTTCGTGCCGCGACACCGGTTCCTGTCCTACAAGTCGATGAACGACCACACCGCGGGCGGGTTGGCGACCAATACCGATCCGGTCTACAGGATGCCTTGGGGCACCATGCATCCCACCACGATCACCGCCCCCATCGTCGGGATGGCCTACGGCGCCTACGAATCCCACGTCGAGCATCAAGGCAAGCGGGTGCGTGCGGCGTTCGCCGGCGAGAAGGCCAAGGACGACCCCTTCGCCAAGGTGCGCATCGCCGAGGCCGCCAGCGATATCGACGCCGCGTGGCGACAGCTGATGGGCAACGTCGGCGACGAGTACGCGTATCTGGTTGCGGGTCAGGAGGTCCCGTTCGAGCTGCGGGCCCGAGCCCGTCGTGATCAGGTGCGCGCCACCGCTCGCGCGATCGCCTCGATCGACCGGCTGTTCGACGCCTCGGGCGCCACCGCGTTGGCCAATAACGCTCCGATTCAACGTTTTTGGCGCGACGCGCACGCCGGCCGGGTGCACGCCGCCAACGATCCCGAGCGTGCCTACGTGATCTTCGGCAACCACGAGTTCGGGCTGCCGCCCGGCGACACGATGGTCTAACCCACAGAAGGAGCACGGATGACCTGCCCCCACCTTCCCCCCGGCTTCGACCCGACCGACCCGGACATCTACGCCGAGCGCCTCCCCGTCGCGGAGCTCGCCGAGCTGCGTCACAACGCGCCGATCTGGTGGTGCGACCAGCCCGTCGGCAAGGGTGGTTTCAACGACGGCGGCTTCTGGGTGGTGACCAAGCACAAGGACGTGAAGGAGGTGTCGCTGCGCAACGACGTCTTCTCTAGCTGGCTCAACGGTGCCATCCCGCGGTTCGGGGACGACATGACGCGCGAAGACATCGACTTGCAGCGGTTCGTCCTGCTCAACATGGATCCCCCGCACCACACCCGGCTGCGCAGAATCATCTCCCGCGGGTTCACGCCGCGCGCGATCGGCCGGCTGCGCGACGAGCTCAACGAGCGCGCGCAGACCATCGCCAAGGCGGCCGCCGCCGAGGCGTCCGGAGATTTCGTCGAGCAGGTGGCGTGCGAGCTGCCGCTGCAGGCCATCGCCGGTCTGCTCGGGGTGCCGCAGGAGGACCGCAGCAAGCTGTTCCGGTGGTCGAACGAGATGACCGGCGCCGAGGACCCGGAGTTCGCACACGTCGATCCCAAGGCCTCGTCGGCCGAGGTGCTGGCCTACGCGATGAAGATGGCGGAGATCAAGGCCGCGACACCCGGCGACGACATCGTGACCACGCTGATCCAGGCGGACATCGACGGCGAGAAGCTCTCCGAGGAGGAGTTCGGGTTTTTCGTGATGATGCTGGCGGTCGCCGGAAACGAGACCACCCGCAACTCGATCACCCAGGGCATGATGGCATTCGCCGAATTCCCCGACCAGTGGGAGCTTTACAAAAAGGAGCGCCCGGAGACGGCGGCAGACGAGATCGTCCGGTGGGCGACCCCGGTTACCGCCTTCCAGCGCACCGCCAGCCAGGACGCCGAATTGTCGGGCGTGACGATCAAGAAGGGGCAGCGGGTGTTGATGTTCTACCGTTCGGCCAACTTCGACGAGGACGTCTTCGCCGATCCGTTCACGTTCGACATTTTGCGTAACCCCAACCCGCACGTCGGATTTGGCGGCACCGGCGAGCACTACTGCATCGGGGCCAACCTGGCCAAGCTGACGATCAACCTGATGTTCAATGCCATCGCCGACCACATGCCGGACCTCACCCCGATCTCGAGGCCGGATCGGATTCGGTCAGGGTGGCTGAACGGCATCAAGCACTGGCAAGTTGACTACACCGGTCAGTGCCCAGTCGGGCACTGACCGGTGTAGCGAATCCTATTGCGGCTGACCAACTTTGGGTCGCAGATTCTCCTCCACCTCGGCGCGCCAATACTTGTTCGCGGCCGCGGTATCGACCTCGTACTCGAAGCGGTCGGTCATCTGCGGCGTGACGTCGGCGGCGTCCACATAGAACTGCTGATACCACCGGCGCAGCTGGTAGACCGGCCCGTCCTCTTCGACCAGCAACGGGTTTTCGATTCGGGTCTTGTGCTTCCAGATCTCGACGTCCTGCAGGAAGCCCATGCTGACGCCGTCGGTGAACGCTTTGGACAGCTTCTCGGTGGCGTCCTCGTCCATGCCCTCGGGCTTTTGCACGATGACGCCCCACTGCAGCATGAAGGAGTCCTGCGTGACGGGGTAGTGGCAGTTGACCAGGATCGTTTCCACCTTGTAGCCGCCGTAGCTGTTGTGCAGCCAGTTGATCATGAACGACGGGCCGAAGTAGGAAGCCTCCGAATCCAAAATCTGCTCACCGGTATAATGCGAGCCGCCGAGGTGCACATCGGGCCGGCCGACGGTGCGCAGGTATTGCGAGGCGATATGGCCCTCGAAGACGTTCTTGAAATACGTCGGGAATCCGTAGTGGATATAGAAGAAGTGCGCCATGTCGACGATGTTGTCGACGATCTCGCGGCAGTTCGATCCCTGGATGAGCTGACTGCGCCACCGCCAGTCGGTCCATCCGGGGCTGGCGGCCTCGGGAATGTCGGGGATCTGCAATTGCGGCGACGGCGGGTTGCCCTCGGGATCGTGCCAGACGAACAGCAGGCCGGCCCGCACCTCGGTGGGCCAGGTGCGGGTGCGCGCCATACGCGGTGTGCGCTTGGCATACGGCACCTCCTTGCACTTGCCGTCGCCGCCCCATCGCCAATCGTGGAACGGGCACGCCACGGTGTCGCCCTTGACCGCGCCCTGCGACAGGTCGCCGCCCATGTGGCGGCAGTATGCGTCGAGGACCCGCAGATTACTTTCCGTGTCGGCGAAGACGACCAGCTTGGTGCCGAAGATGTTGACCGGGTGGGGCTTGCCGTCGAGGAAGTCCTTGGCCACGCCCAGGCAGTGCCAGCCGCGAGCAAACCGGTTCGGCAAGGTTCCTACGTCGATTTCCCGGACGCCGATCCCAGCGGTATCGGTACTCACCACGCGCCTCCTCTAACCTGTCCCAACTAGAACACGTTATAGTTTTGCGCGTATCGGCCAAACATAATGCAGGCAAAAGCCCCTACATATGTGACTTATGGCCCTAGTTAGCGGCGGGGTGGGTGCTTCGCGTACACCCAGGACAGAAACTGCGCGACGGCCTCCGCCGACTTGTGCGCCCGCGGGGAGCTGAAGATGTCGAAAGCGTGTTGGGCGTGCGGCAATTCGGCGTAGGCGACGGGGGACTGCGACACCGCGCGCAACTCCTCGGCGAACTCCTGCGCCTCGCCGACCGGGATCAGGGAGTCGTCGCGGCCGTGCAGGATGAAAAACGGCGGCGCGTCGTCGCGCAGCTTGCAGATCGGCGAGGCGTCGGTGTAGACGTGCCGGTGTGTCGCGAATTTCCTTTTGACTACGTACTTTTCGAGCAGCCCGACGAACTCCCGGCGGCCCTCGCCCTCCGTGGAAAACCAGTCGTAGCGCCCGTACACCGGAACCGCGGCGGTCACCGAGGTGTCGGCTTCCTCGAAGCCCGGCTGAAATTGCGGGTCGTTGGGCGTCAGCGCCGCCAGCGCGGACAGGTGCCCCCCGGCGGACCCGCCGGTGATCGCGACGAAGTCCGGGTCCCCGCCGAACCGCGCGATGTTCTCCTTGACCCAGGCCAGCGCCCGTTTGACGTCGACGATGTGGTCGGGCCAGGTGTGCACGGGTGACACCCGATAGCCGATCGACACGCACACCCAGCCGCGGGCGGCCAGGTGGCTCATCAGCGGGTAGGCCTGCGGGCGGCGCATCCCAATCACCCACGCGCCGCCGGGCACCTGCAGCAGGACCGGAGCCTTGGCGTCGCGCGGCAGGTCGCGGCGACGCCAGATGTCGGCCAGGTTGGCGCGGCCGTGCGGGCCGTAGGACACCACGTTCGTCTTCTCGACGTAGCGCCGGCGGGCCACCGTGTTGCCCAGCGGCAGGCTGCGCCGCCCGCTGCGGGTGGGCTTCGTGTGCGGCAGCGCCTCGAGCGCCTCGGCGTAGTCGTGCCCCAGTTGTTCGCGCAGGCCCGCCTCCAGCACCGGGCCCGGCGTGGTGACGCCGCGATACCGGATCACCCCCAGGATGGCCCACGACGCGGCCGTCAGCGCCAGCGCGGCCTTGCCGCGCCGCCCGGCGAAGTCGCCGCGGCGCCCGCGGCGCAGCGCGTCCACCAACGAGGCCGTGAAGTACACCCCGGGCACCTCCGACGTCGGCCAGCCGAACCAGAACACCAGGACGGTGCTGTAGCCCTTGCGGGCCAGCGGCCGTAATCCGTTGGCGGCGTTGGCAAGTTCGACCGCCGCGCGCGCCAATGGCCGAGGCTTTCGCAGCGTCCGGGCGAGCCGCATCAGCCGCCGACCCGGGAAAGCAGCTCGCCCCGCAGGATCTTGCCGGTGCTGCCGCGGGGTAGCTCGTCGAGGATGGCGATCTCGCGGGGCACCTTGTAGTTGGCCAGGTTGTCGCGCACGTGTTGCTTGAGCGTGTCGACCGTGGCGGACGCGCCGGGGGCCAGCACCACGAAGGCCGCCAGCCGCTGGCCGTACTGCTCGTCGTCCACGCCGATGACCGCCGCCTCGGCGACCTCGGGGTGCGCCGCCAGGGTCTTCTCCACCTCGATCGGGTAGACGTTCTCGCCGCCGGAGACGATCATCTCGTCGTCGCGCCCGACGACGAACAGGCGACCGGCGTCGTCGAGGTATCCGACGTCGCCCGAGGACATGAACCCAGCGTGGAAATCTTTCGTGGTGCCGGAGGTGTAGCCCTCGAACTGGGTGTCGTTGCGGACGTAGATGGTGCCGACCTCGCCGGTGGGCAACTCGTTGAATTCCTTGTCCAGGATCCGGATTTCGGTTCCGCCCGCCGGCTTGCCGGCGGTGTCCGGCGCCGCCCGCAGGTCGGCCGGGGTGGCGGTGGCGATCATGCCGGCCTCGGTGGCGTTGTAGTTGTTGTAGATCACGTCGCCGAACTGGTCCATGAACGCGATGACCACATCGGGTCGCATCCGCGAACCGGAGGCCGCGGCGAACCGTAATGACTTGCAGCTGTAGCGGTTTCGCACCTCGGGCGGCAGTTCCATGATCCGGTCGAACATCACCGGCACGACGGCCAGGCCGGTCGCCTGGTGCCGGTCGATGAGGTCGAGGGTGGCCTCCGGATCGAACTTGCGCCGGGTGATGATCGTGCAGGCCATCGACGCGGCGAAGATCAATTGCGAGAAGCCCCAGGCGTGGAACATCGGGGCCACGATCACGATGTTTTCCTCGGCCCGCCACGGCGTGCGGTCCAGGATGGCCTTGAGCGTGCCGATCCCCGCGTTGCCGCCGGTTTGGTTGGCGCCCTTGGGAGTTCCGGTGGTGCCCGAGGTGAGCAGGATCATCCGGCCCTTGCGGCTGCCGCGTCGAGGTTGTTGTCCGGCGTGGTCGGTGATGAGCTTTTCCACCGTCAACTCGTGCTGCCCGTTGGTCCACGCCACGATGCGGGTGGCGTCGGGCTTCTCGGCCAGCGCCCGGTCCACGGTCTCGGTGAACTCCTCGTCGTAGATGACGGCGTCGACGCCCTCGCGGACGACCACCTCGGCCAGCGCCGGCCCGGCGAACGACGTGTTGAGCAGCACCACGTCGGAGCCGATCCGGCTGACGGCCACCACGGCCTCGACGAAACCGCGGTGGTTGCGGCACATGATCCCGACCACCTTGGGCTGCCCCGCGGGCAATCCCTGCAGGGCGGCCGCCAGCGCGTTGATCCGCTCGTCGAGCTGCCGCCAGGTCAGCGTGCCGAGCTCGTCGATCAGGCCGGGACGGTCCGGGCAGCGCTGCGCCGCGCTGGCGAAGCCCACGGTCATGCCCATGCCCTCGCGGCGCATCGCCGCGGCGATCTTGAGGTAGCGATCTGGCCGCATCGGCGTGATCATCCCGGCGCGCCGCAACGTCCCAAAGATGCCGAGGGCCTGGTCGATTCGAGCTGCCCGAGATGTCATGGCTCAGCCCAGGATCGGGAAACGGCGCTTGGCGGCGAGGTCGCGCAGGGCCTGCTGCATCACCGACCGCACGTACTCGTCGACCTCGTCGACGTCCGGGTCGTCGCCGAACTGCGCGGCGATGTCGATTGGTTCGAGCACCTGCGTCACGATCTTGGTGGGCAGCGGCACGTTGGGCGGGATCACCGCGCTGAACCCGAACGGGAAGCCGAACGACAGCGGCAGGATGGCGCTGCGCAGCAGGCGTTTCACTCCCAGTCGCTCGGCCAGCCACGTGCCGCGGGAGAGGTAGAGCTGGGTTTCCTGCCCGCCGATGGACACCGCCGGAACAATGGGCACGCCGGCCTCGATCGCCGTGCTGACGTATCCCTTGCGGCCGTTGAAGTCGATGACGTTCTCCGAGAGCGTGGGCCGGTAGGCGTCGTAGTCACCGCCGGGGAAGACGACCACGACGCCGCCGGACCGCAGCGCCTTGGCCGCGTTCTCCCTATTGGCGCGGATGTAGCCGGTGCGCCGGAAGAACTGCCCGGTGGGGCCGGTCATCAGGATGTCGTGGCTCAGCGTGTACACCGGCCGGTCATAGCCGAACTTCTCGTAGAAGTGGACGCTGAAAATCGGGACGTCCATGGGGAACATGCCGCCGGAGTGGTTGCCGACAACCAGCGCCCCGCCGGGCGGGAACGAATCCAAGCCGTGCACCTCGGACCGGAAGTAGGTCTTCAGGAACGGGCGCATCACGCCCATCACGCGCTGGGTCAGACCGGGATCGAACTTGTCGATGTCCTCGATGTCTTCGCTGTCGGTGTCGGTCACATCTCTCCCTTGAGCTGCCGGCGCGGCCGCACCGCCGCGTCGAGTCCCATGATGGTAGCGACCGAATACCCCCAGGACGGTTTGAGCCAACCAGCAACGGAGGTATCCAGAGCCAAAGCCTATGGTGTCGGTCGGATCGGGGGGTATTGTTACGTCCGCCAATGACCCTGCCCAGCGAAAAGAGGCCAAGATGGACGTCGCCGGTTTGTCCGACGAGCGCGGCACTCGCTCGGTCGCTGGGCACAGTTCCAATAGCATTCGTGACCGCCGCGGGCGCCAGCCGCGCAGCAGCGCGGTCCGCCCCGGCCCGGTCAACGTCCGCCAACCGGCGGTGCGGGCGGAGTCGCCGGTCGCGGCGGCCGCGACGGCGGATCGCCGCCAGGCGGAATACTTCCGCCGGGTGCTCGTGCAGAACCGTCGCCACCTCGAGCACCGGCTCGCGGAGTACCAGAAGGCGATCGCGACCGCGGAAGCCACCGGCGATGCCGAAGGCGCCTCCAGCGTTCGCCGCATGGCGCGCCTCGAGGAGCAGGAACGCCAAACCCTCGACGGGCTGATCGAGAAGCTGCAGCGTCGATTTCCGCCCCGTAGCGGGGTCCCCGTCCGTTAGGGCCTAGGCTGCAGCGGCTCAATCACGCTGAGCGTCAGCTGGTTTCACCTGCGACAGGAATGAGGCCGCCCATGGGATTCATGTCACCGGAACTTCCGGACGTCGACCCCGACACATGGCTGGCACGGCCAAGGGCAGCGCGGCTGCAGATCGTGACCCGGCACTGGGCCGAACATGGCTTCGGGACGCCGTATGCGGTGTATCTGCTGTACCTGTTCAAGATCGCCTTGTACGTCGCGATCCCGGCGTGGATCATCTCGCTCACCCCCGGCCTGGGCGGGCTGGGCCGCATCGGCGAGTGGTGGACGCAGCCGATCGTGTATCAGAAGTTCATCGTCTTCACGCTGCTGTTCGAGGTGCTGGGCCTCGGCTGCGGGTCCGGCCCGCTGACCGGGCGGTTCATGCCGCCGGTCGGGGGATTCCTATATTGGTTGCGGCCCAACACGATTCGGTTGCCCGCGTGGCCGGGGAAGGTGCCGTTCACCCGCGGCGATACCCGCACCGTCGTCGACGTCGCGCTCTATGCCGTCGTGCTGGCCGGTGGGGTGTGGGCGCTGTTGGCGCCCGGCCCGCTGATCGACCCCGTCCGGGTGTTGCCCACGATCGTGGCGCTGGCCCTGCTGGGTCTGCGTGACAAGACCATCTTCCTCGCGGCCCGCGGCGAACACTATTGGCTGAAACTGTTGGTGTTCTTCTTCCCGTTCACCGACCAGATCGCGGCCTACAAGCTCATCATGCTGTGCCTGTGGTGGGGGGCGGCGACCTCCAAGCTCAACCACCACTTTCCGTACGTCGTGTCGGTCATGACGAGCAACAACGCGCTGCTGCGGCCCAAGCTGTTCAGCCCGTTCAAGCACGCGCTGTACCTCGACCACGTCAACGACCTGCGACCCTCTTGGTTACCGAAGGTGATGGCCCACGTCGGCGGCACCACGGCGGAATTCGTCGTCCCGACGGTTCTGGTGTTCGTCGCCGGCGATGCGCCATGGCGATGGTTCCTGATCGCGTTCATGGTGATCTTCCACCTCAACATCATTTCGAACCTCCCGATGGGGGTCCCGTTGGAGTGGAACGTGTTCTTCATCTTCTCGCTGTTCTATCTGTTCGGGCATTACGGCGCGATCCGAGCCACCGACCTTCGGTCACCCTTGCTGCTCGCCATCATCCTTGCCGCCGTGGCAGTGGTGATCGCGGGAAACATGTTCCCCGAAAAGATTTCGTTTCTGCCCGCGATGCGCTACTACGCGGGCAACTGGGCCACCAGCATCTGGTGCTTCCGCGCTGGCGCCGAGGACAAGATCGAAGCCGACATCGTGAAAAGCTCTGCGCTCGTGGTGAATCAGCTGGCCAAGCTGTACGGCGCCGGGACCGCCGAGGTGATGTCGGACAAGGTGGCGGCGTTCCGGGCGATGCACACGCACGGCCGGGCGCTCAACGGCCTCTTGCCCCGCGCCTTGGGGGGAGAGGCCAACGAGGCCGAATACAGCATCCGCGAGGGCGAAGTCGTCGCCGGGCCGTTGGTCGGCTGGAACTTCGGCGAGGGCCACCTGCACAACGAGCAGCTGCTCGAGGCGGTGCAACGGCGCTGCCAGTTCGAGGAGGGCGACGTCCGCGTCATCGTGCTCGAGGGCCAACCGATTCACATCCAAAAGCAGTGGTACCGCATCCTCGACGCCAAGGCCGGGGTGATCGAGGCCGGTTACGTCGATGTCGCGGACATGCTGAGCCGCCAGCCGTGGCCCGAGCCCGGCGACGAGTTCCCGGTCCACGTCACGACGCGCGCCGTAGCCGAAACGTGACTCAGGCTTGATCGAATCGCTAACGCGCCCTTGCACTTCCGCTGTTCGCGACGCCCGTACCATGGCTATTACAACCATGTCAGTTAAACAGGGACTGGAGCCATGCGAGCGGTCGTTCGGTGTGTTCTTGCGGTCAGCGCTGTCGCTGCGAGTGTGGCCAGCGGGCCGACCGACATCCGCCTGGCCGCGGCCACCCGGCCGGATGGATCCGCCGTCGCGTCGGTGTCACCCGCGCGCGGCGAGGTGGTGGGCGTGGCGCACCCGGTGGTGGTGACGTTCAGCACTCCCGTAACCAACCGGCGCGCGGCCGAGCGCGCCGTCCGGGTCACATCGGCCCCTCCGATGACCGGGAAGTTCGAATGGCTCGACAACGAGGTCGTGCAGTGGGTTCCCGACCACCACTGGCCGGCGCACAGCACGGTCGCGCTCTCGGTGGGCGGACGGCCCACGGAATTCGCCACCGGTCCCGCCGTCGTCGGGACCGCCAACATCGCCGACCACACCTTCACGGTGACCGTTGACGGCGTCGAGTCGGGGCCGCTGCCCGCGCCGCACCACCGTCCCCACTGGGGGGAAGCGGGCGTGCTGCCGGCCTCGATGGGCAGGCCCGAGTACCCGACTCCGGTGGGCTCCTACACCGTCCTGTCCAAGGACCGCACGGTGATCATGGACTCGAGCAGCGTCGGCATCCCCGTCGACGACCCCGACGGATACCGGATCCCGGTCGACTACGCCGTGCGCATCACCGGCCACGGCCTCTTCGTCCATTCGGCCCCGTGGGCCGTCAACGCGATGGGCCTGGAGAATGTCAGCCACGGCTGCATCAGCCTGAGCCCCGAGGACGCCGAGTGGTACTACAACACCGTCCACGTCGGCGACCCGGTGATCGTGGAGGACTCGCCACGGCGCCGGCCACAGCCACAGCCACGGCCGCAGCCGCCGCTGCTGTGGGAGGCCCCACCCAGCTGACAACTTACGAACAAACCCGCCGGGCTTGGCCCGGCGGGTTCTTTCGTAACTGGGAAGGGGATCCGGGTCAGCGCGCGGGCCCGGGCGCGGTCGGCTGGCCGGGCGCCGGGCCGCCGGCGGGCGCCGGACCGGTCGGCGCGCCTTTGCCGGTCCCGGACATGTCGATGATCGGAGCGGCCGGCGCCGCGACATCCAGCGGACCACCGGCGAGCGCAATCAGCGGAGCGCCGACGGGCACCACCGGGATCGGCGCACCCACCGGGATCGGGGCACCCACGGGGACCGGGGCGCCCACCGGCACCGGGGCGCCGACGGGCACGGGGGCACCCACTGGGACCGGCGCACCGACCGGGACCGGCGCGCCAGCCGGCACCGGCGGCCCGAGAGCGATCAGCGGGGCGCCGGCCGGGACCACCGGGACCGGCCCGGGCGCCACGATCGGTACGCCGGACATGTCGGTGAGCGGGGCGCTGGACGTGCATACGGTGGCGGCCGGTGCCGGCCCGCCGGGTGCCGGCGCGCCGCCTCCCGGCCCGCTCACCGGTGCGCCGCCCGCTTCGGGTGCGCCGGCCAGCGGCGCGCCCGCGGCCAGTGGTCCGGCGGCGCCTGCCGGCCCGCCGGCCGCCGGAGCGCCGACCTCGCCGGACTGACCCTGGATGCACGCGTAGCCGCCGGTCTTCAGCGGGGTGGCTGCCGCATCCGGGCTCAACGCTATGGCGGCCCCACACAGCCCAGCGATGGCACCAACTGTGATGTTGAACCGATCAAAGCCCGTCATCAACGTCGACTCCTTTAGCGTTCGCTATCAAATGCGGCAGCAGAACCGCATAGCTGTCCCGCAGCCGTGTCGAATGTATGACCCCCTGGTGCTATTGCACACGCGACGATTCCGGGGCTTATCGAACCGATACGAACCAGACACGCTCCGGTTACCGCGGCTGTTCGCTGTGACCGGCAAGCGGTGGCGCGCCTCACTGATCTAGGCTGACGGCGAGCGCGTAATCAGCGGACTCGCCGAAGACATCAGAAGACAGGGAGAGATCAAAGTGACGGTCCGAGTGGGTATCAACGGCTTCGGCCGAATCGGACGCAATTTCTACCGGGCGTTGCTGGCCCAGCAGGAGCAGGGCACGGCCGATGTCGAGGTGGTGGCCGTCAATGACATCACCGATAACGCCACGTTGGCGCATTTACTCAAATTCGACTCGATCCTGGGCCGGTTGCCCGACGACGTGAGCCTGGAGGGCGAGGACACCATCGTGGTGGGCACTCGGCGGATCAAGGCACTCGAGGTGCGCGAGGGTCCCGCTGCGATGCCGTGGAGCGATCTGGGCGTCGACGTGGTGGTGGAATCCACCGGGTTGTTCACCAATGCGGCCAAGGCCAAGGGCCATTTGGACGCCGGGGCCAAGAAGGTGATCATCTCCGCGCCGGCCACCGATCCCGACATCACCATCGTGTTGGGCGTCAACGATGACAAGTACGACGGCAGCCAGAACATCATCTCCAACGCCTCCTGCACGACGAACTGCCTGGCGCCGGTAACGAAGGTCTTGCAGGACGAGTTCGGCATCGTCAAGGGCTTGATGACCACCATCCACGCCTACACCCAAGATCAGAACCTGCAGGACGGCCCGCACAAGGACCTGCGTCGGGCCCGGGCGGCGGCGCTGAACATCGTGCCGACCTCGACCGGGGCGGCCAAGGCGATCGGGCTGGTGATGCCCGAGCTCAAGGGCAAGCTGGACGGATATGCGTTGCGGGTGCCGATCCCGACCGGGTCGGTGACCGACCTGACCGTGGAGCTGGCCAAGGCCGCCAGCGCCGAGGACATCAACGCCGCGTTCAAAGCCGCCGCGGAGGGCCGCCTGAAGGGCATCCTGAAGTACTACGACGCCCCGATCGTGTCGTCCGACATCGTCACCGACCCGCACAGCTCGATCTTTGACTCCGGGCTGACCAAGGTCATCGACAACCAGGCCAAGGTGGTGTCCTGGTACGACAACGAATGGGGCTACTCCAACCGCCTCATCGACCTCGTCGCACTGGTCGGCAAGTCGCTGTAAACCGTGAGCATCCCCACTCTCGAAGACCTTCTGGCCGAGGGGGTTTCGGGCCGCGGCGTGCTGGTGCGCTCCGACCTGAACGTCCCCCTGGATGACGGGACCATCACCGACGCCGGCCGCATCACCGCGTCGGTGCCGACGCTGCAGGCGCTGCTCGAGGCCGGCGCCAAGGTCGTGGTCACCGCGCATCTGGGTCGTCCCAAGAACGGCGCCGACCCGAAGCTGTCGCTGGCGCCGGTCGCCGCCGCGCTCGGTGACCAGCTCGGGCGGCACGTGCAGCTGGCCGGCGATGTCGTCGGCACCGACGCGCTGGCCCGCGCCGAGGGCCTGACCGACGGCGACATCCTGCTGCTGGAGAACATTCGCTTCGACCCGCGCGAAACCAGCAAGGACGACGGCGAGCGCCTGGCGCTGGCCCGGCAACTGGCCGAATTGGTCGGGCCGGAGGGCGCTTTCGTCTCCGACGGCTTCGGCGTGGTGCACCGCAAGCAGGCCTCCGTCTACGACGTCGCGACCCTGCTGCCGCACTACGCGGGCACGCTGGTGGCCGAGGAGATCCGGGTCCTCGAGCAGCTGACCGGCTCGACCAAGCGCCCCTACGCGGTGGTGCTGGGCGGGTCGAAGGTGTCCGACAAGCTCGGCGTGATCGAGTCGCTGGCCACCAAGGCCGACAGCATCGTGATCGGTGGCGGCATGTGCTTCACCTTCCTTGCCGCGCATGGCCTTTCGGTCGGCACGTCGCTACTCGAGCCCGACATGGTCGACACCTGTCGCCGGCTGTGCGAGACCTACGCCGACGTGTTGCACCTTCCGGTGGACATCGTGGTGGCGGAAAAGTTCGCCGCCGATTCGCCGCCGGAAACCGTTGCGGCGGACCGCATTCCGCAGGACAAGATGGGCCTGGACATCGGGCCCGAGTCGGTCCGGCGGTTCACCACGCTGCTGTCCAACGCCGAAACCGTCTTCTGGAACGGCCCGATGGGGGTGTTCGAGTTCCCGGCGTTCGCCGCCGGAACCAAGGGCGTGGCCGAGGCCGTCGCCGCGGCCACCGGCAAGGGCGCCTTCAGCGTGGTGGGCGGCGGCGACTCCGCGGCCGCGGTGCGCGCGCTCGGCATCCCCGAGGGTGACTTCTCGCACATCTCGACCGGCGGCGGAGCGTCCCTGGAATACCTGGAGGGCAAGGCGCTGCCGGGCATCGAGGTGCTTGCCAGCCCCCAGCCAAGCTAAGGAGACTCGTGAGCCGCAAGCCACTGATCGCCGGCAACTGGAAGATGAACCTCAACCACTTCGAGGCGATCGCGCTGGTGCAAAAGATCGCGTTCGCGCTGCCGGACAAGTACTACGACAAGGTCGACGTCACGGTGCTCCCGCCGTACACCGACCTGCGCAGCGTGCAGACCCTGGTCGACGGCGACAAGCTGCGGCTGACCTACGGCGCCCAGGACCTGTCCCCGCACGACTCGGGCGCCTACACCGGCGACATCAGCGGCGCCTTCCTGGCCAAGCTGGGCTGCCAGTTCGTCATCGTCGGCCACTCCGAGCGGCGCACCTACCACCACGAGGACGACGCGCTGGTGGCCGCCAAGGCCGCCGCCGCGCTCAGGCACGAGCTCACCCCGATCGTGTGCATCGGCGAGCACCTGGAGACCCGGGAGGCGGGTGAGCACGTCAGTTACTGCGAAAACCAGCTGCGCGGCTCGCTGGCCGGGCTGTCGGCCGAGCAGATCGCCAACGTGGTGGTCGCCTACGAGCCGGTGTGGGCGATCGGCACCGGCCGGGTGGCCAGCTCTGCGGACGCCCAGGAGGTGTGTGCGGCGATCCGCAAAGAGTTGGCGTCCCTGGCCTCGGCAAAGGTCGCCGAAACCGTGCGGGTGCTCTATGGCGGCTCGATGAACGCGAAGAACGTCGGCGAACTCGTCGCTCAGGACGACGTCGACGGCGGGCTGGTCGGCGGCGCATCGCTGGACGGCGAGCAGTTCGCGACCCTGGCGGCCATCGCCGCCGGCGGGCCCCTCCCGTGACGCCGGCGGGGCACCGGTAGGCTTTCTGGCATGCAATTGGCCCTGCAGATCACCCTGGTGGTCACGAGCATCCTGGTGGTGCTGCTGGTGCTGCTGCACCGCGCCAAGGGTGGCGGCCTGTCGACGCTGTTCGGCGGCGGCGTGCAATCGAGCCTGTCCGGGTCGACGGTCGTGGAGAAGAACCTCGACCGGCTGACGGTGTTCATCGTCGGCATCTGGCTGGTGTGCATCATCGGCATGGCCCTGATGATCAAGTACCGCTGACCGCTCGACGGGCGGGCCGGGCGATCCGCCTCGATACTGGGACGCATGGCTGAGGCTTCCGACATCGCGCTGGAACCGATCGGTGCCGTCCAACGCACCCGGGTCGGCCGCGAGGCAACCGAGCCGATGCGCGCCGACATCAGGTTGCTGGGCACCATCCTCGGCGACACCGTGCGCGAGCAGAACGGCGACGAGGTGTTCGAGCTCGTGGAACGCGCGCGGGTGGAGTCCTTCCGGGTGCGGCGCTCCGAGATCGACCGGGCCGACATGGCGCGGATGTTCGACGGCATCGACATCCACCAGGCCATCCCGGTCATCCGGGCGTTCAGCCACTTCGCGCTGCTGGCCAACGTCGCCGAAGACATCCACCGGGAACGCCGACGCGACGTCCACGTCGCCGCCGGCGAGCCACCGCAGGACAGCAGCCTGGCGGCGACGTACGCGAAACTCGATCGGGCAGAGCTCGATTCGGCCACAGTGGCCGACGCGCTGCGGGGCGCCCTGGTGTCCCCGGTGATCACCGCCCATCCCACCGAGACCCGCCGGCGCACCGTGTTCGTCACCCAGCACCGCATCACCGAATTGATGCGGCTGCGCGCCGCCGGGCACACCGAGACCGACGACGGCCGCAACATCGAGCTCGAGTTGCGCCGCCAGGTCCTTACGCTGTGGCAGACCGCGCTGATCCGGCTGTCCCGGCTCCAGATCACCGACGAGATCGACGTGGGCCTGCGGTATTACCCGGCCGCGCTGTTCAAGGTGATTCCGCAGGTCAACGCCGAGGTCCGGGAGGCGTTGCGCGCGCGCTGGCCCGACGCCGACCTGCTTTCGTCGCCCATCCTGCAGCCCGGGTCCTGGATCGGCGGCGACCGCGACGGCAACCCGAACGTCACCGGCGACGTCGTGCGGCGGGCCACCGGCAGCGCCGCGTTCACCGCGCTGGCGCACTACCTGGCCGAGCTGACCGAGCTCGAACAGGAGCTGTCGATGTCGGCGCGGCTGATCACGGTCACCCCCGAATTGACCGCCCTGGCCGACGGCGGCAACGAGAGCGCGCGCGCCGACGAGCCGTACCGGCGCGCGCTGCGAGTGATCCGGGCCCGCCTCACCGCGACGGGCACCGAGATCCTGGACCGCCGGCCGCAGCACGAGCTCGACCTGGGCCTGCGGCCGTACTCCGTTCCGGCGGAACTGCGCGCCGACCTGGACGTCATCGACGCGTCGCTGCGCACGCACGGCGCCGAGCTGCTGGCCGACGATCGGCTGGCCCGGCTGCGAGAAAGCGTGCACACCTTCGGGTTTCATCTATCCGGCCTGGACATGCGGCAGAACTCCGACGTGCACGAGGAGGTGGTCGCGGAGCTGCTGGCCTGGGCCGGGGTCCATCCCGACTACGCCTCGCTGGCCGAAGACGAGCGGGTCGAGCTGCTGGCAGGGGAGCTGGCCACCCGCCGTCCATTGGTCGGCGACCGCGCACAACTGTCCGACTTGGCCCGCGGCGAGCTGGGCGTCGTCGTGGCCGCCGCCCGCGCCGTCGACCTCTACGGACCGGCGGCGGTGCCCAACTACATCATCTCGATGTGCCAGTCGGTGTCCGACGTCCTGGAGGCCGCGATCCTGTTGAAGGAGGCCGGGCTGCTTGACGCGTCCGGCCCGGAACCCTATTGCCCCCTGGGTATTTCGCCGCTGTTCGAGACGATCGACGATCTGCACAATGGCGCGTCGATCCTGCAGGCGATGCTGGACCTGCCGATCTACCGGGCGTTGGTGGATGCCCGCGGCGGATGCCAGGAGGTGATGCTGGGCTACTCCGACTCCAACAAGGACGGCGGATACCTGGCCGCCAACTGGGCCGTCTACCGCGCCGAGCTCACCCTCGTCGAGGTGGCCCGCAAGACCGGAATCCGGTTGCGGCTCTTCCACGGTCGCGGCGGCACCGTCGGCCGCGGTGGCGGCCCCAGCTACCAGGCGATCCTGGCGCAGCCGCCCGGCGCGGTGAACGGCTCGCTGCGCCTCACCGAGCAGGGCGAGGTGATCGCGGCCAAATACGCCGAGCCGCAACTGGCCCGGCGCAACCTGGAGAGCTTGGTTGCGGCCACCGTGGAGTCGACGCTGCTCGACGTGGAGGGCCTCGGCGACGCCGCGGAACCGGCCTACGCGGTGCTCGACGAGGTGGCCGCGCTGGCGCACCGCGCCTACGCCGAATTGGTGCACGAGACACCGGGATTCGTCGAGTACTTCAAGGCGTCCACGCCCGTCAGCGAGATCGGGTCGCTGAACATCGGCAGCCGGCCGACCTCGCGCAAGCCCACCGAATCCATCTCCGACCTGCGCGCCATCCCGTGGGTGCTGGCCTGGAGCCAGTCGCGGGTGATGCTGCCGGGCTGGTACGGCACCGGCGCGGCCTTCGAGCAGTGGATCGCGGCGGGTCCCGAGAGCGAAACCGAGCGGGTGGCGATCCTGCACGATCTGTACGAGCGGTGGCCGTTCTTTCGCAGCGTGCTGTCGAACATGGCGCAGGTGCTGTCCAAGAGCGACCTGGGCCTGGCGGCCCACTACGCCGAGCTGGTGGCCGACGAATCGTTGCGGCACAGGGTGTTCGACAAGATCGCCGACGAGCACCGGCGCACCATCGCCATGCACAAACTCATCACCGGCCAGGACGACCTGCTCGCCGACAACCCGGCGCTGGCCCGTTCGGTGTTCAACCGCTTCCCGTATCTGGAGCCGCTCAACCACCTGCAGGTCGAGCTGCTCCGCCGCTACCGCTCCGGCGACGACGACGAATTGGTGCAGCGCGGCATCCTGCTGACGATGAACGGACTTGCGAGCGCGTTACGTAACAGCGGCTGACGGGCATCCCCGTGCCATGGAACCGGCGCAAGTGGCCCAGAACGGCGTGTTCGAACGAATCGCCCGCGCCGGGTATGTGGTCAACGGGCTGCTGCACCTGATCGTGGGCTATCTCGCCATCCGGGTCGCGTGCGGCAACGGGGGCACCGCCGACCAGACAGGTGCCCTGGCGACGTTGGCGGCCAAACCGGGCGGCCCGCTTGCGCTGTGGATCGCCGCGGCCGCGCTGTCGGCGATGGGCCTCTGGCGGCTCGTCGAGACGGCCCTCGGGCGGTCGAGCGACCGCGAAGCCGAGCGCTCGTCGCCGGGAGTGTGGGACCGGGCGAAGGCGTTCGGACTCGCGGCCGTCTACCTCGCCTTCGCCTACTCGGCGTGCGGGTACGCCCGGGGCGCGGGCAGGCCGGCGGATCAACAGAATTCGAGCATCAGCGCGCGCCTGATGCACACCACCGCCGGCACTCTTGCCCTCATCGCCTGCGGCGCGCTCATCGTCGTGGTCGGGTGCTATCACGTCTACAAGGGCGCCAGCCGCAATTTCGTCGGCGACCTCAAGGGCAAGTCGGGTCGTCTGGTGCGACGCCTCGGCGCCACCGGCTATGTGGCGAAGGGCGTGGTGATCGCCGGCACCGGGGCGTTGGTCGTCGTCGCCGCCTGCCGCTCCGAACCGAAGAAGGCCACCGGACTCGACGGGGCGCTGAAGACCCTCGGCGCCCAGCCCTACGGGCCGGTGTTGTTGATCGCGGCCGGCGCGGGGATCATCACCTACGGCCTGTACAGCTTCGTGATGGCCCGATCCACCAAGATGTAGGGCTAGCGGTTGCGCAGCCGGTCCAGCACGCCGCGCACGGCATGCTCGGTGGCCGACAGCGGCGACATCATCGTCTCGCCCACCTTCACCATGTCGTCGATCCGCGCGACGATGGCCTCCACCGGCTCGACCAGCACGATCAGCCGCTTGGCCAGGTCGTCGAGGCTGGCCAGGGTGCCGTCGAGGTGATCCAGCCCGGCCTCCATCCGTTCGACGGTGGCGTTGAGGTTGGTGAGCGAGCTGTTCAGCTCCCTCATCGTGGTGCTCAGGCCGTCGAGCACGTCCTCGACCTGTTCGACGGTCTTGTCGGCGTTCAGCGCCGCCTGGGTGAGGGTTTTGATCCGGCTTCGCTCGGGCCCCCCGCGCGCGGTTCGGTCTGCCATGAAGGTCATTTTGACGTCCTCCTCGGGCTAAAGCCAGAGGATTCAACCCCGTCCCACTATCTATGCGGCAGGAGAGCAGGGTAGAGGTTCACGGTTCGTCGACCGGCTCACGCCGAGGTCTCCCCGTGCTGTCACCGCCCGTCCGGCGGCGATGTTGCGCGCGGCGTTCACATCGGCATTGCACGGACCCGCCGTGCAGGCTTCGCACTCGAAAACCGCTTGGCTCTTACGGTTTGCGAGAGCGACATGCCCACACACGGCGCATCGCTGCGACGTGTACGCGGCCGGGACCTGCTCGACCCGACCAACGGCTTTGTGCTGCAAACGCGCAGCGAGCTTGCCCCAACCGCTGCGGTTAATTCCGCGGTTCAGGCCGCGTTTGGCGGCAACACCTACACCGGGCTTTTCCACGGTTCCTCGCGCAGAGCGGGTCATTGCGCGCACGTCAAGCGCCTCGATGCGGATGGTTTCGAACCGGCGCGCGATGCCCGTGGTGGCCTTTTCGACCCAGTCCTTACGTCGGTCGACCTCACGAGCCTTGAGTTTCGCAATCGCGCGCTTCGTGCGAGCGCGCCGGTGAGAGCCACGCTTAGCGCGGGCCAAGCGCTGCTGCAGCACCTTCAGACGCTTGGCCTCGCCGTCGCTAAGGCGAGGGGCATGCAGCAGTTCACCGGTCGACAAGGCGGCCGCCACCGTCACGCCACGGTCAATGCCCACCACCGAGCCATCAGCAGGCCCGGGAATGGGCTCCGGGATGTGGGCGAACGCGATGTGCCACCGCCCGGCCCGATCACAGGTGACCCGATAGGATTTAACACCCTGGGGAACCGGCCGCGACAGCCGGAACCGGACCCAGCCGACCTTGGGCACCCATACCCGAGCGAACCGACGGTTCAGACGCTCGACGTGCTGGGCTTTAAACCCGACCTGGCGAAAGCCCTCATGCACACCGGCTTTGCGCCACGTCGGGCGACGGTGGGTGCCATTGAAAAAGTTGCGCATCGCTTGGGCGAAATCGCGCAACGCCTGCTGCTGCACCGTCTGCGAGCCGGCGGCCAGCCACTCGTGCTCGGCACGGGCCGCTGTCAGCTGGGCGCACTGCTCGTTGTAGCCGGGTGCTCGGCGACCCGGCTGCCAGTGCTGCTGCTGCTCGACCGCCAGGTTCCACACATATCGGGCGTGACGACAATGCGCGACCAACACCACCGCCTGCTCAGCACTCGGAAACAACCGATAACGCGACACCCCCGCAACCTAACCGCCACCACCGACAACCCACCGAAAAGAGACGCGGCCTTACCCCCCGGCTAAAGCCAGGGGTTTCCGCACCGCAACGCCTCGACACCTCAGCCGGGAAGCTTGGACGCGGCCTCCTGGTCGAGCAGCCAGAGCGTGGTCTCGAGGCCGACGGCCCCGGCGGCCGGCACCGACGCCGGCGGGGCGCCACCGATGGCGGCGGCCGCCGCCTCGGCCTTGCCCGCCCCGGACACCATCAGCCACACCTCGCGGGAACGCCGGATCGCAGGCAGCGTCAACGTGATTCGCTGCGGCGGCGGTTTGGGGGAGTCCTCGACGCCGACCACCATGCGGCTGGTCTCGTGCACGGCCGGGGTGTCCGGGAACAGGGAGTTGATGTGGCCCTCCGGCCCCATTCCCAGCAGGTGGACGTCGAAATTCGGCGCCGGCTGGCCGGGTTCGGCGTTGGCGGCCAGCAGTTGCTCGTAGGCCAGTGCCGCGGCGGCAAGGTCCGCGCCGAATTCGCCGTCGCTTGCCGGCATCGCGTGCACCTGACTCGACGGGATGTCGACGTGATCGAGCAGGGCCTCCCGCGCCTGCTTGTCGTTGCGCTCGTCGTCGTCCTCGGGCACGTAGCGCTCGTCGCCCCAGAACAGGTGCACCTTGGACCAGTCGACCTGGTCACGACGGGTGGCGAGGTAGCGCAGCAGCCCGATGCCGTTGCCGCCGCCGGTCAGCACGATCAGGGCCCGGCCCCGCGCCGCCGCGGCGTCCTGGATGGTCTTGACC
>NZ_LZKK01000023.1 GCF_001672815.1 Mycobacterium sp. E796 | reverse complement strand
GTCGGCGCGGTCGTTGACCGCGAACAGGGCGCCGTGCCGGCGGGCCGCGTCGGCCAGGATCTCGAGTGCGGCCAGCTCGGCGCGGGCCTCGAGCGGACCGAACCGCTGCTCACCCGCCGAGCCCTTGTCGCGAAGCTGGACGATGTCGACCCCGCCGGCCAGCGCGGCGTCGACCAACTCGGCCAGGTCGCCGCGCTCGCGGCGCGCGTCGGTACACAGATACAGCCTGGCCGCAGCGAGGCGGGTGGACGGTTGGTGCACACCGCGACGCTAGCGCGCTAGCGTGGAACCCGAAGAGCACGGGAGTCCTGGCGACCGGGGACTGAGAGTGGGCGCGCACGCCCTTACCGTCACACCTGATCCGGGTCATGCCGGCGAAGGGAGCAAAGGATGCAAGACTCACTGGCCGTCATCGGCGGCGGTGTCATCGGGCTGTCGGTGGCGCGCCGCGCGGCGCGGGCCGGATGGTCGGTCGTCGTGCACCACACCGGCGAACCGGGTGCATCGTGGGTGGCGGGCGGGATGCTCGCCCCGCACAGCGAGGGTTGGCCCGGCGAAGAACGGTTACTGCGGCTGGGCCTGGAGTCGCTGCGGCTGTGGCGCGAGGGCGGCTTCACCGACGGCTGGCCGCCAGGGGTGATCACCGCCCGCGAGTCGCTGGTGGTGGCCGTCGACGGCGACGAC
>NZ_LZKK01000022.1 GCF_001672815.1 Mycobacterium sp. E796 | reverse complement strand
CTACTGGGGCGGTGCCGGCGGCGTCGGCGCCCCGCCCGGGGGTGGCTTCAGGGCCGTCGCGGCCGGGGCGCTCTGCGCGGCGGCGGTGGCGGGCGCGGCGGTCGCTTCGCCGTTTCCGGCGGGCTTGCTGATCGCCTTGTCCAGGGCTCGATCAAGGGATTTGTCGAGCGACTTGGCGGGTGCCTTGGTGGCGGCCGGCTTGCTGCCGCCAAAGGACTCGCGCAGCCGGCGGGCTACCGGAGCCTCTACCGTCGACGATGCGGATTTGACGAATTCGCCCTGTTCATTCAGTCGGGCGAGCACTTCCTTGCTGCTGACACCGAGTTCCTTGGCCAACTCGTGTACGCGGGCCTTACCTGCCACTACTTCTCCTGTCTATGAGGCGACAGCAGCGGGGCCGCGCCTCGGGTTTAGCTATGACGCATGGTCATCGGGACTTCACGGTGTGCTCATGTTCTTTGCTGCCTCTTCTGTTGCCGGGCGAATCGTGCACTGCCAAATGCTCGACCACCGCGGATGTGTCCAGTGGACCGGTGATGCGCAACGCTTTGGTGAAAGCCCGCCGCCGAATCGCCTGTTGTGCGCACTGTGGCACGGGATGCAACCATGCACCCCGCCCCGGCAGGCTACTCCTGTCGTCAACGATCGCGGCGTATTCGCCGTTCCCCGTCGACACAGCCACCACGCGAAGCAGTTCGGCGGCCAGTTCTCGCTTTCGGCACCCCACACACGTTCGCACGGGGCCCGAAAGTTCGCGCTGGATCACGGCTCAGTCTAGCGTCACTTGACCGGAGGTCAGAACCGCCCGCACGGGCCGGTTAGGTGAGGTCAGTGATCGTGTGCCACCGGGTGACCGGCGCCGTGTTCGGCGTGGCTCTCGGCGTGCCCCGGTGAATCCCCGCGAATGTCGATGCGCCACCCGGTGAGTCGCGCGGCCAGCCGGGCGTTCTGGCCCTCCTTGCCGATGGCCAGCGACAACTGGAAGTCGGGCACCACGACGCGGGCGGCCCGGGCCGTCTGGTCGATGACCGACACGGAGACCACCTTCGCCGGCGACAGCGCGTTGGCGACGAAGCGGGCCGGATCCTCGTCGTAGTCGATGATGTCGATCTTCTCGCCGGAGAGCTCGCTCATCACGTTGCGGACCCGCTGCCCCATCGGGCCGATGCAGGCGCCCTTCGCGTTGAGGCCGGGAACGTTCGAGCGCACCGCGATCTTGGAGCGGTGCCCGGCCTCCCGGGCCACCGCCACGATCTCCACCGACCCGTCGGCGATTTCCGGGACTTCCAGCGAAAACAGCTTGCGGACCAGGTTGGGGTGGGTGCGTGACAGCGTGATCACCGGCTCACGGGACCCGCGCGTCACGCCCACGACGTAGCAGCGAATCCGGTTGCCGTGCTCGTAGCTTTCGCCGGGGACCTGTTCGGCCGCGGGGATCACGCCCTCGGACGCCTTGGTCTCGCTGCCCATCCGCACCACGACCAGCCCGCGGGCGTTGGCCCGGCTGTCGCGCTGGATCACCCCGGCGACGATCTCGCCCTCGCGGGTGGAGAACTCCCCGTAAGTGCGCTCGTTTTCGGCGTCCCGGAATCGCTGCAGCATCACCTGGCGCGCGGTCGTCGCGGCGATGCGTCCGAAACCCTCCGGGGTGTCGTCCCATTCGCTGATGACGTTGCCGTCTTCGTCGGTCTCCCGGGCCATCACGCGAACGGCGCCGGTTTTGCGGTCGATCTCGATGGTCGCGTCCATCTGATGACCCTGGGTGTGCCGATAGGCGGTCAGCAGCGCGGATTTGATCGTCTCGAGCAGCTCGTTGACCGAGATGCCCCGATCCACCTCGATCGCGTGTAACGCGGCCATGTCGATATTCATGTTCCGGCCTCCGTCCTGTCCGGCCGCCCCGCCTCAGCCAATCCAGCCAGTTCCAGCTCTGCCCGGGCTGGCGGTGAAAACTCAACCTGCACAACGGCTTTCACGATTTCGGCGCGGGGGATCTGGCGTACGGTCCAGTCCCGGCCGGCGCGAACCACCAGCGCGACCGTGCCATCGCGGGTCTCCCCGACCCGACCGGTGAGCTGCGATCCGTCGGACAACGCGACCTCGACCTTGCGGCCGCGGGCGCGGCGGAAGTGTTTCTCGCTGGTCAGCGGGCGGTCCACGCCCGGCGAACTGACCTCCAGCACGTAGCTGTCGCGGAAGGCGCCGGCGATGTCCGAGCCGTCCAGCAAAGCCGACGCCGAACGGGACAGGGTGGCGATCGTGTCGAGGTCGAGCGGCTCGTCGCCGTCGGCGATCACGGTGATCCGCGGCGGACGCGTGCGGCCGTCGATGACCACGTCTTCGATTTCGTAGCCGGCGCGCGCGAATTCTCCGTCGAGTAGCTCGATCACCTGCGTCTGCGAAGGTAGCCCGGTGGTCACGGCGAGCTCCTCATCTTGAGTTGTCCGGTCATCTGGCGGATGTCGCCACCCAGGTGGTTTCCGGGTGGTTTCCGGTGTCAGTCAGCTACCCACGATACGCCAGGAAACGCCCATAACGGCGTGATCGTGCGTGGTCACGGTCCTTGGACCGGCCCACCTTCGCGCAATGGCAGGATGTTGCTGTGCCTAGCGCAGTACCGGTTACCAACCGGCGGGGTGTGCTCGCCGGCGCCGCAGCCCTTGCTGCGCTCGGGGTGGTCACGTCCGCCTGCGGCGAACCGCAGCCGAAGCCGCCCGCCGTCGAAAACCTGTTGGGCCCGCTGGACCAGGCCCGCAAGGACAGCGCGCTGGCCGGGGCCGCCGCCACGGCCGTGGGTCTCGCGCCCCAGGTCGCGGCCGCGCTGACCGTCGTCGCGACCCAACGCGCCGCACACGCCCGCGCGCTGTCCACGGAGATCTCCCGGGCGGCGGGCAAGCTCACCGCGTCGTCGACCGAGACCACGAGCCCCAGCCCGGCCCCCACCGCGCCGCCGGGCCCACCGCCGCCACCGCCGCCGGTGCCCGACGTGATCAACTCGCTGCACGCGTCCGCGGAGAACGCCAGCCGGCTGGTGACGACGGAGTCCGGCTACCGGTCCGGGCTGCTCGCGTCGATCGCCGCGTCGTGCACGGCGTCCGCGACCGTGGCGCTGGTGCCCGGGGGGCCGTCGATATGAGTTCCGGCTCGATATGACAACAGGAAAAGACGCCGACAACGCGGCCCTGTGCGACGCGCTGGCCATCGAGCACTCGACGATCTACGGCTACGGCATCGTGTCCGCGCTGTCGCCGCCCAGCGTCAACGACATGGTGGTGGAGGCCCTGGGCCAGCACCGCCAACGCCGCGACGACGTGATCGCGATGCTGGCCGCGCGGAAGGTCAACGCGCCGGTCGCCGCCGCGGGATACCAGTTGCCGATGCTGGTCGGCAGCCCGGCCGACGCGGCGCGGCTGGCGGCCCGCATGGAGAACGACTGCTCGACGGCGTGGCGCGCCGTCATCGAGCACGCGGAGACGGCCGACGACCGCGCGTTCGCAGCCAACGCCCTGATGCAGAGCACGGTCATGGCCGCCAGGTGGAACCGCGTGCTGGGTGCCTGGCCGATCACGACCAGCTTCCCGGGCGGCAACGAGTAGCGCGCGTTACCGGTCCAGGGCCGCCACGATGTCGGTGGCCAGCGATTCGCCCACCGCGAGCTCGCGGGTCTGCCCGCCGAAGCGATCCCGCAGCTCGACCACGCCGTCGGCCCAGCCCCGCCCCACCACGACGATCCGCGGTACGCCCAGCAGCTCGGCGTCCTTGAATTTCACCCCGGGCGACGCCTGGCGGTCGTCGAGCAGCACCTCGAGACCCAGCCGATCCAGGTCGTCGGCCAGGGCGATCGCCCCGGCGCGGGCTTGGTCGTCCTTGTTGGCGATAACCAGGTGGACGTCGAACGGCGCCACGGCGGACGGCCAGCGCAGGCCCAGCTCGTCGTGGTGCTGCTCGGCGATGACGGCCACCATCCGGGAGACGCCCAGGCCGTAGGAGCCCATGGTCAGGCGCACCGGCTTGCCGTCCTCGCCGAGGACGTCGACGGTGAAGGCGTCGGTGTATTTGCGGCCGAGCTGGAAGATGTGCCCGATCTCGATGCCGCGCGCGGACACCAGCGGTCCCGCCCCGTCCGGGGACGGGTCGCCGTCGCGCACCTCGGCGGCCTCGATGGTGCCGTCGGCGGTGAAGTCGCGGCCCGCGACCAGCCCGACGACGTGCCGGCCGGGCTCGTCGGCCCCGGTGATCCAGCTGGTGCCGTCCACCACCCGCGGGTCGACGAGGTAGCGAACGCCATTGCCGCGCAACGCTTTCGGCCCGATGTAGCCCTTCACCAGGAACGGGTACTTGGCAAAGTCGGCGTCGTCGAGCAAGGCGTAATCGGCCGGTTCCAGCGCCGCGCCGAGCCGCTTGTCGTCCACCTCGCGGTCGCCGGGCACCCCGATGGCCAGCAGCTCCCACTCCCCGCCCGGCTGGCGGACCTTGAGCAGAACGTTCTTCAAGGTGTCGGCCGCGGTGATCTCACGGCCCAGGTCGGCGCCGTTGGCCCAGTCGACCAGGGTGGCGATCGTCGGGGTGTCGCCGGTGTCGTGGACCACCGCCTCGGGCAGCCCGTCGATCGGGCGCGCCTCGGGGCGGGCGGTGACGACCGCCTCGACGTTGGCCGCGTACCCGGACTCCAGGCAGCGCACGAACGTGTCCTCGCCGACTTCGCTCTCGGCCAGGAATTCCTCGGAAGCGCTGCCGCCCATCGCGCCCGACACCGCCGACACGATGACGTAGCGGACCTGCAGCTTCTCGAAGATGCGCTGATACGCCTCGCGGTGCGCGTGATAGGCGGCCTTGAGCCCGGCGTCGTCGATGTCGAACGAGTAGGAGTCCTTCATCACGAACTCCCGGACCCGCAGGATGCCGGCCCGCGGCCGCGCCTCGTCGCGGTACTTGTTCTGGATCTGGAAGAGCAGCAGCGGAAAGTCCTTGTAGGAGCTGTACTCGCCCTTGACGGTCAGCGCGAAGAGCTCCTCATGGGTGGGACCCAGCAGGTAGTCGTTGCCGCGGCGGTCCTGCAGGCGGAACACGCCGTCGCCGTATTCGGTCCACCGGTTCGTCGTCTCGTAGGGCGCGCGTGGCAGCAGGGCCGGGAACAGGATCTCCTGCCCGCCGATCGCGTTCATCTCGTCGCGGACGATCCGTTCGATCTTGCGCAGCACCCGCAGCCCCAGGGGCAGCCAGCTGTACAGCCCGGGCGCGATGGGCCGGACGTAGCCGGCGCGAATGAGCAGCTTGTGGCTGGGCACTTCGGCGTCGGCGGGGTCGTCGCGCAGGGTGCGCAGGAACAGCTCGGACATCCGGGTGATCACAGCGGGCCAGCCTAGCCTGGCGACGATGCAGGCCGGGACGGCCTGCTGAGGACACAGGCCATGGAAGTAGCCAGTGGCGTGGGCCTGCCGAAAATCGTCGCCTCATGTGCCCGGAAACTCAGCTTCTCCTCAGCGGCGCGCGATACGTTGACGCGCATGGGCACGTCCGCGACGGGCGGGGGCTCCGGTCACCGGAGCCGGCCCCTGCTGGCGACCTTGACCGCCTTGTATTTGCTCGAGCTGATCGGAATCCTCTGCGCCGCAACGGCTGTCGCGGCCCACAGCGCCGGATTGCTGACGCTGGCCCTGCTCGGCGCGGCGGCGCTAGTGGGCCGGCACGCGACGCGGCTGCTGCAGGGCCGACGGGTGTTGGGCGTGGCCGGCCTGGCCGTCCAGTCGGTTCTGCTGATCGGCGCGATCGCGCTGGCGACCCAGCGACCGGCCGCCGGTGTCGCGGGGGTGGTGGTGGCGGCCGGCGTGCTCGCGGCGTGGGGCCGGCTGGGCAGGCCGGCCCGTTCGGTCCAGCCGTTGACGGCGACGGCCGGGGTCCCGAGCGGGTCAGACGGGGTCAGGCCGGGCCTCGGTGGCGTCGTCCTGGTTCTCCTCACGTCGGCGCTGGTGTTGGCCGCCCTGTCCGTGCGCGGCGGAATCGTGATCGGGATGGTCGTGCTGGCGGTCATCTTCATTCCGCTCGAGCGGCTGTTCGCGCTGCGGCCGCGCCGGATTCTGCGGGCGGGATGGCGTACCGACCTGGTGCACTACCTGGTCAACGGGGCCGCGCTCAAGGTCGGGACCGTCGTCGCGGTGGTGGTGGTCGGCACCGTCCTGCGGGCCTTCGTCCCCCCGCCCGTCCGCTCCGCGATTGCCGCGAGTCCGGGCTGGGCCCAGATCGTCGCCGCGCTGGCGATCGCCACGGTGGGCGGCTACGCGGGGCACCGTGCGGCGCACGAGGTTCCGCTGTTGTGGCGGTTCCACCGCGTGCACCACAGCATCCGCGAAATGGACTGGCTCGCCGCCAGCCACCTGCATCCGCTGGATCAGATCTTCATCCGCTCCTGCGCGGTGCTGCCGCTGTATGCGTTGGGGTTCGGTCGAATCAGCCTGGGCGCCTTCGTCGTGCTGACCACGCTGCAGGCGATTTTCATCCACGCCAATGTGCGGCTCACGTTCGGCCCGCTGAGGTGGGTGATCGCGACCCCGCAGTTCCACCATTGGCATCACGCCCGCGATCCCCGGGCGTACAACTCCAACTACGCCGGGGAGTTCCCGGCCGTCGACGCGCTGTTCGGCACCCTGTACCTACCCGCGCACGGCTGGCCCGCGCAGTACGGCATCGACGAGGGCGAACCCGCGGGATATTTGCGTCAACTGGTGTGGCCGTTTGCGGCCTAGATCCGGGCTAGAGCTCGCCGGCGTCGAGCGCGTCCTTGACCTCTTGCGCGTGGGCGACCTGCTCGGGGGTGTAGCCGATGAGCAGCGCCGCGCCGCCGACGATGACGGCCACGCCGGCCACCCACAGCAACCCGTAGGTATAGCCGTGGTCGAGGGCCTGCAACTGCGCGGTGTTCATGAACTTCACCGGGCCGGTGGTGCCGCCCAGGTACAGCGTGCGCGAGGTGATCACGGCCTGGATGACGGCCAGCACCAGCGGGCCGCCCAGGCTCTGCAGCATCAGCGCGATCGCCGACACCGGGCCGATCTGGTCGAAGCCGACACCGGCGATCGCCGACAGGGTCAGCGGAACCACGCAAATGCCGATCCCGATCCCGCCCACGATGATCGGCAGCACCAGGTTGGGGAAGTACGGCACGCCGCGGTGCATGAAAAGCGAGCCGTAGATCATCGCCCAGAAGAGCAGGAGCCCGCCGCCGATCGTCAGCACCCGCGGTGAGAACCGCGACACCAGCTGCGACGACAGACCGAGGCCGATGCCCATCGCGATGACGAACGGGATGAAGCCGACACCCGCCCGCAGCGCGCTGTAGCCGAGGATGTCCTGCACGTACAGGCCGATGCACACCGTCAGGCTGAACATGAGTCCGCCGGCCAGGAAGATCGCCGCGAACGTGACCAGCCGGTTGCGGTCGCGGAACAGCTCGAACGGAACGACGGGGTTCTCGGCGGTGCGCTCGACGACGATGAAGGCGAGGGCGGCCGCCAGGGCCACCGCGGCCGAGCCGATGGTGGTGACCGAGACCCAGCCCTTCTCCGGGCCCATCGAGAAGGCGAAGACGGCGGCGGTGCAAGCCAGCGTGGCCAGCATGGCGCCGGTCGCGTCCAGCTTCATCCGCTCCCGGTTGGTTTCGCGCAGCGCGGTGCGGGCCAGGTAGATCATCACCAGCCCGATCGGCACGTTCACCAGGAAGGCCAGCCGCCAGGACAGCTCGGTCAGCGCGCCGCCGACGACGAGGCCCATCACGGAGCCGATCGCGGTCATCGCGGCGAACACGGCCGTCGCGGCGTTACGAGCCGGACCCTTCGGGAAGGTGGTGGCCACCAGCGCCAGACCGGTCGGCGACGCGATGGCCGAGCCGATGCCCTGCAGCAGCCGGGCGATGACCATGGTCGCCTCGTCCCAGGCGACCGCGCACAGCACGGAGGAGATGGTGAACAGCGCGACGCCGACGATGAACGTGCGCTTGCGCCCGATGGTGTCGCCGAGGCGACCACCCAGCAGCATCAGCCCGCCGAACGTCAGCACGTACGCGGTGATCACCCAGCTGCGCCCGGCGTCGGAGAGGCTCAGGTCGTTCTGGATCCGGGGCAGCGCCACGATGGCGATGGTGCTGTCCATGGTCGCCAGCAGCTGCATGCCACCGATCGCGATCACGGCCGCGATGAAGCGCCACGAAGGCAGCCACGTAGGCGAATACCTGCCGATACGTGCGGAGGCGGTCTCCGCCGGCGGCGTAGCGCGCACCGGGGCCGGACGATCGGGGCGTGCGGAGGTCCAGTTTTGGGCCGCGCGCTCTGCGTCGTTGAGAGCCGTCATAATGGGTTACCTTACAGTAATCTTAAGAATCTTTTAAACGCCGAACGCAGCTACGGCCCCGATCACGATGATCGCCGGAGGTCGGATCCCCTCGGCGCGGATCTTTTCCGGCGTGTCGGCGAGGGTGGCCCGCAACGTGTGCTGAGCTGCGGTTGTCCCGTGCTGGACCACCAGCACCGGCGTATCCGCAGGTCGGCCGCCCTTCAGCAGCACGTCGACGAACTGCTCGATGCGTTCGACGGCCATCAGCAAAACGATGGTGCCCCGCATCGCGGCCAATGCATCCCAATTCACTAACGATTCGGGGTGGCCCGGCGCAACGTGCCCGCTGACCACCACGAACTCGTGATTTATCGCCCGATGCGTGACCGGAACGCCCGCCAGCGCGGGCACGCCTATGGCACTTGTCACACCGGGCACCACGGTGACCGGAATTCCGGCCTCGGCGCATGCCAGCACCTCCTCATATCCGCGCGCGAAGACGAAGGGGTCCCCGCCCTTGAGGCGCACGACGAAGCTGCCGGACCGGGCCCGCTCGATCATGACGTGGTTGATCGCGTCCTGGGCCATGGCGCGCCCGTACGGGATCTTGGCCGCGTCGATGACCTCCACGTGCGGCGGCAGCTCCGCGAGCAGTTCCGGCGGCGCTAGCCGGTCGGCGACCACGACGTCGGCCTGGGCGAGCAGCCGCCGCCCGCGCACGGTGATCAGTTCGGGGTCGCCGGGGCCGCCGCCGATCAGCGCCACCCCGCCGCGCACCACGTCGGAGCTCTCGGCCGTGATGACCCCCTGCTGCAGGGCCTCCCGGATGGCCGACCGGATGGCCGCGGACCGGCGGTGCTCGCCGCCGGCCAGCACCCCGACCGACAGGCCGGCGTAGCTGAAGGTCGCCGGGGTGACCGCGGTTCCCTCGACGGCGATGTCCGCGCGGACGCAGAAGATCTGGTTGCGTTCGGCCTCGGCGACGACGGCGGCGTTCACCCGGGCGTCGTCGGTGGCCGCGATCGCGTACCAGGCGCCGTCGAGGTCGCCGTCGCGGTATTCGCGCACCGACAGGACGATTCCGCTCATCGCCTCGACGGCCGGGGTGGCGGTGCGCGTGATGACGTGTACGTCGGCGCCGCTGGCGATGAGCAGGGGCAACCGGCGCTGAGCGACGGTCCCGCCGCCGACCACGACGACCTTCTTGCCGGCCAGCCGCAGCCCGGCCAGGTAGGCGTTGTCGGTCACGCGGCAAGCCTAGTGTCGACCGCCAGCGGGTCGACACCATCGTTCTAAGGGGTGCTCGACGGCCGGCCGGCGCGGGCGACGAAGCGCGCCACGGCGCCCGGCGCGGCGGCCGGGTGGGTGTGCAGGTACGACGCGTGCACGCCGGCGAGCACCGCGCCGTCGGAGACGGCCTGGACCTGATCACCCTGGTACACCCACGCCGGCTGGTAGCTCTGGGCGAAAGTCACTGCGGTCCGGTGAAATTCGTGCCCGACCACCCGCTCGCCGACGGAATACAGCGGCGAATCCACCACCGCGACGGCCTCACGGTAGGCCAGCGTGAGGTGCGGCGTGAAGTGCGCCGACCCGGCCAGCACCCCACACATCGGTTGCCCGTCGAGTTCTGAGGCCAGGTAGATCAGCCCGGCGCATTCGGCGTGCACGGGCCCCCCAGCGGCGGCCAGCTCGTTGATCTGGCGGCGGACAACGCCGTTGGCGGACAGCTCCGCGGTGAACTGCTCGGGAAAGCCGCCGGGCAACAGGACCGCGTCGGTGCCGTCGGGCAACGCGTCGACGAGCGGGTCGAACTCGGCGACGTCGGCGCCGGCGGCGCGCAGCAGCTCCGCGTGCTCGGCATAGCCGAAGCTGAACGCCTTTCCGGCCGCCACGGCGACGGTGGCGCGCGCGGCCGGCGTCTCGCCCACCGCCGCGGCGGGATCCCACGGCGCGTCCGCGCAGCCACAGCGGGCGGCCGCCACCACGGCGGCCAGATCGACGTGGCGGGCGACCAGGGCGGTCATCGCCTGCACCGCGTCGTGCGCACGGCGCCCGTACTCCACGGCCGTGACGAGCCCGAGATACCTTGTGGGCAGTTCTAATTCGGCGGTGCGCGGGATGGCGCCCAACACCGGGACGCCGGCCTGCTCGCAGGCCTGTCGCAGCACCTGCTCGTGGCGGGGCGACCCGACCCGGTTGAGGATCACGCCGCGGATGCGGGTGGCGGCGTCGAAGGTCGAAAACCCGTGCAGCAGCGCGGCGATGCTGTGGCTCTGGCCGCGCGCGTCGACCACCAGGATCACCGGGGTGCCCAGTAGGCCGGCGACGTGGGCGGTGGAGCCCGCCGCGGGCGCGGTCGTTCCGATGCGCCCGTCGAAGAGCCCCATCACGCCCTCGATGACGGCGATGTCGGCGCCGGCGGTCCCGTGCGCGTACAGCGGGCCGATGAGCCGCTCCCCCACCAACACCGGATCGAGGTTGCGGCCGGGGCGCCCGGCGGCCAGGCCGTGGTAGCCGGGGTCGATGAAGTCGGGGCCGACCTTGAACGGCGCGACGGCATGGCCCGCCTCGCGCAGAGCACCGATCAAACCCGTTGCGACGGTGGTCTTTCCGCTTCCCGACGCCGGCGCGGCGATGACCACCGCGGGGACCGGCGTCATCGCCGGTTCCGGTGCCGCGAGCGCGCGCAAAATGACACCGAATACGGCGTGTCGCCGTACAAACACGCGCCCTCGCCGGACCAGGCGGGGACGCTCACCACTCGATGCCCTTCTGCCCCTTGCG
Source organism: Mycobacterium sp. E796 (assembly GCF_001672815.1). GTDB lineage: Bacteria > Actinomycetota > Actinomycetes > Mycobacteriales > Mycobacteriaceae > Mycobacterium. Next base: position 37,286 of record NZ_LZKK01000022.1, on the reverse strand, counting down.
GCCCGCATCCATCGGGTGCTTGACCTTGGTCATCTCGGTGACCAGATCGGCGGCGTCGACCAGCCGCTGGGGGGCGTCGCGACCGGTGATCACCACGTGCTGGTGGCCGGGCCTGGCCAGCAGGGCGTCGACCACGTCGTCGACGTCGACCCAGCCCCACTTGAGTGGATAGGTGAATTCGTCCAGCAAGTAGAAGTCGTGGCGCTGGGCGGCCAGCCGGCGCGCGATCTCGGCCCAACCGTCGGCCGCGGCCGCCGCGTGGTCGATTTCGCTGCCGGCCTTGCGCGTCCAGGACCAGCCGGCCCCCATCTTGTGCCATTCGACCGCTCCGCCGGCGCCGTCGCGGCCGTGCAGCTCGCCGAGCCGGGCGAACGCCGCCTCCTCGCCCACCTTCCACTTCGCGCTCTTGACGAATTGGAACACGGCCACCCGCAGGCCGGCGTTCCACGCCCGCAACGCCATGCCGAATGCCGCCGTCGACTTTCCCTTGCCCGCGCCGGTGTGCACCGCCAGCACGGGCGTGTTGCGCCGCGCCCGGGTGGTCAGGCCGTCGTCGGGCACTTCGAGCGGTTTCCCTTGTGGCATGGGGGCTTATCCTCGCTCAGGCCGCGCCGCGCACGGCGCGCGTCAGGTGATCGGCGCGCAACTGCTCGAGCCGCACCGCCGGCGCGCCGAGCTGATCCGCGAGTTGGCGGGCCAGCCCCAGCCGCACGTACGACGTCTCGCAGTCCACGACCACCGCGGCGGCACCTTCGGCGAACAGCCGGGCCGCCGCTATTCGGCTGCGCCCCAACGGGTCCGGCCCGGCGGTGGCCCGGCCGTCGGTGAGCACGACGACCAGCGGGCGTCGCGCGCGGTCGCGCGCCTTTTCCCGGATGATCAGCTCGCGCGCGGCCAGCAGGCCCTCGGCCAGCGGGGTCTTGCCGCCGGTGTCGAAGCGGGCGAGCCGCCGACCGGCGATGTGCGCCGACGATGTCGGCGGCAGCAACAGCCGGGCCTGCTGTTGGCGGAAGGTGATTACCGCGACCTTGTCCCGGCGCTGGTAGGCGTCGCGCAGAAGTGACAGGGTGGCGCCACTCACGGCGGCCATGCGGTCCCGGGCGGCCATCGAGCCCGACGCGTCGACGACGAAGATCACCAGGTTGCCTTCGCGCCCTTCGCGGATGGCGCGGCGGACGTCCTGCGGGCCGGGCCGCAGCGGCGCCGTTCCGGTGCGCTCCGCGGCCGTCAGCAGGGTGGCGAACAGGTGCAGCCCGTGCGCGCCGGAGGCGGTGTCGCCGCCGTCGGCGGCGGACACCACCATGCCGGAGGTGTTGCGCGCCCGCGACCGCCGTCCCGGCGCGCCCTCGCCGACGCCGGGCACCGTCAACGCCCGGGTGCGAAACGTCGACGACGGCGGTGCGCTCGGTTTCATCGACGACGACCCCGGCTTCGAATTCGCTTGCGGTGCAGGTGCTTCGGCGGCCTGCCCGCCCCCGGGCGGGTCAGGATCGTGCTCGGGGTCTTCGGAACCGGCTTGCGCCAGGGCCTCGTCCAACTGGTCGCGATCGATGCCGGGCTCGTCGAACGGGTCGCGGCGGCGCCGGTGCGGCAACGCCAGCTCGGCCGCCACCCGGATGTCCTGTTCCTCGACGGCGCTGGCGCCGCGCCACGCGGCGTGCGCAACCGCGGTGCGGGCCACGACCAGGTCCGCCCGCATGCCGTCGACGTCGAACGCCGCGCACAGGGCGGCGATGCGCCGTAATTCGTTGTCCGGCAAGGACACCTGGTCGACGAGGGCCCGGGCCGCGGCGATCCGGCGGGCCAGTTCCGCGTCGGCGTCGGCGTAGCGCGCCGCGAACGCGTCCGGGTCCGCCTCGTAGGCCATGCGCTGCCGGACCACCTGCATCCGCACGTCGACGTCGCGTGACGCGCGCACGTCGACGGTGAGGCCGAACCGGTCCAGCAGCTGGGGACGCAGCTCGCCCTCCTCCGGGTTCATGGTGCCGATCAACACGAAGCGCGACTCGTGCGAGTGGGAGATGCCGTCGCGCTCGATGTGCACCCGGCCCATCGCGGCGGCGTCGAGCAACACGTCGACCAGGTGGTCGTGCAGCAGGTTCACCTCGTCGACGTAGAGCACGCCGCCGTGGGCGCGCGCCAGCAGCCCCGGGGAGAACGCGTGCTCGCCGTCGCGCAGCACGCGCTGCAGGTCCAGCGAGCCGATCACCCGGTCTTCGGTTGCGCCGAGCGGCATTTCGACGAGGCCGGCGCGCTCCCCGTTTCCGGTCGCGGCAGAAAGCAGCCCGGCCAGCCCGCGCACGGCCGTCGACTTGGCGGTGCCCTTCTCGCCGCGGATCAGCGCGCCGCCGATCTCCGGGCGCACGGCACACAGCAGCAGGGCCAGCCGCAGTTGGTCGTGCCCGACGATCGCGCTGAACGGATACGGCTTCACGGCGCCTCCGCCAGACCGGAGCCCGGACGCACCATCGGAATGTGCGGGATGCCGTCGTCGACGAAATCGTCACCGGCCCGCACGAATCCGTGCTGGGCGTACATGTCGGCCAGGTAGGCCTGCGCGTCGATGCGGCAGGGGTAATCGCCGACCTCGGCCAGCGCGGCGCGCAGCAACCGGGTGGTGTGACCCTGGCCGCGGGCGCTGCGTTTGGTGCACAGGCGCCCGAGCCGAAAAGCCTTCTCGCCGCCGGCGTGCTCCTCCATCAACCGCAACGTGCAGATCACCTCGCCGTCGGGCGTTTCCAGCCAGAAGTGCCGGGTTTCGGCGAGCAGGTCGCGCCCGTCCAGCTCCGGGTACGGGCAGGCCTGCTCGACGACGAACACCTCCACTCGCAGCTTGAGCAGCTCGTAAAGGGTGGCGGCGTCAAGGTCTTTGGACCAGGCGCGGCGCAGCGCTTCCGTCATTGGCGCCACTCTCCCCCGCAAGCGGCAGGTGCCCCCATTGCATCGTCGCCGGCGCGACTCACGATGCCCCCAGCCCTAGCGCCTTGGTCCCCCATGACCAGACGGCCTCGAACAGCGCGGGCTCCCGGGACAGCTCCGTCCCCAGCGACGGCACCATCTCCTTGAGCGCCGGCAACCACGAGGCATACCGGTCGGCGAAGCAGCGCTGCAGAACGTCGAGCATGGCCGGCACCGCGGTGGACGCCCCCGGCGAGCCGCCCAGCAGGCCGGCGATGCTGCCGTCCTCGGCGCTGAGCACGGTGGTGTTGAAGTCGAGCGCCCCGCCGCGGCGCCTGTCGCGGCGGATCACCTGAACCCGCTGGCCGGCCACCGTGAGCTCCCAGTCCGAATCGGTTGCACTGGGCGCGAATTCGCGCAGCGCGCGCACCCGGTCGGGTTCGGAGAGCCGCAGCTGGCCGATCAGGTAGTTGAGCAGCGTCAGCTGCGTGACCCCGACGCCGAGCATCGACACCAGGTTGTCCGGCTTGACCGAGCGGGGCAGATCGGTGAAATGACCGTGCTTCAAGAACTTCGGCGACCAGCCGGCGAACGGCCCGAACACCAGCCACGACTTGCCGTTGACGAACCGAAGGTCCAGATGCAGCGCACCCAGCGGCGGCGCGCCCGGCGCCGGGGCGCCGTACACCTTGGCGCGGTGCGCGGCGGTGAGCGCCGAGTTGTCGGCGCGCAGGAACCGGCCGCCGATCGGGAAGCCGGCGTACCCCTTGACCTCCTTGATGCCCGACTTCTGCAGCAGCGGCAGCGCGTCTCCCCCGGCGCCGACGAACACGAATTTGGCGTTGAGCCGGCGCCTTTCGCCCGTGCGGCGGTTGCGGACCAGCAGCGTCCAGCTGCCGTCGGATTGGCGGGTCAGGTTGCGGACCTCGTGACCGAACAGCGCCGTCGCACCGCCCCGCACGCAGTAGCCGACGAGTTGTCGTGCCAGCGAACCGAAGTCGACGTCGGTGCCGTCGGCGGCCCAGTTGAGGGCGGTCGGCTCGGAGAAGTCGCGTTTGGCGGCCATGAAAGGTAGGCGCCGGGCGAAATCGTCCGGGTCGTCGATCAATTCGGTGCGCGCGAACAGCGGGTTACCGGCCAGCGCGCGCTGCCGGCGCCGCAGGTAGTCCACGCGCCGCGCCCCCCGCGCGAAGCTGACGTGCGGGACCGGGTTGAGGAAGCCGCGGTCGGTCAGGATGCCGTTCTCGACGGCGTACGCCCAGAATTGGCGGGTCATCTGGAACTGCTCGTTGATGCGAACGGCTTTGGTGATGTCGATCGAGCCGTCGGGGTTCTCCGGCGTGTAGTTCAGCTCGCACAGCGCGGAGTGCCCGGTGCCGGCGTTGTTCCAGGGGCTGCTGCTCTCGGCGGCGACAGCGTCCAGCCGCTCGATCAGCGTGATCGACCAGTCGGGTTCCAGACGATGCAGCAATGCGCCCAGCGTGGCGCTCATGATGCCCGCGCCGACCAGCACGACGTCGGTGCGTGCGGTTCTGGCTGGGCCTGACACCGTCCCAGGTTATCCCGGGCCTATCGGGAGCTAACGACGTGCGGCCCACCCGTAACCGGCAAAGCCTCTAAGCTGGCCTCGTGACTGGCGGGGCGACTGGCTGGGTGCCCGACGTGCTGCCCGGCTATTGGCAGCGCACGATCCCGCTCGGGCTCGACCCCGTCGGCGAGGGTGAGATCGTGGCGACGCTGGTCCGCCGCGGTGAGCCCGAGGACGCGCGGCACGCCGTCCTTGCCGTGCACGGCTACACCGACTACTTCTTCCACACCGAGTTGGCGGATCGCTTCGCCGACCGTGGCTTCGCCTTCTACGCGCTGGACCTGCAGAAGTGCGGCCGGTCGCGCCGCGACGGCCAGACCCCGCATTTCATCACCGACCTGGCCCACTACGACGCCGAACTCGAGCACGCGTTGGCGGCCATCCGCGAGCCCGGGCCCTCCGGCCGGCGAGCCAAGGTCCTGGTCTACGGCCATTCCTCCGGCGGGCTCATCGCGCCCCTGTGGCTGGACCGGCTGCGCCGGCGCGATCCCGCGGCGCACGCCGGGGTCGGCGGCCTGGTCCTCAACAGCCCCTTCCTCGACCTGCACGGCCCCGCGGTGCTGCGCCACTCGGTGACCTCGGCGGTGATCGCCGGCCTGTCCCGGGTGAAGTCCAAGGGCGTCGTCCGCGGATCCACCGAAGGCGGATACGGCACCACCCTGCACCGCGACTACGACGGCGAGTTCGACTACAACCTGCAGTGGAAGCCGCTGGGCGGCTTCCCGATCACCCTCGGCTGGTTGCACGCCATCCGCCGCGGCCAGGTGCGCCTGCACCGCGGGCTCGACGTCGGCGTTCCCAACCTGATCCTGCGTTCCGACCGCACCGTGCGCGAAACCAACGACCCGGCGTCCATGCAAACCGGCGACGCCGTCCTCGACGTCACCCAGATCGCCAAGTGGGCCGGCTGCATCGGCAATCGCACCACCATCGTCCCGGTGCCCGACGCCAAACACGACGTGTTTCTGTCGCTGAACCAACCGCGGCGCAGAGCTTATCGAGAACTGGACCTGTGGCTGGACCACTACCTCGGCAGCGAAACCAGCCCCGCGCCCGCGTCCCCGGGGAACGGGTGACGGCCCGAGCATGGAAACGTACGACCTCGCGATCATCGGAACCGGTTCGGGCAACACCATTCTGGACGACAGGTACGCCGGCAAGCGCGTTGCCATCTGCGAGCAGGGCACCTTCGGCGGCACCTGCCTCAACGTCGGGTGCATCCCGACGAAGATGTTCGTCTACGCCGCCGAGGTCGCGGCCACCGTGCGCGAGGCGGCCCGCTACGGCGTCGACGCGCACATCGACGGGGTGCGCTGGGACGACATCGTCTCGCGTGTCTTCGGGCGCATCGACCCCATCTCGATGAGCGGCGAAGAGTACCGGCGCTCGTTGCCCAATGTCGATCTGTACGAACGGCACACCCGATTCAGACCGGTCCAGTCCGACGGGCGACACCTGCTGCGCACCGACGCGGGCGAAGAATTCACCGCCGATCAGGTGGTGATCGCGGCGGGCTCGCGACCGGTGATCCCCTCGACCATTCTTGCGTCTGACGTGCACTACCACACCAGCGACACCATCATGCGCATCCCCGAACTGCCCGAGCACCTCGTGATCATCGGAAGCGGTTTCGTGGCAACGGAGTTCGCGCACGTGTTTTCCGCACTCGGCACCCGGGTCACCCTGGTGGTGCGGGGCTCCACGCTGCTGCGCCACTTCGACGACACGATCTGCAAACGGTTTACCCGCATCGCCTCGCGCAAATGGGAGCTGCGCACCCACCGGATGGTCGCTCGCGCCGCCAACCGCGGCTCCGGCGTCGCCCTCGAGCTCGACGACGGCTCCACCCTGAACGCCGACGTGCTGCTGGTTGCGACCGGCCGGTTGCCCAATGGGGACCTGCTGGACGCCGAGCAGGCCGGTATCGATGTCCAGAACGGCCAGGTGGTGGTCGACGAATACCAACGCACCTCGGCGCGCGGCGTTTTCGCGCTCGGCGACGTCTCGTCGCCGTACCAGCTCAAGCACGTCGCCAACCACGAGGCCCGCGTCGTGCAGCACAACCTGCTGTGCGACTGGGACGACACCGAGTCGATGGCCGTGACCGACCACCGGTTCGTGCCGTCGGCGGTGTTCACCGATCCCCAGCTGGCGACCGTCGGCCTCACCGAAAACCAGGCCATCGCAGGCGGATTCGACATCGCGGTCGCCGTCCAGGACTACGGCGACGTCGCCTACGGCTGGGCGATGGAGGACACCACCGGCATCGTCAAAATCATCGCCGAGCGCAACAGCGGGTGCCTGCTGGGCGCGCACATCATGGGCCACCAGGCGTCGTCGATCATCCAGCCGCTGATCCAGGCGATGAGCTTCGGGCTGACCGCCCCGGAGATGGCGCGCGGGCAGTACTGGATTCATCCGGCGCTGGCCGAGGTGGTCGAGAACGCCCTACTGGGCCTGCGCTAGCGGCGATCGCAAGCGCGGCCGCGGCGATCGCAAGCGCGGCGTAGCCGGGCGCAGCGGGTCGCCGCCATCTAACCCACCTCAGCCGCGCTGACACTGCGGGCACAGCCCGTGCAGCGTCAAGCCGGCCGCCTCCGACAGCGCGAACGCGCTGCCCGCCATCGCGTGCTCGAGCGCCGAGCTCAGCTGCCGGGCGGGCACCTCGATGATCGAGCCGCAGCGGGTGCACACCGCGTGGTGGTGGGGGGCGGTGGCCAGGCCGTAGGTGGTCACGCCGCCCTCGAGGGTCAGCGCGTGCAGCACGCCCTGGTCGACCAGGGTCGTCACGGTGCGGTAGATCGTCGCCACGTCGGGCGGCGGGGTGCCGGGCGGCAGGGACGCGCGCACCCGCTGGTGGATCTCAGCCACGGGGAGGTGCCCGTTGACGGGCTCGAGCACCGCCAACACCTGGATGCGCGACGCCATCCGCCGCAGCCCGTGGGCCCGAAGGAGGCCACCGATCCGCTCGGTGACCGCCGGGTCCAGCGCGGTCGCCTGCTTCGAGGCCTTGGGCGTCATCCTCTCAGTGTCGCGGCCGACGTCGGGGATTGCCAGTTTTCACCCGCGACTCCTGCAATCCACTTGCACTTGGCTTGCGACCCCTCCTAGTGTCGTGATGGTGGCCGGTAAGCTGCGAAGCGCCCTGGCGCCGGCGGAATGGTGGCGGCTGGGGTCGATGCTGGCGGTCATCGCCGCGCTGCATGTGATCGGCTGGGGCACTCTGGTGCTGCTCGTGGATCCTGCACGAATTAGCTTGGGGGGCAAGGCTTTTGGCATCGGCGTCGGGCTGACGGCCTACACCCTGGGCATGCGCCACGCCTTCGACGCCGACCACATCACCGCGATCGACAACACCACCCGCAAGCTGATGGGCGACGGACAGCGCCCCCTGGCCGTCGGCTTCTTCTTCTCGCTGGGCCACTCCACCGTCGTCTTCGCGCTTGCGGTGCTGCTGGCGACGGGGGTCAAAGCGATAGTCGGGCCGGTCGAGGACGACTCGTCGACGTTGCATCACTACACCGGCCTGATCGGCACCAGCGTCTCGGGCGTGTTCCTCTACCTGATCGCGATCCTCAACATCGTCGTGCTGGTCGGCATCCTGCGCGTATTCGCGCGCCTGCGCCGCGGCCACTATGACCCTGCAAAAGACGACTCCGAGCTGGACCGGCAGCTGCAGAACCGCGGGCTGATCAACCGGTTCCTAGGCCGCCTCACCCGATCGATCACCAAGTCCTGGCAGCTCTATCCGGTGGGGCTGTTGTTCGGGCTGGGTTTCGACACCGCCACCGAGGTGGCGCTGCTGGTGCTGGCCGGCACCAGCGCGGCGGCGGGCCTGCCGTGGTACGCCATCCTGTGCCTGCCAGTGCTGTTCGCCGCGGGCATGTGCCTGCTGGACACCATCGACGGCTCGTTCATGAACTTCGCCTACGGCTGGGCCTTCGCCAGCCCGCTCCGCAAGATCTACTACAACATCACCATCACGGGGCTGTCGGTGGCGATCGCGCTGCTGATCGGGACCGTCGAGCTGCTCGGCCTGTTCGCCGGCCAGCTGGGATGGCGCGGCCCCTTCTGGCGGTGGCTGGCCGGCCTCGACCTCAACACCGTCGGCTTCGCGGTCGTGGGCATGTTCGTCCTCACCTGGGCGGTGGCCCTGCTGGTCTGGCGCTACGGGCGCATCGAAGAAAAATGGGGTTCGGCCGAAAGCGCGGGCTGACGGGCCGCGCGCGCCGCGGTCGGGGTGTAGAAAAGTGCCATGCACGAGCTGTCGCTGTGCGAGGCCATCGCCGGTCTGGTCAAGACCCATGCCGAGGGCCGGCACGTCGACGTGGTCCGGGTGCGGATCGGGGCCCTGCGCCAGGTGGTGCCGGAATCGCTGTCGTTCTGCTGGACACTGGTGCGGGATTCCGAGGACATGCCGGACGCCGAGCTGGAACTCGAATGCGTAGGCGCCGAGGTGAGGTGCCGCTCGTGCGGGCGTGAATCGGAGATCACCTCGGCCTGGTCGATCTGGTGCCCGCGGTGCGACAGCCCCGACGTCGAGGTGCTGCGCGGCAACGAGTTCCTGGTGACGTCCTTGGACGTCTCGTGAAAACCGCTCCCCCCGAATGGATTTGACCATGGGCAGATTTCACCGGCACGACGACGGAACCGTGCACAGCCACGATCACGACCATCCCGAGCACGAGCACGGGGACCACAGTCAATACCAGACGGGCAAGCAGCGCATCGACGTGCTGGAGGCGATCTTCGCCGAGAACGACGTCCTCGCCGCGGCCAACCGAGCGGCGTTCGAGAGCCACGGGATCCGCACGCTGAACCTGATGAGCTCCCCGGGGTCGGGCAAGACCACCATCCTGCAGTCGACGCTCGACGAGCTCGCCGGCGAATTCGCGATCGGCGTCATCGAGGGCGACATCGCCACCGATCTGGACGCGGCCAAGCTCAGCGGGCGCGGTGCCCAGGTGTCGCTGCTCAACACCAGCAATGGGTTTGGCGGGGAATGCCACCTCGACGCGCCGATGGTCAATCGCGCCCTGCCCGGCCTCGACCTCCCCCGCCTGGACCTGGTGATCATCGAGAACGTCGGCAACCTGGTCTGCCCGGCGGAGTTCGACGTCGGCGAGCACGCCAAGGCCATGGTGTACTCCGTCACCGAGGGCGAGGACAAGCCGCTGAAGTACCCGGTGATGTTCCGGTCGGTGGACGTCGTGCTGCTCAACAAGATTGACCTGGTGCCCCACCTGGACGTCGACGTCGACGCGTACATCTCGCACGTCCGCGAAGTCAACGCCACGGCCGAGATCCTGCCGGTCAGCGCGCGCACCGGCGCCGGCATGGGCGCCTGGTTCGGATGGCTGCGGCGCTTCACGACGAACTCCGAGGACTGATGCCGGCCGTACTGCGATTGGCTCGCATGACCCACCTGCCAATCACTCGCAAGATGACCGGGGATTATCCGGTCGTTCGTTAGGCTTACTCACGGGTTGGCCGGCCCCGACGCCCGTCGGGCGAAATCCCCTGCGCGGCAACGCCAACGGGTGCAAGCAGGGGCCAATAATGCATCTGTACATTTGCCGGCAAACGGTGGACCGTTGACAACCGACTGAGGCGGGAGTAGACCCAAATTCAACGCTGCGCAAGTGGGCCGACGGTCGACTCCGGCAGCGTAGGAGCGTCCAGCCCGGCTCCGGAAAGCTGCAGCATGCCAACAGAAGCGGCAGTCAAAGCAGAAGAGACACTGATCCATGTTCTATGGATTAACGCGGGCCTTAGTTGCGACGGCGATTCGGTGGCGTTGACTGCCGCCACCCAGCCCAGCGTCGAGGAAATAGCACTCGGTGCGCTTCCGGGCTTACCCAAGGTTGCCGTGCACTGGCCCCTGATCGATTTCGAATGCGGCCCGAACGGCGGAGCCGACGACTTCCTCGAGTGGTTCTTCAGAGCCGATCGTGGCGAGCTCGAGCCGTTCGTGCTCGTCGTCGAGGGATCCATCCCGAACGAGAAGATCAAGGACGAGGGGTACTGGTGCGGGTTCGGCAACGACCCGGCCACCGGCCAGCCCATGACCACCAGCGAGTGGCTCGACCGGCTGGCACCCAAGGCCACCGCGGTCGTCGCGGTCGGGACCTGCGCCACCTACGGCGGCATCCACGCGATGGCCGGCAACCCGACGGGCGCGATGGGCGTGCCCGACTACCTCGGGTGGGACTGGAAGAGCAAGGCCGGCATCCCGATCGTCTGCGTTCCGGGCTGCCCGATCCACCCGGACAACCTGTCCGAGACGCTCACCTACCTGCTCTACATGGCCACCGGTCAGGCGCCGATGATCCCGCTCGACGACGCGCTGCGCCCCAAGTGGTTGTTCGGCAACACCGTGCACGAGGGGTGTGACCGCGCCGGCTACTACGAGCAGGGCGATTTCGCCACCGAATACGGCTCACCGAAATGCATTGTGAAGCTTGGCTGTTGGGGGCCGGTCGTCAAATGCAACGTGCCCAAGCGCGGGTGGATCAACGGTGTCGGCGGTTGCCCGAACGTCGGCGGCATCTGCATCGGGTGCACCATGCCCGGCTTCCCGGACAAGTTCATGCCGTTCATGGACGAGCCGCCCGGCGGCAAGCTGTCCAGCACCGCGGTCGGGTTGTACGGCAGCGTGATCCGCAGCCTGCGCGGCGTCACGGGCCGCACCGTCGACAAAGAGCCGAAGTGGCGCCACAACGGCAACCAACTCACCACCGGGGCCCGCCGCACCTGGTAGGTCGCGGCACGCTTCGTTCAATTTCGCCTCACCCGGAGGGACTTCGATGACAACTATCGTCCCCGAGCCGACCACCGCCAAGCGGGAACCCGGCCAGCTCGTCGACATGGCCTGGGACCCGATCACCCGGATCGTGGGCAGCCTCGGCATCTACACCAAGATCGATTTCGAGAACAAGGAGGTCGTCGAGTGCCACAGCACCTCGTCGATCTTCCGCGGCTACTCGATCTTCATGAAGGGCAAGGATCCTCGCGACGCCCACTTCATCACCAGCCGCATCTGCGGCATCTGCGGCGACAACCATGCCACCTGTTCCTGCTACACGCAGAACATGGCGTACGGGGTCAAGCCGCCGCACCTGGGCGAGTGGCTGATCAACCTCGGCGAGGCCGCCGAATACATGTTCGACCACAACATCTTCCAGGAGAACCTGGTCGGGGTGGACTTCTGCGAGAAGATGGTCTCCGAGACCAACCCGAGCGTGCTCTCGCTGGCCGAGAAGACCGAGGCGCCGCACGCCGACGCGCACGGGTACCGCACGATCGCCGACATCATGCGCTCGCTCAACCCGTTCAGCGGAGAGTTCTACCGCGAGGCGCTCCAGGTCAGCCGCTGGACCCGCGAGATGTTCTGCCTCATGGAGGGCCGCCACGTGCACCCGTCCACGCTGTACCCCGGCGGCATCGGCACCGTCGCGACCGTTCAGCTGATGACGGACTACATGACGCGGCTGATGCGCTACGTGGAGTTCATGAAGAAGGTCGTGCCGATGCACGACGACCTGTTCGACTTCTTCTACACCGCGCTGCCCGGTTACGAGAAGGTCGGGCTGCGGCGCACGCTGCTCGGCTGCTGGGGCTCGTTCCAGGACCCGGAGGTGTGCAACTTCGCGTACAAGGACATGGAGCGTTGGGGCAACGCGATGTTCGTCACCCCGGGCGTGGTGGTCGACGGCAAGCTGGTCACCCACTCGCTGGTGGACATCAACCTCGGCATCCGGATCCTTTTGGGCAGTTCGTATTACGACGACTGGACCGACCAGGAGATGTTCGTCAAGACCGACCCGCTGGGCAACGCGGTGGACCGGCGCCACCCGTGGAACCAGCACACCAACCCCCACCCCCAGAAGCGGGACATGGAGGGCGGCAAGTACAGCTGGGTGATGTCCCCGCGCTGGTTCGACGGCACGGACCACCTGGCGCTGGACACCGGCGGCGGCCCGCTGGCCCGGCTGTGGGCGACGGCGCTCGCCGGCCTGGTCGACATCGGCTACGTCAAGGCGACCGGCAACAGCGTCAAGATCAACCTGCCCAAGACCGCGCTGAAGGGTCCCGTCGAGTTCGAGTGGAAGGTCCCCCAGTACGGCAGCAACACGATCGAACGCGACCGGGCCCGCACCTACTTCCAGGCCTACGCGGCGGCGTGCGCGCTGCACTTCGCCGAGAAGGCGCTGGAGGAGATCCGCGCCGGGCGCACCAAGACCTGGGAAAAGTTCGAGGTGCCCGACGAGGCCATCGGTTGCGGCTTCACGGAGGCGGTCCGCGGCGTGCTGAGCCACCACATGGTGATCCGGGACGGCAAGATCGCCAACTACCACCCGTACCCGCCCACGCCGTGGAACGCCAACCCGCGCGACAGCTACGGAACGCCGGGCCCGTACGAGGACGCGGTCCAGGGCCAGCCGATCTTCGAGGAGAACGGCCGGGACAACTTCAAGGGCATCGACGTCATGCGCACGGTGCGCAGCTTCGACCCGTGCCTGCCGTGCGGCGTGCACATGTACCTCGGAAAGGGCAAGACCCTCGAGAGACTGCACACGCCGACGCAGTCGCCTGTCGGGGAGTGACGTATGGCGGATCGCCCGACGAGCCCAATGAAGGGGCCTGAGAACGACACACAGTGGCGCGCAGCGGGCGATCGGATCCAGACCCTCCTGGATTCCTGCGCGGCGAGCGGGGCGGCCGCGCACGAGCGCGCCCAGCAGTTGGTCCGCGAGGTGGTCGGCCTCTACGGGGCGGCCCTCGAACGGATCGTGCGAGCCGGCGACGCCGGTTTCGCCGAGCGGCTGGCCACCGACGACCTGGTGGCCAGCCTGCTGCTGGTCCACGGGCTGCACCCGCACGGCTTGCACCGGCGGGTATCCGACGCGCTGGACCGGGTGCGGCCCTACCTCGGGTCGCACGGCGGCGACGTCGACCTGCTGGCGGTGCTCGACGACGGCACCGTGCGGCTGGCATTCAAGGGCAGCTGCAAGAGCTGCCCGTCGTCGGCCGTGACGCTGGAGCTGGCCGTCGAGGACGCGGTCCGGGCCGCGGCGCCGGAGGTCACGTCGATCGAGGTGGTGAGGGCGGAGCCGGCTGCCAACGCGGCCGTGATCCCGACGGAATCGCTGATGGCACACGTGCGTTCGAACGGCCAGAGTCATGCGAACGGGACCGGCACCTGGCACCCGCTGCCCGAATTGGCCGAGTTGGAGCCGGGCGACGTCGCGGGGTTCCGGGTTGCGGACACCGCGCTGTTGGTGTGCCGGGTCGGCGACCTGCCGCTCGCCTACCGCGACCACTGCCCGGTGTGTGACGACTCGTTGGCGGGCGCACGACTGAACGAGACGCTGCTGGGTTGCCCGCGCTGCGGCACGCAGTTCGACGTCGTGCACGCGGGCGCCGGCCCCAACGGGACCCACCTCGAGCCGCTTCCGCTGCTGCCCCGCGACGGGGTGCCCTCGGTGGCGCTGCCGGAACCGATGGGAGCGCGGGCATGACGACCCCGTATGAGGTTCTCGCCCGGATCCGAAGCGACCGCGCGGCCCCCGAGCCGGCCGCCGAGCGGTGCGAAATGTGCTCGGAAATCATTCCCGACGAGCATCAGCACGTCGTGAACGTCGGCGCCCGGCAGCTGATGTGCGTCTGCCGCGCCTGCTATCTGCTGTTCACCGACACCGGTGCCGAACTGCGCTACCGGTCGGTGCCCGACCGCTACCTGGCGTTTCCCGATTTCGCGCTGGACCGCCGCGCGTGGGAGGCGCTGCAGATCCCGGTCGGCGTCGCCTTCTTCTTCACCAACTCGGCGCTCGGGCGCACCGTCGCCTTCTATCCCGGCCCGGCCGGGGCGACCGAGTCCGAACTCGACCTGGACGCCTGGAACGCGATCGGCGGCGCCGACCCGCGGGTGGCCCTGCTGACCGACGACGTGGAGGCGCTGCTGGTCCGGGTCCCGGAGACCAGCACCGACGAATCCGAAAGTGCCGACCCGCAAAGCTATCTCGTGCCCATCGACGCCTGCTACGAGTTCGTCGGGCGGCTGCGCATGCTGTGGCGGGGGTTCGACGGCGGCCAGGAGGCCCGCGCGTTCATCGACGACTTCTTTGCCCGGGTCGCCGCCCGGGCGGTGGAGACGCGGCCATGACGACAGAGCACCTGGACGTGAACTTCGCAGTCCTCGACGTGGCACCCGAGCCGTACGCGGTGACCCCGGTGCTGACCGCGCGGGTCAGCGTCGCCGCCAGTGGGGACGATCCCGTGCACGCGATCGCCCTGCGCTGCCAGGTCCGGATCGAACCGCTGCGCCGCTCCTACTCGGAGGCGGAGGCGGCCGGGCTGCTCGACTTGTTCGGTCCCCGCGAACGCTGGGCCGCCACCCAGCGCACCTTCCTCTGGCAGCACGCCACCGCGATGGTGCCGGGGTTCGCCGGCAACACGACGGTCGCGCTCCCGCTGGACTGCACCTACGACTTCGAGGTCGCGGCCGCCAAGTACCTGCACGCGCTGCGCGACGGCGCGCTGCCGCTCCAGTTCCTGTTCAGCGGGACCATTTTCGTCAAGTCCGAACGCGGGTTCTCGGTCCAGCAGGTGTCGTGGGACTGCGAGTACCGCTACGACATGCCGGTCTCGGTCTGGCGGGACTTGATCGCGCAGCACTATCCGAACACCGGCTGGGTCCGGCTGAGCCACGAAACCATCGCGGCGCTGGCGGCCTACAAGTCGGCGCAGGGACTGCTCGACCTCGACCACGCGGTCACCTCGCTGCTGGACACCGAACGGGAGGCGGCCACATGACCTCCGCTTGGGACCGGGCCCGCGCCGTCGCCGACGCGGTGTTGTACGAGGGCTACCTGCTCTACCCGTATCGCGGCACGTCGAGCAAGAACCAATCACGCTGGCAGTTCGGCGTTTTGGGCCCGCCCGGCGCCGCGGAAGCGGGCCTGGGCGAGGACGACACCCTGGCGGCGGAGTTCCTGGTCGACGGGTCGGCAGCGCTGACGCTGGTGGTCCGCTTCCTGCAGCTGCAGCACCGCGGCGCGGAGCGCGAATTCGCCCACGGCGCATTCGAACCGGTCGACGAGCTGAGGACCGCGGCCGGGTCGTGGCTCACCTGGGACGAGGCGGTCGAGTGCGAGCTGTCCTTCGGCCCCCTGCCGTTGGACGGTCCACCGCGCACGCTGCCGGTGGTGGCGAATGCCGCCACGAACGTCGAGCTGCTCGCCGGTGGTCGGCTGGTCCGCGAGCGGCGCGAGGTGCGCGGCGAGCTGACGGTCAGCAGCGAGCGGGACGGTGACCTGCGCCGCGTGTCGGTGCGGGTCGCCAACGTCGGCGCGGCCGCGGAAAGCAAAACCGATTCGATCGCGCGGTCCATGATCGGGACGCACGTCATCGCCGAAGTCGTTGGCGGGGAATTCGTTTCGCTGCTCGAGCCGCCGCCGAGCGCCGTCGAGGCGGCGTCGCGGTGTCGCCAGCACCGGTGTTTCCCCGTGCTGGCGGGCCCCGTGGGCACGCGCGACATCCTGCTGATCTCGCCGATCATCCTCTACGACCACCCCGAGGTCGCCGAGCAGAGCAACACGGCGCTGTACGACTGCACCGAGATCGACGAGATCCTCACCCTGCGCGTGATGACGATGACGGACGAAGAGAAGGCCCAGGCCCGGGCGACCGACCCGCGGGCGGCGCAAATCATCGACCAGTGTGACGCCATGTCACCCGACGCGATGGCGCGCCTGCACGGGGTGCTGCGCGACCCGCACACCCTGGAGGTCCCCGCCGGACTGGTCCCGGAGATCCCGGAAGGGGTCGACTGGTGGGATCCGCTGGCCGACAACGCCGTTCGCCCCGAAGTCGACGCGGTGCTGGTGAACGGGGTGCGGGTCGCGCGCGGCAGCCGGGTGCGGTTGCACCCGATGCGCAACGCCGATGCGCAGGACATCTTCGTCGCCGGCAAGACCGCCCGCGTGACGTCGGTGCACGAGGACGTGGAGGGCAATAAGCATGTCGCGGTCGTCGTCGACGACGACCCCGCCGCCGAGCTGCACGACTGGTACGGCCGCTACCTGTACTTCTCCCCCGATGAGGTCGAGCCACTCGAAGCCGGACAACCCGCAAAACCCTGAAAGGAGTTCCAAATGGAAGTCTTAGGCTGGATATTCGTCGCCATCATCGCGTTGGTGGCCGCGATCGCAGTCATGCTCGGACTGATATCGCTGCCCGACGCCCGCCGCTACCTCAAGTTGAGGCGTATGTAGCCGACCGGGGGAATCGATGACAGCGCGCATCCTGGTAGCCGGGATCGGCAATATTTTCCTGGGGGACGACGGATTCGGCTCGGAAGTGGTCCGCAACGCCGAGATCCCGCGGGATGACGCGGGCGTCCGGGTCATCGACTACGGCATCCGTGGCATGCACCTGGCCTACGACCTGCTCGAAGAGTGGGACTCGTTGGTCCTCGTCGATGCCGTGCCCAGCCGCGGCAGCCCCGGCACGTTGCACGTGTTCCAGGCCGACTGCGAGCAAGACTCGGACGCAACGGGTTTGGACGCCCACAGCATGGATCCGGCCGCGGTGTTCGCCAGCCTGCGGGCCCTGGGCGGCAGCCCGCCGTACACAGTGGTCGTGGGCTGCGAGGCGGCCAGCGTCGAGGAAGGCATCGGTCTGAGCGAGCCGGTGGCCAAGGCCGTCCCCCGCGCCGCGCGGGCCGTCGAGGAAATCGTCGCGGCGCTGCAGACGTCCACCGTACGAGAGGACCGCTGAGCCATGTGTCTGGGGATCCCCGGTCAAGTGATCCGGATGTTGGACGGATACGAGGGACAGCTCGCGCTGGTCGACGTCACCGGGGAGGAGCGCCGGGTCAACGTCGGCATGCTGCCGGAGGAGACGTTCGCGCCCGGCGACTGGATAATCATCCACATGGGCTTCGCCGTGGAGAAGACGGACCGCGCCGGCGCGGAGGAAGCGATGGCCGGCCTCGAGCTGATGGGCAGGGGCCGCCCCGACCCGACGGTCAGCCCGGGGGGCGGTTGAGATGACCCAGTCCCCCCTGATGCTCGCCTTGTCTTCGGAGCACGACGATGACGTCCGGCAGCGCTTCACCGTGACCGGTGTCGTCCAGGGGGTTGGCTTCCGTCCGTTCGTCCACCGCATCGCCAGCGAACTCGGCCTGGCCGGATTCGTCGGCAACGATTCCGGGGCGGTGTTCCTCGAGGTGCAGGGCGACCGCGGGCGCGTCGAGGAATTCGGTCGCCGCCTGCGCGCCGAGGCGCCGCCGCTGGCGCGCATCGGCAGCGTGACGGTCACCGACCTGGCCGCCGAGGCCGTCGACGACCGCGAGTTCCGGATCGTCGAGAGCCGGACGATCGCCGGTGAGCGCATTTTCAAGACGCCGATCCCGCCCGACATCGCGGTGTGCGACGACTGCGTCCGGGAGTTGTTCGACCCGCGCGACCGCCGCTACCGGCACCCCTTCGTGACGTGCACCAACTGCGGGCCGCGGTTCACCATCATCCGCGAGTTGCCCTACGACCGCCCGGCGACCACCATGGCGGGATTCGCCATGTGCGAGGAGTGCGCGGCCGAATACCACGACCCGGCGGACCGCCGCTTCCACGCGCAGCCGATCGCGTGCCCGGATTGCGGTCCGTCGCTGCGGTTTTCGTCGGACGCCGGTGAGGTCACCGGGTCGGATGCCGCGCTGGCGGCCGCCCAGCGCGCGCTGGCGGCCGGTGCCGTCGTCGCCGTCAAGGGGATCGGCGGCTACCACCTGGCCTGCGCGGTCGACGACGACGCGGCGGTCGGCGCCCTTCGGGCCCGAAAGGCGCGGGGCGCCAAGCCGTTCGCCATGCTCGTCCGCGACCTCGAGGTCGCGCGGCGCTACGTGCACGTCGACGCCGACGAGGCCGCGATGCTGTCGAGCCCCGCCCGCCCGATCGTGCTGCTGCGCCGCCGCCCCCCAAACAGCGCAGCGCCCGTCGCCGACGCCGTCGCGCCGGGCAGCCCGCTGCTCGGGCTGATGCTGCCGTACTCCCCCATCCATCACCTGCTGCTGGCGCCCGTGCCCGGCGCAGCCGAGTGGGTCCCCGATGCGCTGGTTATGACGAGTGCCAACCGCTCCGACGAGCCCATCTGCTTCACCGATGGCGATGCCGCCGAACGGCTTCCGGCGCTGTGCGACGCGGTCCTCGACCACGATCGGCCGATCCACGTGCCGTGCGACGACTCGGTGGTACGCGTTATTAGGGACGAAAAAGGGGCTCGCGAGCTGCCGATCCGCCGCTCCCGCGGCTATGCGCCGCTGCCCGTAGATCTCGGGCGGACGGGCCCGGCGGTGCTCGCCGTGGGCGGGGAGCTGAAGAACACCTTCTGCCTCACCGACGGCTCGCGGGCGTACCTGTCCGGCCACATCGGCGACATGGCCACCTGGGAGACGCTGCGGGCGTTCGAGCGCGCGGTCAGTCAGCTCTCCGGGATGCGGGGCGAGCCGGCACGAATGGCCGCGGACCTGCACCCGGGGTATCACACCCGGGGTTGGGCGGAGCGCCACACCGGCGAGCGGCCGCTGGATCTCGTCCAGCACCACCACGCACACGTCGTCTCGCTGCTTGCCGAGCACGGCCGGCTCGGGGAGCCCGTCATCGGGGTTTCGTTCGACGGCACCGGCTACGGCTGCGACCAAACCATCTGGGGCGGCGAGGTTCTCGCCCTCGGGACCGACAGCCACCGGTTCGCTCGGGCCGGCCATCTGCTGCCGGTGCCGCTGCCGGGCGGTGACGCCGCGGTGCGCAACCCGTGGCGGATGGCGCTGTCTCAATTGTGGATGGCCGGCATCGACTGGACCCCCGACCTCGCGCCGGTCGCCGCCGCGACCGAGGACGAATTGCGGCTCACCCGTTCGCAATTGGAGAGCGGAGCCGGGTGTGTGCCGTGTTCGAGCGTCGGCCGGCTGTTCGACGCGGTCGCCTCGCTGCTCGGGGTGCGGCACCGGATCGACTACGAGGGCCAGGCCGCCATCGAGCTCGAGGCGCTCGCGGAGACGGCCTCGGACGACCAGGGGCCGTCGCTGCCGCTGACGGTGCGGGCCGACGGGGTGATCGATCCGACGACGATGGTGCAAACGATGGTGGCGGCCCGCTACGCCGGCACCGCGCCCGCGCTGCTGGCCGCCGCCTTCCACGAGGCGCTCGCGGACGCCGTCGCCAAGGTGGTCCGTCACGTGGCGGGCGATATCCGCCTCGTGGGGCTCACCGGCGGGGTTTTCCAGAACGTGCTGCTGCTGCGTGCTTGCCGTAAGTGCCTGCAGCGCAACGGATTCGAGGTGCTGACCCACCACATCGTCCCGCCCAATGACGGTGGGCTGGCGCTGGGTCAGGCCGCCATCTCGATGCTGACGGGTTTGGAAGAGGATGCGTGAGGTGACCACTACTGCCATTGATCGCGGGCTGGGCGCCGAGTTGGCGGAGGACCTGGCGGCCGCCGCGTTCACGCTGGCCAAGCGTTTCGCCGCGGGGGCCACCATGTGGTCCATCGCGCCGTCGTGGGAACCGCACGCGCTGCACATCGCGGTCGAGTTCGTGCACCCGGTGATCGTGGGTAAGCGCGCGCTGCCCGCGGTCGCGCTGACCGGGCCCGACCTGGTGGACCTGGTGCGAGTGTCGGTGCGGCCCGGTGACATCGTGGTCGCGGTCTCCGGGGCCGACGATCCGCAGGTGCGCTCGGTGATGCGGCGCGCCCCGGCATGGGGGGCAACCACGATCTGGATCGGCAGCGGCGAGCGGCCGTCGGCCGGGATGGCCGACCACGTGCTGTGGCTCGACGACCCGGATCCGCGGGTGCCGGCGACGGGCGGCTTCGTGCTCTTCTATCACCTGCTGTGGGAACTGACCCACGTGTGTTTCGAACACCCGGGGTTGCTGAAGGACGAGTGTTCGGAAGAGATTTGCGTGACGTGCAGCGACGAGGGTCGCCTGGGCGAGGTGATCAGCCCCTCCGCCGGCGGCCAAGCGTCGGTGCGCACCGCGCGCGGCGTCGAGGACGTGATAACCACGCTCGTCGACCCGGTCGACGCCGGCGACCTGGTGCTGGTGCATGCCGGGGCGGCGATCGGCCGGCTGGAGGACTGCTGATGAGTCAAGACGAGCCCACCAACTTCCTGTACCCGTTCATCGACGCGCAGGAGGATGACGCGAAGTCGCTGCTGGCCGACCTGGCCGCGTCGGCGCAGGCCAAAGCGGCCGAGAGCCTGGCGCTGCGCCGCTCCACCCTGGAGGCCAACGCCGACCTGGTGGAGGCGGCCGCCGCCGAGCTGGCGCGCCGGTTCGCGACGGGCGGACGGCTTTTCACCTTCGGAAACGGCGGCAGCTGCACCGATTCCACGACGCTGGCGAGGCTGTTCGCCCGACCCCCTATCGGCAGGCCGCTGCCCGCGTGGCCACTGACGGCCGACCAGGCGGTCATGACCGCACTAGGCAACGACGTCGGATTCGAGTTGGTGTTCGCCCGCCAGTTGATCGCGCGGGCGAAAGTCGGCGACATCGCGATCGCCATGTCGACGAGCGGCGGGTCGCCCAACCTGCTCGCCGCGCTGGCCGAGGCACACCGGCGCGGCCTGTACACAATCGGTTTCGCCGGCTACGACGGCGGCGCGTTCGCCGACAACCCCAACGTGGACGCCTGCTTCGTCGTTCGGTCGCAAAGCGTGCACCGGATCCAGGAGTCACAGGCGCTGCTGGGCTACCAGCTGTGGCTGAGCGTGCATCACCAGCTGGGCGATAAGGGTCTGGGGGCGGCATGAATAAGCCTGCGGGCGAGTACCTTTCGTCGGGCCCACGGTTCGGCGAGGGCGAGGTGATCGAGCGGATCGAGTCGTTTCGCAGGCGTCGCCCCCGGTTGCTCGACGACCACGTGACGCTGGCCCACGGGGCGGGCGGCAAGGCATCGGCCGCACTGGTGGACGCGGTGTTCCTGGAGGCCTTCCGCAACCCGCTGCTGGAGTCCCTCGGCGACGGCGCGGTCCTGGCGCTGCCAGGAGGCGAGCGCCTGGCGATGTCGACGGACTCGTTCGTGGTGCAGCCCAGGCGTTTTCCCGGCGGGTCGATCGGTGAGCTCGCCGTCCACGGCACCTGCAACGACCTCGCGATGGCCGGGGCCGTGCCGTCCTGGATCTCCGCGGCGTTCGTCATCGAAGAGGGCTTTCCGATCGCGGAGTTGAAGGAGATCGTCGCCGACATGGCGGCCGCCGCCGCGGTCGCGGGTGTGCAGATCGTCACCGGAGACACCAAGGTGGTCCCCAAGGGCGCGGCCGACGGGCTGTTCGTCACCACCACCGGCGCGGGCGTCATCCCCGACGGGCGCTCGCTGTCGGCGCAGTCGGTGCGCACCGGGGACAAGGTGCTGCTGTCGGGGCCGATGGGCGATCACGGCATGGCCGTGATGCTTGCCCGCGGCGACCTGGCCATCGAGGCCGACATCGCCTCCGACACCGCGTCCGTCAGCCCACTGGTGGAGCTGCTCCTGGCGGCCGCCCCGTCCACCCGGTGGATGCGCGACGCGACCCGCGGCGGGGTCGGCACCGTGTGCAACGAACTCGCCCAGGCCTGCGGCCTCGGGGTGCTGCTCGAAGAGGAGCGACTTCCCGTGCGGCCCATGGTCAATGGCGCCTGCGAGTTGCTCGGCATCGATCCCTTGTACGTCGCCAATGAGGGCAAGTTCGTCGCCGTCGTCGCCCCGGAGGAGGCCGACGCCGGGCTGGCCGCGTTGCGGTCCCATCCCCTGGGCGTCGACGCGGCCGAGGTAGGGAAGATCGTCGCCGAACCCGCCGAAACCGTGGTGCTGCGCACCGGGTTCGGCGGAACGCGGATCGTCGACATGCTCGTCGGGGACCCGCTGCCGAGGATTTGTTAAGGGAGGACCGAAGATGTGTCTTGGGATTCCGGGCCGGATCGTCGAAATCACCGATCCCGCCAACTATCTGGCCAAGGTGGACGTCAGCGGCGTGCAGCGCACCATCAGCGTGCGGCTGCTGGAGGACGACATGCCCGAGCCCGACGACTGGGTGCTGGTCCACGTCGGCTTCGCCATGGCCAAGATCGACGAGAGCGAGGCGCTGCTCACGCTGGCCGCGATCCAGAAACTCGGTGAGGCCTATCAAACCGAAATGGAAGCGTTCGACTCGTCGGCCATCATCTAAGGGGAATTGCTATGAAATTCGTTGACGAGTTTCGTGATCCGGCCGCCGCCCGCAAACTGCTGGGGGCCATAAACAGCCTGGCGCGCTTGGCGGGCGACGGTGGCGATCAGTTCAAGTTCATGGAGGTGTGTGGTGGGCACACGCACACCATCTACCGGCACGGCATCGAACACCTGCTGCCCGACAACGTGGAGCTGGTGCACGGCCCGGGCTGCCCGGTCTGCGTGATCCCGATGGGCCGCATCGACGACGCGATGTGGCTGGCCGGCCAGCCCGACGTCATCTTCACCTGCTTCGGCGACATGATGCGGGTGCCCGGGTCCAACGGCAGCCTGCTGGACGCCAAGGCGCGCGGCGCCGATGTGCGGTTCGTCTACTCGCCGCTCGACGCGCTGAAAATCGCCGTCGACAACCCCGACAAGCAAATCGTGTTCTTCGCCATCGGCTTCGAGACCACCGCGCCCTCGACCGCGGTGACGCTGGTGCGCGCCCGCGACCTGGGCCTGCCCAATTTCAGCGTCTTCTGCAACCACGTCACCATCGTCCCGCCGATCAAGGCCATCCTGGAATCCCCCGACTTGCGGCTGTCCGGGTTCATCGGACCCGGGCACGTGTCGACGGTGGTGGGCAACCGCCCCTACCGGTTCGTGCCCGAGGTGTACCGAAAGCCGTTGGTGGTGGCGGGTTTCGAGCCGTTGGACATCTTGGCGGCGGTCGCGATGCTGCTGACCCAGATCCGCGAGGGCCGCTGCGAGGTGGAGAACCAGTACAAGCGCGTGGTCCCCGAGCGCGGCAACCCCGCCGCGCTGGCGCTGATGGGCAAGGTGTTCGCGCTGCGCCCGCACTTCGAATGGCGCGGCCTGGGCTTCATCTCGCAGAGCGCGCTGCGGCTGCACGACGACTTCGCGGAATTCGACGCCGAGCTGCGCTTCGCGATGCCCGGCGTTCGCGTCGCCGACCCCAAGGCCTGCCAGTGCGGCGAGGTGCTCAAGGGCGTGCTGAAACCTTGGGAGTGCAAGGTTTTCGGCACCGCGTGCACCCCCGAGACGCCGATCGGCACGTGCATGGTGTCGCCCGAGGGGGCGTGCGCGGCCTACTACAACTTCGGCCGCATGCATCGTGACGCGGTCAAGCTGGTGGGGCGCACTTGACCGACATCCGCGGTGCCGACATGTTCGCCCGCTACGCGTACGCCCCCAACGCCCTGGGCTACTGCGGGCCCCCGCTCGGGGCCACCCTGCGCGACGGTTCCGTCGACGAGGTGCGCCGCGCGGCGACGGGATTTTCCGGGGCCTGGCCCTACCTGCAGGTGCTGTCCCGGCTGACCGGCGTCGCCGACCCGCTGGATTACCGGCTCGTCGAATCCTATTGGCTCGGCGGCGGTCTCGGCGCCGGCCTGGATCCGGGCGCGTTCTTCGACGCGCTGCTGGACATCATCGGCCCACAGGCCGGCCGGTACTGGTCGCACCTCACGCCCGAGCTGGGCCACGAGGCCGCCGCCAACCACTGCTTCCATGTGTTCGGCGTGTATCCGTGGACCCGGTTCTTGGGTCGCGGCATGGATGAACACCCGTTGAGCGTGCTGGACAGCTGCCGGATCACCTGGGGCACAGTCGTTTCCCGCGAGAACGACGACGTCGAGGTGTCGTGCCGGAACCTGCTCTGGGACGGCCGGGCCCTGACCCTGTCCGAGCCCGCCGTGCGACCGCTCGACGTCTGGGCCGACGGGTACAGCGCCGTGCCCGACGTCGCCGTCGGCGACGAGGTCGCGGTGCACTGGGGCCGGCTGTGCGGCCGGCTGACACCGGAGCAGGTTCGCGCGCTCGCCGACAGCACCGACCGTCAGCTGCGGGTGACCAGCCAACGGCTGGCGCACGTTTAGGCACCGTGGTTGCCCAGAACGTGCGCCGAATCAACTGAGACCGTCTGGCTCGTGCCAGACTGGGCGTCGTGCCCGGCTCGATCTGCGACGTGCTGCCGGCCGCCGCCGCCCTGCTCGGCGCCCCCGACGGGGCCGACCGCTTGGGCCTCGCGGAATCCGTCGGCGCCGTCGACCGCGTCGCGGTCGTGCTGGTCGATGGGATGGGCTGGCACCTGCTACCCAAGCTGACCGGTGACGCGCCGCTGCTGGCCTCGGTGCTGGCGGGTGAGACCGGAAGCCTGGCGGAACTCACCTGCACGTTTCCCTCGACGACGCCGAGCAGCCTGGTCTCCCTGGGCACCGGCGCGCGGCCCGGTGAGCACGGCATCCTCGGGTTCACGCTCAATGTGCCCGGCACGGACCGGGTGCTCACGCACATCGTGTGGCGCGATGACCCGCCCCACGCCGAATGGCAGCCGCTGCCGAGTTGGTTCGGCCGGCTCGAGCAGGCCGGCATCGCCGCGCGGGCGGTGCTGCCCGCGCCGTTCATCGGCAGCGGACTGACCGACGCGGCGTACCGCGGCGCGCGCTTCCGCCCGACACAACCGACCGACGACTACGCCCAGGTGATGGCCGACGAGCTGCAGGCGGGGCCGGGCCTGGTCTTCGGCTACATCGCCGACCTGGACACCGCCGCCCACATATTCGGCATCGGGTCCCAGCACTGGCACGAGGCGGCGGTGCGCGTCGACGCCCTGCTGACCCGGCTGGTCGATACCCTGCCGCCGAACGCGGCGCTGCTCGTGACCGCCGACCACGGCGGCCTCAACGTCCCCGCGGAGTCCCGCGTCGACCTCGACACCGACCCGCGGCTGAGCGACGGGGTGCGCGTGGTCGCCGGCGAGCCGCGGGTGCGCTACCTGCACACCGACCGGGGTGCCGCCGACGATGTCCGGGCCGCGTGGGCCGAGGCGCTCGACGGCCGGGCGGACGTCTACGACCGCGAGCACGCGGTCGCCACCGGCATGTTCGGGCCCGTCGACCCGGCGCACCTGGCGCGGATCGGCGACGTCGTCGTCGTCTGCACCGGCGACACCGCCGTGCTGGCGACCGCCCACGAGCCCCCGGAATCCGCCCGCCTCATCGGCTTTCACGGCGGGGCCACCCCGGCCGAGATGGCGATTCCGCTGATCGTTTTCTGATCCGCCCGGGCCCCTCGGCGCGTCACCACCAGGCCATGCGGAACCGCGCCAGGTCCTTCAGCCGAACGAGGGCACGCCCAAGGCGCATCCGGACGGCCTCAGGGACATGCGGCCGCCGGATGCGTCGGCGCTTGGAGTCGCCGTCCACACTCGCGGTGGTACGAACGCGGGAAGCGTCCGGGGACAGCCACCGGGGCGCCCCCGCCAGGTCGGAAGGCATGGGTTCGTGCAGCATCCGGGGGCGGCGCAAGCCGGCTGAGACCGGGCAGTAGATGCCATCGGGATCGCTTTTCATGGAGCCATTCCGGGGGATCCACACCCCCGAAGGGTGCTGGACAATTTCCCTGCCGCAGTGGCGGCAGGTCGCCGCATACAACTTTCGTCCCCCGTGATATTCGCTTGCAGGTTAGCGCCGCCCCCGACCGCACCGCTGGTTATGTCAACCTTACTTCGCAGTCACCCAAAAATGAAAGCACCTGTTTTCAAAGTCGGCGCCGAGCATTCTCACAGCTCATTCACCGTTATGAGGGCGACCTGGCTGTAACCCTGGCACGTATATCAGGGAAGATTCCATGGGTTCGGGTGGCATTCGGGTGGATTCGGGTGGATTCGGATGGAGGGGTGGTAATGGATTTCGCGACGCTTCCGCCGGAAATCAACTCCGGGCTGATGCATTCGGGCCCCGGCGCGGGATCGATGACCGAGGCCGCTGCGGCCTGGGACCGGCTTGCGGCGGGGCTGTATTCGGCGGCGCAGGCGCCAATGCTGGAGGGCGCGGCGCCGTACGTGAATTGGCTGCACACTGCCGCGGCGCGCGCCGAGCAGGCGGGCGCCCAGGCCGCGGCGGCGGCGAGAGCCCATCATTCGGCGCTGGCGGCAATGGTTCCCCCACCGGCGATCACCGCCAACCGCGCGCAGCTGAGGTCGCTGGGCCGCGGGAACTGCCTTGCGCAAAGCGGCCCGGCCATCGCGGACGTCGACGCCGAGTACGAGCAGATGTGGGCCCGCGACGCCGACGCCATGTACGCCTACGCCGTCGCCGCGGCCGACGCGGCGACGCTGGCTCCGTTCAGCTCGCCGCCGGGATACGCGGGCGCGACGGCCGGTCCCTGGGCCCTGCGCTCGGCGCCGGACGTCGTGTCGGCCGGCGGTCGGGTGATGTCGGCCATTCCCGAAGCGCTGCAAGCATTTTCGGTGTCGCCGTTGACGCCCCTGGAGGCGTCGCTGTCGCCGGTGACCCCGGCGCTGTCCAGGCTGAGTTCCCTGTGCGCACCGTCGGGCCCGGCGATCGGATACCTGAGCGCGCTCAACAAAAGGGCGGCGCTGCGCTCGCTCGTCCGGAAGCCGGCCCGCGTCGGACCGTTGGCCAGTTTCGGACGTGGGGCGTCAATCGGGGGGCTCTCGGTGCCACGGGCGTGGGCGATGGCGATGGCGCGGCTGCGCCACCCGGCCGTCAGAGCGGGGTGACGTAGGCGGAGCTGATGCCGCCGTCGACCAGGAACGTCGACGCCGT
This sequence comes from Mycobacterium sp. E796, assembly GCF_001672815.1. GTDB lineage: Bacteria > Actinomycetota > Actinomycetes > Mycobacteriales > Mycobacteriaceae > Mycobacterium. Next base: position 10,016 of record NZ_LZKK01000022.1, on the reverse strand, counting down.
GATGAACGACGCGTCGTCGCTGGCCAAAAACGCCACCGCGGCGGCGATTTCGTCGGGCTCGGCGAATCGGCCCAGCGGCACGTGCACCAGCCGGCGCGCCGCGCGTTCGGGGTCCTTGGCGAAAAGCTCTTGCAGGAGTGGGGTGTTGACCGGTCCGGGGCACAGCGCGTTGACGCGGATGCCCTGCCGGGCGAACTGCACGCCCAACTCCCGCGACATGGCGAGCACCCCGCCCTTGGACGCGGTGTAGGAGATCTGCGACGTGGCCGACCCCAGCACCGCGACGAACGACGCCGTGTTGATGATCGACCCCTTCTGCGCGGGCACCATGTGCCGCAGCGCGGCCCGGCAACACAGGTAGACCGATTTGAGGTTGACATCCTGCACTCGTTGCCACGCCGGAAGTTCGGTGTTCTCGATCAGGTCGTCCTCGGGCGGTGAGATGCCGGCGTTGTTGAACGCGATGTCGACCCAGCCGTAGGCCTCGGCGGCGGCGTCGAACAGCGCGTTGACCGCGTCCTCGTCCGAAACATCCGTCGGCACAAACAAACCCGAGAGCTCCTCGGCGGCGGCCGCGCCGGCGTCGCGGTCGACGTCGCCCACGACGATGCTCGCGCCTTCCGCGCGCATCCGCCGCGCCGCGGCCAACCCGATGCCGCCGGCACCGCCGGTGATCACCGCGACCCGGCCCGCCAGCCGCTGCGACAGGTCCATTACGAGCCCTCCTTGACGGCGATGAACACGTTCTTGGTCTCGGTGAAATGCAATGGCGCGTCGGGGCCCAGCTCGCGGCCCAGCCCGGACTGCTTGAACCCGCCGAACGGCGTGTTGTAGCGGACCGAGGAGTGCGAGTTCACCGACAGGTTGCCCGACTCGACCGCCCGCGACACCCGCAGGGCCCGGGACAGGTCGTCGGTCCAGATGGATCCCGACAGCCCGTAGGCGGTGTCGTTGGCGAGCGCGACGGCGTCGTCCTCGTCGTCGAACGCCAACACGGTGACGACGGGACCGAAGATCTCCTCGGTGACGGCGCGGTCGTTGCGCTGCGGGGTGAGAACCGTTGGCGGAAACCAGAACCCGCGGCCGGACGGCGCGGTGCCCCGGAAGGCGACGGGGGCGTCGTCGGGCACGTAGGAGGCGACCTTGTCGCGGTGCGCGCCCGACACCAGGGGACCCATCTCGGTGTCGCGGGAGGCGGGGTCCCCGACGGCGACAGCCTTGACCGCCGGCTCGAGCAACTCCATGAAGCGGTCATACACGCTGCGCTGCACCAGGATCCGGCTGCGTGCGCAGCAGTCCTGCCCGGCGTTGTCGAACACCCCGGCGGGCGCGGTCGCCGCCGCGCGCTCCAGGTCGCAGTCGGCGAAGACGATGTTGGCGCTCTTGCCGCCGAGTTCCAGCGTCACCCGCTTGACCTGCGCCGCCGCGCCCGCCATCACGCTCTTGCCCACCTCGGTGGAGCCGGTGAACACCACCTTGCGCACTCCCGCGTGGGTGACGAGCCGCTCCCCCACCACGGCGCCCTTCCCGGGCAGCACCTGGAGCAGGTCCGCATCGAGCCCGGCCTCGACCGCCAGCTCGCCCAGCCGCATCGTGGTCAGCGGCGTCCACTCGGCGGGCTTGACCAGTACGGCGTTGCCGGCGGCCAGCGCGGGGGCGATGCTCCACGACGCGATCGGCATCGGGAAGTTCCACGGCGTGATCACGCCGACGACGCCCAGCGGCTCGTTGAAGGTGACGTCGATGCCGTCGGCGACGGGAATTTGCTTGCCGGACAAGCGTTCCGGGCTGCCCGAGTAGAACGTCAGCACGTCGCGGACGTGGCCGGCCTCCCATTCCGCCGATGTGATCGGGTGCCCCGAGTTGGCCACCTCGAGCGCGGCCAGTTCGTCGACGTGGGCGTCGACGATGGCGGCGAACGCCCGCAGGGCCGCCGCTCGATCCGCCGGCGCCAACCGCGCCCAGCGCCGCTGGGCCGCCCGGGCGCGCGCCACGGCGTCGTCAACGGCGGGGGCGTCGAAGAGCTCGACGGAACGCAGCTCTTCCTCGGTCGCGGGGTTGACCAGTTGCGTTGCCGTCATCGGGTGACCCGCGCGGCTTCCACCACCGCCTTGAACAGCCGCAGGTCGTCAAGCGATTTCTCCGGATGCCATTGCACCGCAAGCGCGAACGCGTCGCCGGGCACCTCGACGGCCTCGACCACGCCGTCGGGGTCCATCGCGCTCACCACCAAGCCGTCGCCGACCTTGTCGATGGCCTGGTGGTGATAACAGGGCGCGTCGACGCACTCGCCGATCAACGCGGCCAGGCGCGTGCCGGAGACCGTGCGGACCGGCAACCGGTTGAACACCCCGTTGCCGGCGCGGTGGCCACTGTGGCCGAGGACGTCGGGCAGGTGCTGGTGCAGGGTGCCGCCGAACGCGACGTTGAGTAGTTGCGCGCCCCGGCAGATGCCCAGCACGGGAAGCCCGCGGTCCAGTCCGCCGCGCAGCAGCGCGAGCTCCCAGGCGTCGCGGTCGGTGCGGGGCTCGTCGGTGGCCGGGTGCGGGTCCTGGCCGTAGTGCGCGGGGTCGAGGTCGTAGCCGCCGGTGATCACCAGCGCGTCCAGGCCGTCCAGCAGGCGATCGACGACCCCGGAGTCCGCGCGCTGCGGCGGCAGCAGCACCGCGATGCCGCCGGCCATGACGACGCCCTCGAAGTAGTCGGCGGGCAGGTAACCGGCGGGGATATCCCAGGTCCCGGTCCGCACCTGCTCGAGATAGCTGGTCAGGCCGACCACCGGCCGATCGGGACTAGAGCCGTTCAAACCCTCGCATCCTCTCCCAGTCGGTGACCGCCGCGTTGAACGCCGCCAACTCCACGCGGGCGTTGTTCAGGTAGTGCGCGACGACGTCGTCGCCGAAGGCCTCCCGCGCGAGCGCCGAGCCTTCGAACAGCGCCGCCGCCTCGGCGAGCGTGCCGGGCAGCCGCTCGACGTCGGTTGCCTCGTAGGCGTTCCCGGTGTAGGGCGCGGGCGGCTCGAGGCCCCGTTCGATACCGTACAGCCCCCCGGCGATCAGCGCCGCCGCAGCGAGGTAGGGGTTGACGTCGCCGCCGGGCACCCGGCATTCGACCCGCAGGTTGCGCCCGTGGCCGACCACCCGCAGCGCGCAGGTGCGGTTGTCCAGGCCCCACGCGATCGCGGTGGGCGCGAAGCTGCCGTCGGCGAATCGCTTGTAGGAGTTGATGTTTGGCGCGTAGAACAGCGTCAGTTCGCGCAGGGTGGCCAACAGGCCCGCGAGGAAACCGCAGAACGTCGCCGACATGCCGTGCGGGCGGCCGCCGTCGTCGAACACGGCCGTATCGTCCGGCCCTCGCAGCGACAGATGGATGTGGCAGCTATTGCCTTCCCGCTCATCGTATTTCGCCATGAACGTCAGGCTCTTGCGGTGCTGATCGGCGATCTCCTTGGCGCCGTTCTTGTAGATGGTGTGGTTGTCGCAGGTGACCAGCGCCTCGTCGTAGCGGAACCCGATTTCCTGCTGGCCCCGGTTGCATTCGCCCTTGACGGCCTCGAACCGCAGGCCCGCGCCCTCCATCCCCAGCCGGATGTCGCGCAGCAGCGGCTCCATCCGCGACGACGCCAGCATCGCGTAGTCGATGTTGTAGTCGCTGGCCGGCGTCAGCCCGCGGTAGCCGCTCGCCCATGCCTGGCGGTACGGCTCGTCGAACACGATGAACTCCAGCTCGGTGGCGATGTCGGCGGCCAGGCCGCGCTCGCCCAGCCGGGCGAGCTGGCGGCGCAGGATCGCCCGGGGCGCGACGGCGACTTCACCGCCGTCGGCCCAGCCGAGGTCGGCGATCACCAGCGCGGTGCTCGGCAGCCACGGGACCAGGCGCAGGGTGGCCAGGTCCGGCGTCATCACCATGTCGCCGTATCCGGTTTCCCAGCTCGACATCGCGTAGCCGGAAACCGTGTTCATGTCGACGTCGACGGCGAGCAGATAGCTGCAGCACTCGGCGCCGTGCGCGGCGACCTCGTCGACGAAGAGCCGGGCCGACATGCGCTTGCCGACCAGCCGGCCCTGCATGTCGGCGAACGCCACGATGACGGTGTCCACGGCGCCGCCGCCCACCAGTTCGTCCAGCGCGGCCAACGTGAGCATGGCGGAAGGCGCTACCACGTGCTGGTGCGCAGGACGATCTCGGCGGCCAGCTGTGCCGTCGACTCCTGCACGGTGCGCCGGCCTAGGTCGACCACGCGGTATTCGGCATAGACGTACCGCTGGCTCGCGTCCGCCACGGCCTTGGCGGCCGGCGAGCTGACCAGCACGGTGGTGCCGATTTCCACCGGCGGGCAGTGCTCGTCGAGCACCACGCCGTTGGGGTCGGCAACCCGCGGATGCCCGCGGTCGATGACGACCAGGCCGACGAACCGGCCCAACCGGGTGGCCGCCAGTTCCCAGGCGAGCTCACCCCCGGCGCGGTCGCCGAAGACCACGGCCCAGCGGATGCCCAGCGAGTCGAGGATGCCGACCACTGATTTCGCGGTCAGGCGCGGGTCGAGGCCGATGACGACCGTGCGAAGCGAGGCGGTATGCAGGCGCTCGCACACCGCTTCGTAGGCGACCGGCGAACGCTGCTGGTCTCCGAGGATGACGACGACGACACCCTTCTCCGGCCCGGCTACGGACACCGGAACGGGAAATCCGTCGAGCGTGGTCATCATCGAGTGCACTCACGCACGTTACCTGTCAAAGGCCAGCGTGCGCGAGGTTTCCTCCTCTCCTACTGGCGTAACGCACTGGTAATCAACGGTCGCGGCGGCGGCCCGTCGAGCAGCCCTAGGACCGCGTCGACGTCGAGATGGGCGGCCAGCAGGTCGGCGATCGCGTCGAGTTGGGCGTCGCGGCGCGCGGCGACGTTGGTGTCGGCGACGACGAAACCGTCGCGGCCGGCCGTGTCGGCGACCCGGGTGAGCCAGCCCCGGCGGAAGTCGTCGTTGTCGAGCAGGCCGTGCCAGTGGGTGCCGAAGACGGCGCCGCGCACGACGCCGTGGGGTTCGGCGTCATGGGCAAACCAGGTGTCCTCGGCGCAGCGGGAGAGGCGCCCGTGGTGGATCTCGTATCCGGAGAGCGGCCGCTGCCAGCGCCGCAGGACCTTGGCCTCGCCGAAGGCGATGTCGGCGTCGAGCAGGCCCAGACCGGCGACCTCCCCGGCGCCGGATTCGACCGTGTCCTCGATGCGCCGGCACAGCATCTGGAAGCCGCCGCAGATGCCCAGCACCGGCTTGCCGGCCCGGGCGTGGTCGACGATCGCGCCGGCCAGGCCGCGCTCGCGCAGCCACGCCAGGTCGGCGACGGTCGCCTTGCTGCCGGGCACCACGATCAGGTCGGTGTCGGCCAGGTCGGCGGGATCGGTGATCCAGCGCACCAGCACGCCGGGCTCGCAGGCCAGCGCCTCGACGTCGGTGGAGTTGGAGATGCGGGGCAGCCGGATCGCGGCGACCCGCAGCCACTGATCGCCGCGGGGCGGCGCGGGCGTGCCGAGGACACGGCTCGCGACCACCGACAGCGAGTCCTCGGCGTCCAGCCAGAGTTCCTCGGCGTAGGGCAGCACGCCGTAGGTCGGGCGGCCGGTCAGGGCGTGCAGCTGGCGCAGACCGGGTTCCAGCAGCGCGGGGTCGCCGCGGAACTTGTTGACGACGAAGCCGGCGATCAGCGCCTGGTCCTCGGGCTCGAGCACCGCGACCGTCCCGAACAGGTGCGCCAGCAGCCCGCCGCGGTCGATGTCGCCGACCAGGAGCACCGGCAGGTTCGCGGCGCGGGCCAGCCCCATGTTGGCCAAATCCGTTGCGCGCAGGTTGATCTCGGCCGGCGAGCCGGCGCCCTCGCAGATCACCGTGTCGAATTCGGCTCGCAGGCAAGACAATTCGTGTGCGACGATGCCGGCGAGCCGGTCGCGATGCTCGATATAGCCGGCCGCGGTGACCGACTCGGCGACCTGGCCCCGGATCACCAGCTGCGAGGTGCGGTCGCCGCCCGGTTTGAGCAGGATCGGGTTGAACCGCACGCTGGGCTCGAGCCCCGCCGCGCGCGCCTGGATCGCCTGGGCGCGGCCGATCTCGCCGCCCTCGACGGTGACCACCGAGTTGTTGGACATGTTCTGCGCCTTGAACGGCGCCACTCGAATCCCCTTGCGCGCCAACAACCGGCACAGGCCCGCCACCACCACCGATTTACCGGCGTCGGAGCTGGTGCCCGCGACCAGCAGAGCCCCGCTCACCTTTCTGTGGCGACCAGACGCAAAAGCCCCCAATTTCGCGCCGAAATAGGGGCTTTTGCGTCTGCTCGCGGGGGGAACCTCACGGCAAGGTGAGGATCTCGGCGCCGGTGTCGGTGACCAGCAGCGTGTGCTCGAACTGGGCGGTCCACTTGCGGTCTTTGGTGACAACCGTCCAGCCGTCGTCCCAGATCTCGTAGTCCAGCGCGCCGAGGTTGATCATCGGTTCGATGGTGAACGTCATTCCCGGCTGGATGACCGTCGCCACGGAGGGCTGGTCGTAATGCAGCACCACCAGCCCGTTGTGAAAGGTGGTGCCGATGCCATGGCCGGTGAAGTCACGAACGACGTTGTACCCGAACCGGTTTGCGTACGACTCGATGACGCGGCCGACCACCGAGAGCGCGCGGCCCGGCTTGACGGCGTTGATCGCGCGCATCGTGGCCTCGTGCGTGCGCTCCACGAGCAGCCGGTGCTCCTCGGCGACGTCGCCGGCCAGGAACGTCGCGTTGGTGTCGCCGTGCACCCCGTCGATGTAGGCGGTGACGTCGATGTTGACGATGTCGCCGTCCTCGATCACCGTCGAATCGGGGATTCCGTGGCAGATGACCTCGTTGAGCGACGTGCAGCACGACTTCGGGAAGCCCTTGTAGCCCAGCGTCGACGGGTAGGCGCCGTTGTCGATCATGTACTCGTGGGCGATCCGGTCGAGTTCGTCGGTCGTCACCCCGGGCGCGACCGCCTTGCCCGCCTCGGCCAGGGCGCCGGCCGCGATCCGGCCGGCGACGCGCATCTTCTCGATCACCTCGGGCGTCTGCACCCACGGCTCGCTGCCCTCCCGGGCGGTCGGCTTGCCGACATACTCGGGGCGGGGGATGCGCCCGGGCACCGGCAGAGTCGGCGACATCACCCCGGGAGAAAGCGCGGTGCGAGCTGGCATGCAGGCCAGCTTAATAGGCGCTCGCCCGGCGCGGCGCGTGTGCGTCAGCGGCTTCGAGTGTGAGCGTGGGGCGCCACAGGTTCACACGCGAAGCGCGATCAACCAGATCGGCGGCGCAACAGCGAGCGGCGCGGCCCGCGGATGATCAGCGACCCGCACACCACTCGGCCCGTCAACACGACATGCGGCGTACCCTCGCCCGGCGCGCCCTTGCGGCGATCGCTGGCGCTGCCGACGTAGACCTCGACGTCGTCGATCGACGCACTGGCGCCCTCGGGCAACCGGACCTCCACCGAGCCGAACCTCATGTCGAGCTCGATGATCACCACCGGCCCGGCGAATCGGGCCCTGGTGAGGTCGAGGTGCACCGAGCCGAGCCGGCGCACCAGCGCCAGCCGGGTCGGCACGGTCCACTCGCCGTGGCGCTTCAGCGAGCCGGCCCAGCCGCGCAGCTCCACCCGGTCGGCCGCGGACGAGACGAATGCGCCGGGCCCGGGCAGGTCACCGACCAACCCGTCCAGCTCGCTTCGGGTGCGCGCGTAGGACACCTGCGTCGAGCGCTGCTCGAACTCGTCGATGTCGATCAGGCCGAGCGCGACGGCGTTGTGCAGCCGCCGCATCGTGCCGTTGCGGTCGGCGTCGGAGACCCGTAACGCCAGCATGTCCCCGCCGGTATCGGTCATGATCGCAAATTTACCGCTGTTGGAGCCCCCGGGACCGGGGCAGTTCAGGCCAGGTAGCCCGGCGGCATCGCCTCGAACATGAATTTCGTCATCCGCACCGCCCACTCCGAGCTGCCACCCCCGACGATCAGCGCGGCGAACGCCAGGTCGCCGCGGTACCCGGCGAACCAGGAGTGCGACCCGCCCGGGAACTCGGCCTCACCGGTCTTCCCGTAGATCTCGCCGCACCCGGCGATCTCCTTGGCGGTCCCGTTGGTCACCACCAGCCGCATCATCGGCCGCAGCGCCTCGACCATCTTGGGGCTGATCGGGGTGTCGTCCCCCTCGACCGTCGTCGGGCGGCCGGCGATGAGCTGCGGCACCGGGGTCTTGCCGGCCGCGACCGTCGCCGCCACCAGGGCCATGCCGAACGGGCTCGCCAGCACCTTGCCCTGGCCGAAGCCGTCCTCGGTGCGCTCGGCCAGGTCCACCGTCGGGGGCACCGACCCGGTCACGGTGGTGAGGCCGTCGACGGTGTAGTCGAGCCCGATGCCGTAGCGGGTGGCCGTTTGGGTCAGGCCGCGGGGCGGCATCCTGCTGCTCAGCTCGGCGAACGTCGTGTTGCACGAACTGGCGAACGCCCGCGACATGGGCACCACGCCGAGGTCGAAGCCGCCGTAGTTGGGGATGGTGCGATGCCCGATGTCGATGTGGCCCGGGCAACCCAGCATCGAGTTGGGGGTGGCCATGTCGCGGTCGATGGCGGCGCCCGCCGTGATCATCTTGAAGGTCGACCCGGGCGGGAACAGGCCGTTGGTGGCGGGCAGGCCGTCGGCGTCGGCGCCCTTGTTCTGTGCGATCGCGAGGATCTCCCCCGTCGACGGCTTGATCACGACGATCATCGCCTTGCCGCCCTTGTTGTCCACGGCGCGCTGGGCGGCGTTCTGCACCACCCGGTCCAGCGTGATCGACACCGACGGCGCCGGCGACCCCTCGACCTCGTGCAGCACGGCGACGTCGACGTTGTTCTGGTTGACGCTGACCACCCGCCAGCCCGCCTGGCCGTCGAGCTGGTCCATCACGGCTTTCTTGACCTCGGCGATGACGGCCGGCGCGAAATGCGGGTCGGTGGGCAGCATTTCGGCCTGCGGCGTGACGACGATGCCGGGCAGCCGACCGATCGCTGGGAAGACCTTGTCGTTGTCGTCGGGGTGCAGCGTGACGCCCAGGTCCAGCGGGTGCGTCGCCGCGCTGGCCTGCTCGGCGAGCACCTGCGGGTCGGTGAGCGTGTTGTTGAACGGCCGCAGCACGTCGACGATCGTGTGAGTGGTGAAGCTCAGCGACTCCGACGGGCCGGCCTTGGTGGCGTCCAGCGTGTAGTGATACAGATAGCCCGGCGCCAGCACGTCGCTGCCGCCGAGCTCGTTCACCGAGGCGCGCCGCGGCCGATCGGCCCGCAGCGCGAACGTCTGGTGCTCGCCAAGCTTGGGATGCAGGTCGGTGGTGGCCCACCGAACCTCCCAGCGCCCCTCGTCGCGGGCCATCTTCAGTTGGCCGTCATAGCTCCAGGTCCGGTTCTTGGGCAGGTGCCAGGTGAACCGGTAATCGACTGTCCCGGTGTCCTCGGCGTACTTCGAGCTGAGGACCTGCGCATCCAGGTGGGTGGCCTGCAGCCCGGCCCAGGCGGCGTTGAGCGCTTCACGGGCCTCGTTCGGGTTGTCGCTGAGCTGCGCGGCCGTCGCGGTGTCCCCGATTGCCAAGGCGCCGAAGAACTTCTCGGCGGCCGGCGCGGGGCCGTCGGGCCGCGGCGTGCACCCGGACAGGCTTATCGCCGCGACGAGCAGCACGCTCGCGCCGGCTGAGGCTGCTGTTGCTTTTGTGACCATCGGTGCAAATGTTATGAACTGCGGCGCCCACACCTGCCTCGACACACCGAGACCCGACCGTTATGCACGCGCACGTAACGTGGCGGCCCGACGAGTCCGTCGCGTTGAGTGTGAATCCAGGGCTTTCAGTGTGTACAAGTGGAGGGAATCACGCGATCTTTCTACCCAGGATTCACACGCAAAGCCCACAATTCACACCCAACGCGATCGACTCGTCGGGCCGCCACGTTACGTGCGCGTGCATAACGGTCGGGTCTCGGTGTGTCG